>CP080408.1:1287541-1609427 GCA_019448215.1 Thalassovita mediterranea | reverse complement strand
GACGGATTCCGCGTTCCCACTGCCCGAATCCTCATTCGTCTGTACCTGATTGAGAAACTCGATCTCGACCATCTGGGCGACGACATCCTCAATCTCGCTATCGACATCCTCGCCGCCCACAAGATACCCGATCGTGCTGTCCAGCATCGGCTCCTGAAGGTGGCCGACCACTTCTGAGGCAAAGGCAACGTCGAGCTTACGCAGGATGATCGCACTGATATTCGCGGTCAGCTTCGACAGATAGGCCGCCACCACCGCCGGCTTGCGCGCTTCAAGGCGCGTCCAGACATCGCTCGACTTCGAGACGGGCTGGGGCTTTGGCATTTCGACATTGCCGAAAACGATATCGGCGCGGTTTTCATCAAGGAAGCTGGAAACGATTTCCCGCGCGCGCTCACGTCCACCCCGGAATGAGCCGTTGGTCGCGCGAAGCGCCTGGAGGAAGTCCATGACGATTTCGGTCAGCTCTTCACGGCCGAGATAGGAAACCGCCTCAAGCTCATTGGCGACCTGCGCAAGCGAAGCATTGTCCAGCTTTTCGACGATGGGACGCGCGGCCTGCTCGCCCAGCATGGCGATGACGACAGCCGCCCGCCGTGCCGGCGGGATCGCGCCAACCTTACCGGATGCGGCGCCGCCTCGGGCGCGCATCTGGGTGACGTTCGATCCGGGCTTTGTCGCAGCCTCGCTCATCCGGCATATCCTCTTACCAGTGCCTCGGTGATCTTCAGCCAGCCATCGGCCAGCACGAAGAACCCGATCTTGAATGGCAGCGACACGACGGTTGGCGGAACCATCATCATGCCGACGGCCATCAGGACAGACGCTACGACGAGATCAATAACAAGAAATGGAAGAAAGATTACAAATCCGATCTGAAATGCATGTTTAATTTCAGAAAGCATGAACCCGGTGGCCAGCATCGAGAAAGCTGGCTCCTCGCCTTCGACGATGGGCCGGTTGAGCGCATCGCCCAGCACGCTGAGCGTCCCCGGTTCGACACGCGCGGTCATGAAGGTCCGGAATGGATCGGTTGTCTGCTGCCAGGCAACGGCCTCATCAATCGTGCCGTCGATGTACGGCGAGACACCATTTGCCCATGCCTGGGTGAAGGTGGGCTCCATGATGAAGAAGGTCAGGAAGATGGCGAGCGCCATCAGCATCATGTTTGGCGGGGCCTGCTGAACGCCGAGCGCCTGCCGGATGAATGAAAACACGATGACCAGGAATGGCAGGCAGGTCACCATCATGGCGAGGCCCGGCACAAGGCTGAGCACCGTCACGACAAGGAACAGGATTATGACGGTACCGCTCAGCCCGCCTTCGCCGTCCTGACCAAGCACAGCATCCAGCGCCGCGCCCGCATCGCCAGCTTCCTGCGCGTGCGCCGCAAAGCCAAGGATAAGGGCAAAGGCAATCAGGCTGGCGAGACGCAGGATCAGGCCACTATCCCTAGCCTTCAGAAGCATCAGCCTCTTCCGCGATTTCAGTGATCTTGACGGCAATACCGCCATTGTCAGTCTCGACCAGCTCGCCGCGGGCGATGAGCTTGTCATCGACCATCAGGCGGACCGGATCTTCAATGCGCGAGTCGAGTGCGATGACGGAGTCTGGCGTGAGGTCGAGCACTTCCTGAACGCTGAGACGGCGCTGGCCGACCGACACGGTCAGGGTGACAGGCACGCCATAAATCGCGCGGCGAAACTGATTGACCGGAGAGGTATCTCGCCGGTCTTCGCTTTCGTCGCTGCTTGGCTGAACCTCAGGATTTGCCATCACTCAGTCTCCTGTTCACTCGGCCGCTCGCTGCGCAGATGCCCGATACAGGCTTCCAGCAGACCATCGAAATCGAAATCCAGACCCCCGCTCTTCCAGCTGACATCGACGCGGTTTCCGCAGGCATCTTCCTGTGGGATCACGTTGCAGATATCAGCCAGCTGCTTTGAGCGCTGGATCGTCTCATACAGCTGCTCAGCCAGATGTGGTTCGGCCTTTATGTCAATGCAGACCTCACCGGGCGGGATCATCTTTTCCAGATGGAGAGAGATTTCTTCAGCAAGGAAGCGACGGGCAAGTCTCGGGAAGAGCCGCTCTGCGATCGCAGCGATGGACGCGGCCGTCTGGCGGCGTGCATCCGCCTCGATCTTCTCGACCTTGCCAGCCAGCGAGTCGAGGATGAGCTGAACCTCACCCATCTGCCGACTGAACTGGCTGTCCTGTTCGCGCCGGCGCTTTTCCATCTCGCGCTCATGGGCCTGCTCAAGCTCAGCCAGCCTGTCGCGCGGGTTCTGGGCAGGTGCGGCTGCCGCGACCGATGCGCCCGCGTGAACAGAATCGAAGTTCGGAAAACGGGAAAAGACGGCCCTACTCATTCACAGCTGCCTTTCTGTCTTCGCTCAGCCAGGACTGAAGCAGGGCGACTGCCTCGTCCGGACGCTCGCGGGTGTAGTCGGAAAGATAGACAAACGGGTCGGGCGATTCTTCGCCGGCATTCTCGGCTGCGTTCGGCGCAGGACCTTCAAGCGCGGCGGTCTCCACCTTTTTCTGAGACAGGAGCGGGCGAACTACGCCGAGGCCAAGAACGATGACGACCAGACCAAGAAGCAGCGCCTGCAGACCCGACCAGAAATAATTCTGGACCAGCGTCTCAACCATGGTTGGCGCTGTTACCATGTCAGGCACTTCAGCGACCTGGAACGGCATGAGCTCCACCGTCAGCGTATCGCCCCGCGCTGTGTTCAGACCTGCGCCAGAAAGGATGAGCTGCTCGAAATCGTTCAGGATTTCCTGTGCGGCGGCCTGTGCGGCAGCCGGATCGAGCCCCTCCTCAACAAGCGCGTCCTCATTGAGAAGGACGGCGATGGAGATCCGCTCCACCTGACCTGGCAGAAGTTCTGTTTCGGTGCGGCGCTCATTGAATTCGTAATTGATGCTCTCGGTGGAGTTGCGCATCGTGCTGGAATTGCCTTCACCGCCGCCCGTGCCCTGCGGCAGATTGCTGGCTGCGCTGAGCGCGCCGCTCGTACCAGCGCTGGTTTCGCTGACATCATTAGTGGTGCGGCTGCGCACGATACGTGAGTCCGGGTCTACAGTGCGTTCCGAGATCGTCTGGCGCTGGCGGTTCACATCGACGCTGACGGACACGCGCGCATTACCTGCGCCCACCCGGGCCTCGATCAGCCGCATGATCTTGTCTTCCAGCATGGTCGCCTGATTGTCGGCAGCGATGGATGGCTGGGAGGCTTTCGCAACATTCGGACCTGCAATGACGCCTTTGACCGGGTCGATGACAGCAACGTCTTCTGGCGCAAGCCCCGCAACAGCGAGCGCAACCAGGAACTGGATGGCTTCGGCCTGGCCGGGTGACAGGTCATGCGCCGTGCTCAGCGTGACGGATGCCGTCTGCGGCGTCTGCGAGCGGGCAAAACCTGACCCGAGGCTTGCGCCGATGTGAACTCGTGCGGCCGACACGCCATCTATCGCCAGAATTGTGCGCGTCAGCTCACCTTCCTTGGCGCGCCAGTAGGCGGCATTGTACATTTCCGAAGTTACGGAGAAGCCGTTGACGTCGTCGAGCAGCTCATAGCCTTGCACCGATTGTTGCGGCAGGCCCTGACGCGCGAGCGCATAGCGGACCTGATCGCGCTGGCTCTGCGCAATGAAGATCGAGTCTCCGCGCAGTTCATAGTCGATGCCGCGCTGTTCCAGTTCCTCGATGACCTCACCTGCCGTCGCCGGTTCCAGCTTGGAGTAAAGAAGCGATTTGGGTTCGCTCATCGCGCCCTGGACGAGGAACACCATCGCGAAGATCACACCAAGCACCGCGGCCGCCAGGGCAAGCTGGCGGCTTGGCGGCAAGGATCTCAAGGTCTCTAGAAATTTCATAGCGGATATCAGCCCCGGGTTCTGAAAAGCGCTCCAGATGGAATGATTAATATTTCGGGCGAAATCATTAACGCTTCCTTTACCGGGGATTTACTAAAGCAGCGGTGTGGAATGATGCATTGCCGAGAGGGGCAGATGGCCGCTGATAACGCCCGCAATCCGAACGCAGATGATGCCGCGCCCGCTGAAAGCGGCGGCAATCTCCTTGTAAACTCTGCGATTATTGCCGTCATCTGCGGTGCGGCCGCTTTTGGTGTGGTCTTCTTTCTGGCCCCGTCCGGCGCAACCGAATCGGCCGCCTGCGCGGTCTCTCCAGACGCCCACGGACCTGCTCCGCTGGCGAGCGCCGACACAGGCTATGTCGAGCTGGAAGACATGCTCATTACAGTCGGTGATGGCGCGAATGCGCGTTACGTCAAAGTCAACGCAGTTGTCATGACGCCTGCTGCCGAGGTCGAGGCAGTCCAGGCCGCTTCGCCAATGCTTCAGGATGCCTTCCTGACCTATCTGCGCGCGATCGACATTTCGGACTTCGAGGCAGAAGCCTTCTATCCGGACCTGAAGGAACAGCTGTCGCGGCGCGCCGAACTCGTCCTTGGCGCAGAGCGCGCCCGCGGCGTCCTGATAACCGAATTCATGTTGAGGTAGCGCCATGCCAGAATTTCAGATCACTGACCTTGCGCTTTTCCTCGTCTCGCTCGCAGCCTGCATTTACTGCGTGCAGCTCTCACGCAGGCTGAAATCCCTGCAGGACACACGCGACGGGCTTGGCGCGACCATCATGGCGATGACCAAATCTGTGTCGGCCGTGTCCTCCGCGACTCAGGAAACCCGCAACCAGGCTGGTGAACTGGCCGCCCGCCTCAGCAAGCTGATGAAAGAAGCCGACGCGACGTGCGACCGGCTCGAAGCGCTGGTTGAGCGTGCGGAAGGCTCTGCCCCGCGCCGTCCTGCCCCTGCAACGGCCCGTCCAAAAACCACCTATGAAGAGCCAGCCCGCGAGGCGGCCCCGGCAAGGCTGCCTGCCGGGTCTGAAGGCGGGCTTGAACAATTGATCGACGAAATGCGTGCGCGTCAGGAAAGGCTCAAGAGAGCCGCGCGCAATGGCGACTTCCTTTTCGAAGATGACGAATCCTGGGTCACCCAGAACCATAATTAGGATCTGACGACGATATGGCCGGCAAAGCGCGCACACATGTCCTGATCACGCTCGGTGTCCTCTTCACCGTGGGCGGCGTTGTGCGCATTCTTCCCGACACGCTGGCGTCTGCAGAGAACACCTCGCCGCCAGCCGCAGCCGTTGAAGCGGCCGCCTCTCCTGCCCAACCCGCTGCTCAATCGACCGAAGCCGCACCAGCCACCGCCACGCCTGCCGTGTCAAGCGAGCCTATGGAAGCGCTTCCATCGGAGTTCTGTCTGACTGGAGAAGCCGCCGCAGCGCTCGCCAGCGACCAGAGCGTGCTTCAGGCCCGCTCCGCCGACTTCCAGCAGCGCGAAATCGATCTTCGGGCCCGCGAAGCAGACCTTCGACGCAAGGCAGAAGAACTTGCCGCCCTGCAGCAGGCCGTCGAGGCGCGCTGGGAAGAGATGACGTTGAACGCAGAAGCCGACCTCGAACACCTGACCAAAATGTACAGCGCAATGAAGCCCGATCAGGCTGCGCCCATCTTCAACCAGATGGACCCGAACTTTGCCGCAGGTTTCCTGCGCCTGATGGACAGCGATCAGGCTGGTCTGATCCTGGCGAGCATGCAGTCTGACAAGGCCTATGTGGTAAGCGTCCAGATGGCCAATCGCAACCGCGATATTCGTTCTGCGAGCCGCGCTCCGTAAGGCTTTTCTGCGACTTTACGGTTTGCGTCCCGCAGGAGAATGTCTAAGGCGTCAATGCATGAACAAAATCACCTTACACAAAGGCGATCTGCCTGCCGATCTCGACCTTGGCCGGGAGATTGCCGTCGATACCGAAGCGATGGGTCTCAACCCGTTCCGGGATGCACTCTGTGTCGTCCAGCTGTCGAGCGGCGACGGCACGGCACATGTCGTCCAGCTGGATCGCAGCTTCGACTGTCCGAACCTCAAAGCGATGATGGCGGACACGTCCAGCCTGAAGCTGTTTCACTTTGCCCGTTTTGACGTCGCAATGATGAAGCACTGGCTGGGCATCGATTGCGCGCCTGTCTGGTGCACGAAGATCGCGTCCAAGCTTTGCCGCACCTACACGGATCGTCATGGCCTGAAGGATGTCGCGCGCGAGATCGCAGGCGTCGATATGTCGAAAGCCCAGCAGTCTTCTGACTGGGGCGCATCAGAGCTGACGGATGCACAGCTTCAATACTGCGCCAATGACGTGCTCCATCTTCACGCCATCAAGGCCGGCCTCGAAGAGATGCTCGAAAGAGAGGGCCGGCTGACCCTCGCTCAGGCATGTTTCGATTTCCTGCCAGTTCGTGCACAACTTGACCTTGAAGGTTGGGGAGAGTCAGACATTTTCGCGCACAGTTAGGGACAGACTATCGCCGCAATTAGCGACGATAGGCTAGCTGGCAGGGGGACGCCATTCGCATGGCACGAAGCAATGGAAAGCAAGGCTATTGGCTGTAGACTCAAATAGCGCCCTCAGCTTGTGGGAGCCGCGGCGGCAGATGACGCTTGCGCAGGCGCGCAAACGGTCTTCGCTCGTGGCAATGCTGAGGCTTGCCTTTACCGCGGGCGCCGCCATCGCTGCAGGCATCATGGTCGGCCACCTTGCCGCCAATGCGGTAACCAGCGGGCCCGGCAAGATCGAGCAGCTGACATCGGACGAAGTCGTTACCATGGTGAATGCCAGATTCACCGGCCGCGACGAGACAGGCAGTACGATTGTGATTACGGCTGACACGGCCCAGCGCCAGCGCGACAATCCCGAACAGATTGCCTTGCAGAACCCTCGTCTCGTGACAGAGGACGGCACGGAGATCGACGCACCGTCAGGTCTCTATGACCAGGCCGCGCAGACACTCGCCCTGTTTGAAGATGTGCGCTTGATAGATGCACAGGGCTACGATTTCCGTTCCACGTCAGCGAAAATGTTCATTAGCGAAGGACGCGTGGACGGAATCGATCCACTTGTTGGGACAGGTCCCCTTGGCGATGTGACCTGTGACACGTATGAGATTGTTGACGATGGTGAACGGCTGCGTTGCCGTGGCAATGTCGACATGACGATCTTTCCTGGCGGACGCGATGCATCAGGCAACGCATCGGCCGCAACTACGGCGCCACCGGCCGTCGATGAGGAGTAATTACTGAAATGATGAGACGTCTGACCACGATCCTGGCCATTGCTGCAATTGCTGCTCCGGCCGCCCTTGCGCAAATTTCCGGCGAAGGCGGGCCAATCCGGGTGAATGCCGACACAAGCGAAGTCCTGGAGCGCCAGCGTCAGGTCGTGCTGATCGACAATGTCGACATCATGCAGGGCAATGCCCGCCTGCGCGCTGACAAGGTGACGATCTATTATGGCGGCACCGGCGCAACGCAGACGACTGGCATGAGCGGCTTTGGCGATATTGAGTCCATGGTGGCCGAGGGCGAGGTCTTCTATGTCACGCCTGACCTTAAGGCGACCGGCGATGTCGGCACCTATGATGCACAAACCGATACGATCACGCTGACCGGCGAAGTGGTCCTTGTCCGCGGCGAGGATGTCGCGACGGGTCGCCGGCTCGTCATGCGGCTCGAGGAAGGCCGCACGACGCTCGACGGCGGTGACGGACAGGTACAGTTCAATATTACCCCGAATGAGAGAGAGGCTGGCGAGGCAGACGCCGAGGCCGCCAGCGAAGAAGCTTCAAATTGAACGAACCGGTCTAAGCGGATATTAAGCCTGATCGCCTAAGCATTTATCCGGGCGGCAATCTTCCGCGCCGGGCAAGGGAATGAATTTTATGACGACAGAAGCTACAGGTCTCGTAGCACACGGGCTCGCCAAATCTTTTGGCAAGCGCACGGTCGTCAGAAACGTGTCCCTTTCCCTGCAACGCGGTGAGATTGTGGGTCTGCTCGGGCCGAACGGCGCGGGCAAGACGACGTGTTTCTACATGATCATGGGTCTGATCGGCGCTGATGCCGGGACGATCGAGATTGACGGGGCGGATGTAACTACCCTCCCCATGTATCAGCGCGCACGCCTGGGTGTCGGTTACCTGCCTCAGGAAGCCTCTATTTTTCGCGGGATGAGCGTCGAAGAGAATATCCTCTCGGTCGTTGAGCTCGTCGAAAAGGACAAGGCCGCTCGCAAGCGGGAAGTCGAAGCCCTCCTGGAAGAGCTGCATATCACGCATCTTCGCGAACAGCCTGCGACCTCCCTTTCGGGTGGTGAACGGCGCCGCGTAGAGATTGCACGTGCACTCGCTTCCAGACCGAGTTTCATGCTTCTGGACGAACCGTTTACCGGTATCGACCCCCTCGCCGTGTCGGACATTTCCGATCTGGTCGGTTATCTCAAGCAACGCGGACTAGGCGTGCTGATCACTGACCACCAGGTGCGAGAGACGCTTCAGATCGTGGACCGGGCATCGATCATCTATGATGGTGGCGTGCTGTTTGAAGGTACGCCTCAGGATGTCCTGTCGAACGAGGATGTGCGCAGGGTCTATCTCGGCGAGCGGTTTGCTGCGTAACGCCAATGGCCATTTCACAACGTCTCGACATGCGCCAGGGCCAGTCCCTGGTGATGACCCCGCAATTGCAGCAAGCGATCAAGCTGCTGCAGCTCTCGAACATCGAACTCGCTGAGTTTGTTGAGGCGGAGATCGAGCGCAATCCCCTGCTCGAACACGGCGAAAGCAGCGATCGCGATGATAGCGACCGCGAAGCCCCAGAGCGCGCGTCCAAGCGCGAAGAGCTTAACCTCGATGACAATTCCGCGCTCAATGAAGCGCGCGAGGCAATGGATGCGCCCAAGGAAGACCTCTATGACGGCGGTACCACGTCAGACAGTGCGACGACGGCCAATGAAATGTCCGGCCCGTCCGCCCGCACTGACTGGTCGCAGGCCGGATCTGGCGGCAGCTTCTCCGGTGACGATTATGATTTCGAAGGCTCGCTCAGCTCTGAAACCACGCTGCATGAGCATCTTCACAAACAGATCTCCATGTCCGGCCTCTCTCAGGCTGACCAGCTGATCGCTGCGCGTCTTGTCGATGAGACGGATGAGGCAGGCTATTGCAAGACCGACCTCGAAGAAGTGGCGAGCGCGCTCGGCGCCGATCCGGCAAATGTCGAGGCCGTCCTCAAGGTCTGCCAAGGCTTTGAACCGGTTGGTGTCATGGCCCGCGACGTCAGTGAATGCCTGGCCCTTCAGCTGAAAGATCGCGACCGGCTCGACCCGGCCATGCACGCGCTGGTAAAGAATCTCGACCTTGTCGCCAAGCACGACATCAAGAGCCTTTGCGACATCTGCGGTGTCGACAAGGAAGACGTGTTCGACATGATTGCCGAACTGCGCGCCCTGACCCCGCGCCCCGGCTCCGCCTTTGCGAGCGGCACGACGATCGCCGTCGCCCCGGACGTTTTCGTCCGCGAGATGCCAAACGGCATGTTCGCCGTGGAGCTCAATTCAGACACGCTACCGCGCGTCCTGATGGACAAGGCCTATTATGCCGAGGTCAGCGCTCTGCCGATGCGTGAGCGCGAGAAGGAATTCATTTCAGAGTGCGCGCAGAACGCTTCCTGGCTGATCAAGTCGCTCGACCAGCGTGCCCGGACCATCCTCAAGGTCGCGAGCGAGATCGTGCGCCAGCAGGACGCCTTCTTCGCGCATGGCGTTGCGCATCTGCGCCCCCTGAACTTGAAACAGGTCGCTGACGCGATCGACATGCATGAATCGACAGTCAGCCGCGTGACCTCGAACAAATATATGGGCACGCCGCGCGGCCTGTTTGAGCTGAAATACTTCTTCTCGGCTGCCATTCCCGGCACGGCGGGCGGCGATGCGCACTCTGCCGAAGCAGTTCGCTACCGGATCAAGCAACTGATCGATGAAGAGGGCAACAAGGTCCTCTCCGACGACAAAATCGTCGAAATTCTCACAGAATTCGGCATCGAAATTGCCCGCCGCACCGTCGCGAAATACCGCGAGAGCCTGAATATCCCGTCCAGCGTGCAAAGGCGCCGTCAGATACGTGCAAGTGCCTGATGGCACATGCCCTGCGTGTAGCGCATTGACTCAACCTGTCACGAAATTATGGAGGCGACGCCTCGTAATCCAAGATTTTGGGCGTTATACTGGGAACCCATAACCGGAGAGTTCCGTGCAGATACAAATAGCAGGACGGAAGATGGACCTCGGCGAGTCGCTCAAGACTCGTATCGAAACGGGCCTGGAAGCTGCCGTCACCAAATACTTCGACCGGGATTTTGATGGTCACGTCACCGTCAGCCCGAATGGCCACGAAACCGAAATCGATTGCAATATTCATTTGCCATCCGGCATCATCCTGCAATCGACCGGCAAGGCCGAAGATCCATACGTCGCGCTCGACGAGGCGCTCAACAAGATCGAGAAGCGCGTGCGCCGCTACAAGCGCCGCCTGAAGGATCACCACAAGAACGGCCAGTCGCCTTTCCCGAGCGAGCCTGCCTCTGCCTTCGTGCTGAAGGGCACGCCTGAGGGCGATGATGAAGATCCGGCTGAAACCGGCGAAGACGGCAATGCGCCTGTAATTGTGGCAGAAGCTGCCGCACAAATTCGCACGATGACGGTCTCGGCTGCCGTCCTTCAGCTTGAACTTGCCGACGCCCCCGCACTCATGTTCCGGAATGCTAAACACTCTGGTCTCAACATGGTGTACAGGCGTGCGGACGGTAATATCGGCTGGGTCGACCCGGCCACCGACAGCAAATCCTGACAGAACATCCGGACGCGTTATGGCGACTGATCTTACAAGCCTTCTTTCCGAAGGCGTAATCCTTGAACCTTCTTCGGCTGACAGCCGCAAACAGGCGCTGACGCTGCTCAGCCAGGCGCTTGCGGCCAAGACCAAGCTCGATGCACGCGACATCTTTGATGCCGTGATGGAGCGCGAACGTCTTGGCTCTACCGGTGTCGGCGAAGGTGTCGCCATTCCGCATGCCCGGATTGACCGTCTGTCACAGCCTATTGGCGGTTTTGTTCGCCTTGAATCGGGTGTCGACTTTGATGCCGTCGATGAGCGCCCCTGCGATCTCGTCTTCATGCTGATCGCACCCGTCGGCTCCGGCGCCGATCACCTTCGCGCCCTCGCACAGGTCAGCCGTACGCTTCGCCAGCCAAACGTCCGCGAAGCGCTCCGCAAGGCAAAAGACAAGTCGGAAATCCGCAAGATTCTCTGCCCGGAAGCCGCCAAGGCATCCGCCGCCTGATCGTAAGGCCGCCTTGCGCGCCATTGACGAACGCCGAGCCCGGCTCATCTTCTCTCCCGAAAGCTGAGGGAGGCATCAAATGACATTCAAGACTATTACCCAACGCACCGCGGCGCTGGCTGCACTTGCACTCGCGGGTGCGGCGCCTGCACTGGCGCACGGTTCACATACCCACACGGCGCAGTCCGCATCGCCGACGCCTGTCGAGACAACTGACCTTGGCGACGGCATCTACATGCTGACAGGCCGCGGCGGGAATATCGGCGTCCTCTACGGCGAGGACGGCACGTTCGTGATCGATAGCCAGTATGCCGACATGGCCCCTGCCCTGCTGTCTGCTATCGAGGATATCTCTGGCGAAGCCGAAGTGCGCTTACTTCTAAACACGCACTGGCACGGTGATCATACGGGTGGAAACGTGCCCATGGCCGACACCGGCGCGACCATCCTCGCCCATGACGGGGTCCGGACGCGCCTCACCACAGAGAATTCAAGCCAGATGAACGGCGAAACCCGCGTCACCCCGCCTGCGCCTGAAGCCGCATGGCCACTGCTAACCTATTCAGAAGAGATGCGCGTTCATCTGAACGGCCAGACGATCCACATCATCCACCTTCCTGATGCCCATACCGATGGCGACTCGGCTGTCTATTTCGAAGAAGCCAATGTGCTGCACACGGGCGACGTCATGTTCTCCGGCCGCTTTCCTTTCGTGGATGTGTGGAGCGGCGGCACCTTTGCTGGCTACATCAAGGCCCTCTCGACGCTCTACGACCTGACCAATGACGAGACCCGTATCATCCCGGGCCACGGCCCGGAATCGACGCGTGAGGACATTAAGACGCTGCGTGACATGATGGTCGCTGCGGTGGCCGCAGTCGAAGAAGAAATGTCGGGCGGTGCATCGCTTGAGGCCGTTCAGGCCGCCAATCCGCTCGCGCCCTTGGCAGGCGAATGGGACTGGGGCTTCATCAATGCTGAGCGCTTTACCGCGCTCATCTACACCGACCTATCGAGCTAGGCGCCCGATTTCGTCCCACATACCGGACAGGCCGGGTCGCGCGGCAGACCAATCTGGCGCGTGACCCCGCCTAAGCCATCGAGCACGCTGACCTTGCCAATCAGCGTCTGCCCTGCCCCGGTGATCAGTTTCAACGTCTCAAGCGCCATGTGTGAGGCGACGATGCCTGTTACCGGGCCGACGACACCGACATCTTCGCAGGCTTCTGCCTCCGGCGGCGCTTCAGGCACGAAGCACTGATAGCAGGGCGTGCCTGCCTTAACGCCAGACGCGAACACAGACACCTGCCCCGACCAGCGCGTGGCCGCCCCGGACACAAGAACCCGCCCGCTCGCATGTGCGGCCCTGTTCAGATCGAACCGGGTCTCGAAATTATCAGTCGCATCAATCAGGATATCGCCTGACAGCTTCTGCGCGACACTCCAGCGGCGCGGCTGTACGCTGATGCGGCAGTCTGCATTGGCCGCCTTCAGCCGTGCGGCGAGGCTGCGCACCTTTGCCTCTCCGATATCGGCTTCGGTGAACTGGACCTGCCTCTGCAGGTTCGACCGGTCCACCGTATCGGCATCCCAAAGTTCGATCTCACCCACGCCAGCAGCGGCCAGATACATGGCGCACGGCCCGCCAAGCGCGCCTGCCCCGATGATGGAGACTTTCGCATTCATAAGCTTCTGCACACCCGGCCCGCCAATCTCCTTGAGCAGGAGATGGCGCTTGTGACGGTCGAGCTGCTGCGGAGTGAGTGCCATGCCCTCGCTTAGCAGGGCGGATACGTCTAAGGCTACGTGAAATGCAAACGTCTGACACAAATACCCTGCCTGATACGGTCTATGCCGCGCCCGCCGAATGGGTCGCGCGGGGCGCGGGTGCGCAGGGCAATCTCTTCCTGACGGGACGGGCGGGCACCGGCAAGACCACCATGCTACGCCGCTTCCTGGCAGAGGCTGGCGAAAATACGGTTGTACTCGCCCCCACTGGCGTCGCCGCCATGAATGCGGGCGGTCAGACGATCCATTCCTTCTTCAAATTCCCGCCGCGTCTGATCGAGGAAGCCGATATCAAGCGCCTGCGCGGTGCACGTCTCATCAAGGCGATCGAGACGATGATCATCGACGAGATCTCGATGGTCCGCGCCGACATGCTGGATGCGATCGACAAGAGCCTTCAGCTCAATCGCGGCAACAAACGCCCCTTTGGCGGGGTTCGGATGATCCTGTCCGGCGACCTGCACCAGCTGCCGCCCGTCGCGCGCGGTGAAGAAGCCGAAATCCTGAATGAGCGCTATGGTGGGCACTATTTCTTCAACGCCCCCGGCTTCAAACAGGCAGAGTTTGCCCTGCTGGCGCTGAAACACGTCTTCCGCCAGGAAGACCCGCGCTTCCTTGCGCTGCTCGGGGCCATGAGACAGGGGCGGCTCGCACCAACGGATGAGCGCCTGCTACAGGGCGCCGTTTCAGGCCGCACGGCCGTCGAAGCCAGCGAAACTCATGTCGTGCTCACGCCGAACAATGCGAACGCCTTCCGCATCAATCAGGCGCGGCTGGCTGACCTGCCAGGCAAGTCTCATGAATTCGAGGCCAATGTTCAGGGCCAGTTCGACGAGAAGTCCTTCCCAACAGAGGCTGACCTGGAGCTCAAGAAGGGCGCGCGGGTCATGCTCATCAAGAATGACCCTGAAGGGCGCTGGGTGAACGGATCACTCGCCACGGTCGAGGGCTTCAAGGGCGAGAATGTCTGGGTGGAGCTGGACGGCCACATTCATGAGATCGAACCGGCCGCCTGGGAGAAGTACAAATACACGCTCGACCCGGAGACGAAGAAAGTCTCACGCGAGGTTGTCGGCACATTCAAACAGGTGCCGCTGCGCCTCGCTTACGCCGTGACCATCCACAAGGCGCAGGGGCTAACGCTGGACAAGGTGTTTATCGACTTCGACCGGGGCATGTTCGCCCACGGACAGGCCTATGTCGCCTTCTCGCGGGCCCGCACGCTTGAAGGGCTGGAGATATCGCGCACGCTTCGGCCGCGCGACATGGTGATCGACCGCAATGCGTTCGCCTTTGGCAAGCTCGAGACGGTCGAGGAGACGGACGCCTATCTTCTGGCAAAATTCGCCAAGGAAGACGGCGTCCTGATCTAGGTCCGGCGCTTAAGCCAGGCGGCGGATCTCATCGCGGAGGCGCTCATCCTTGTCGGTCGCGATCGTTTCAAGAACGCGTACCCGCTCTGTCAACCGCGCAATATCACGGCGCATCGATTCCAGCTCATCCTGATTAGCGGCGCCATTCTCGCGGTCAGCCTTCATCTTGATGTAATTGTTGATCACGCCGGCACCGACGCAAACGAGCACAATGAACACGATCATTGTGAAGGGGCTGGTGATTTCCATGTGGCGATCCTTTTCTTATCGTAATTCGATAATAAGGACTGCTCGCTGGCAATTCAAGGAAATTCGGCTGGCCGGCTTCGAATATCGAGCAGGCGTCTAGCGCCCCGTCGACCCGAAACCGCCTTCACCGCGCATCGTCTCAGGCAGGCTGTCCACCTCCTCCCAGACGAGGCGCGTGACCGGCGCCAGAACCATCTGGCCAATCCGCTCGCCCCGCGCGATCGTGAAAGTCTCGCTGCCATGATTGATCAGGATGACTTTCAGCTCGCCGCGATAGTCGCTGTCGATCGTGCCGGGGCTGTTGAGGCAGGTCAGACCATGCTTTGCCGCGAGCCCTGAGCGTGGCCGCATCTGGATCTCATAACCTTCAGGGATCGCCACGCTGATGCCGGTCGGCACCATGGTCCGCTCACCGGGCTTCAGCTCAAACGCATCACCCTCATCATAGGCAGCGCGCACGTCCATGCCCGCAGCACCTTCGGTCTCATATTTCGGATATGGCAGGCCCTCGAAATGGGGCAGCGTGCGGATGGCGACTTTGATCTCTTGCATGAGAGGCAAAGCGACGGAGTCGCCCGCAAGAGTCAACTTGAAAAGGCCTAGATGACGTAGGCGGTCACATCTTCGCCGAACGAGGCGGCAGGCTGGAGGGCGCCATTCGTCTGCTGAAGCTCGGCTGCCGGCGGCACATCCTCGGCTTTCGCCTCGCTCGCGGCATGCGCATTCGCAAAGATGGACAGACCTGCAAGGAGGACGACGATCAAAGTGAAATAGCCGATAATGAGCTTCATGGTCCTGTCCGGGTTACTGTACGCTTTAGCTTAGTGACGCAATCACCAACAATTCATTATCACGTCGGTTAGCTAACAAGAGTCAATGCAATTCGTTCCGCACGTGCGCAGTTGGCTGAGATTTGATTTCTCAGGTTGAATCAACCGGTCACGCTGCAAGGCATGTGCCCATTTCGCAGGCGCAACAAATTATTCGGCAGCGACGCGCGGTTTGTCCTTACCAGACAGATGATCAGCGATGCGCTCTGCCAGGCGGCGCGCCACAGCCGCCTTGTCCATACGCGGCCAGTTCTCGACCCCGCCATCTGTGACAAGCGCAATCTCATTCTCTGCACCGCCCATCACGTCGCCGGACACATCATTGGCGACGATCCAGTCGCAGCCCTTCCTCGCCCGTTTGCGAAGCGCATTCTCCTCCACCGCGTCTGTCTCCGCCGCAAAGCCGACGACCAGTTGCGGGCGGCCTTTCACAAGGCGCGAAATGGCCGCGAGAATGTCCGGGTTCTCAGACAGGGCGAGCGCGGGCGGGCCCTTGCCCTCATCCTTGAGCTTCAGCTTGCGGTCAGCCGGGGTGGAGGGGCGCCAGTCTGCCACCGCTGCCACCGATACGAACACATCTGCTGGCAGCGCCGCCTCACAGGCCTCCATCATCTCTACGGCTGTCTCGACGCGAACAAGATCAACACCGCGCGGCTGTGCCAGGGCGACCGGGCCAGACACCAGTGTCACCCGCGCGCCGAGCTCTGCCAGAGCGCCTGCGATCTCATAGCCCTGCTTGCCGGAGGAATGATTGGAAAGATAGCGCACAGGGTCCAGCGGCTCCCGCGTCGGCCCTGCCGTCAGCAGGACATGCCTGCCTTCGAGTGGCTTTGGCCCGGACTGGCGCGCAAGCGCGCTCTCAATACGGTCGGCAATCGCCTCGACGTCTGGCAGGCGTCCCGGCCCGAATTCACCGCACGCCATGGCGCCCGTATCAGGCTCCATCACCTCGACACCGTCACCGCGCAGCGTCTCGACATTGCGCCTGGTCGCTGCATGCTCCCACATGCGCACATTCATGGCTGGCACCATCAGGACCGGCTTGTCGGTGGCGAGCAGCGTGGTCGAGGCCAGGTCATTTGCATGGCCGTTCGCCGCCTTGGCCAGCAGGTCCGCCGTTGCCGGGCAGACGACCAGCAGGTCAGCCGAGCGCGACAGCTCGATATGGCCCATCTCCGCCTCATCATCGAGGCTGAAGAGGTCGCTATAGCATTTGTCTCCGGACAAAGCTGACACAGACAGCGGTGTCACGAAATTCGCGCCGCCCGACGTCAGGATGCAGCGGCTGGAAATACCGCGCTTGGCCAGCGTGCGGATCAGCTCCAGCGACTTGTATGCCGCAATGCCGCCGCCGATGATGAGAAGAATGCGCTTGCTGCTCATGACAGGGTGTCCGGTTGCCCGGTCCCTCCCTAGCACGGATTTGGTTTACAAATCGACGGCAAGCCTGCGCGATGCGAGGCCCGCCTGTCGATCTGCCTCGCCTAGTAGCGTTGCAGCGGCCCGACCGTGACGCGCGGCGCGCCCTGCCCTGTGCTGATCAGGTGATGACGCTGCAGCGCATCGATACCCGTATCATAGACCGCCCGCTCAATGGCATTCGCCTCGCAACGGCGCTCTTCACGCTGATAGGATAGCGAGCCGCGATTGGCGTCGCAGGCCGCGTCAGCCGCTCGCGCAATACGCGAATAAAGGATTTCAATGGCCTGGGCATCATTCACCGGAGAGAGGTCGCGATAGCAGACTTCATAGAGCTTACGCCCGCGGCGATCCTCGCCAAGCGGCGTGATTTCCTGGGCGCAATAGCCAGAGGCACGGGCCACGACCGGCGTGTAGTCATAGTCATACGCCTCTTCATAGGCATAGGCGTCGCTACGCGCGTCATAGCTGTCATAGGTCGTCCGGCTGGAATAGGTGACAGGCGCTGCGTAGGTCGTTGGCGCTGTATACGTCGTCACGCGCGGCGCGGACGAATACACGGTGCCACCACAGCCGGTATAGGTCGTCGTGACACGCGGGGCGGTGTAGCCACACGGGCTCACCGGAGTCGTCACATAGCTGCGGGTGCCGCTATAGACGCCGATATTGCGCCCATGATGGGTGGGATAGTGGGTCTCATAGCTGGTCGTCGGGCGATAGCCGTGGCCGTAATACCGGTCTGAGGTCCACCATTCAAAACCATAGCTCGTAGCCGCGCGGTCGGCATGGCGCACCGGGTATCCACCGTGACCGTAATAGCTGTTGGAATGGTGCGCATACCCGCCCGGATGATGCCCGACGCGCGCACCGCTCACATGGCCGCTCGACCCATGATGGCTGGTCGGCGACGGCGGCTGGCCATAGGCCTGACGCTCGACCCGGATGATCTTCGTCGCAGAAGTGGAGCCGCCACACGTGTGCGCATAGCTGCCCCCGGTCAGTTCAGAGCAGCCATAGCCCTGCGCGGAAGCAGCCTGCCATGCAGGGAAAAGACAGATGGCGGCGGTCGCGGCAATATACTTCATGGGGTGGCCCTCCAGGGTCGTCCGGGCAGTGTTAAGGTTAAGTACCCGTTAACCTATCACGCACCCGGCAACCGCACAGGACATTCTCGCTTTACGCGAATTGCGCGAGCGCGAACCCTGCGATGACAGCCAGTCCAATGAGACCTGCGAGAGACCAGACAGACGGCCCCGTGCCGCGCACTGGCTCCTTGCCGCGTGCCCGTTCGGTCTCCAGAAAGTCTTCGAAGGCATCCATGACGTGCGGCAGGCGCTTCAACCTGTCCGTGACCTCACGAGCCTGGCGCGCCGCCAGCTTCGTCGCCCCGGCAGGCCCGAAATTCTGCGCGATCCAGCCCTTCACGATCGGCTCTGCCGCTTTCCAGATGTCATGCTTCGGGTCGATTGAACGCGCGACCCCTTCGACCTGCACCATGGTTTTCTGCAGCAGGACAAGCTCGGGCCGTAACCGCATGCCGAAGGTGCGAGTGTAGTCCATCAGCTGGAGCAGGATGCGGCCCATATAGACGTCTTCAGCAGGCTTGCCGTGGATCGGCTCCCCGATGGAGCGCAGCGCCTGCGCAAATTCACCGACGGACTGGTTCGCCGGCACATAGCCCGCCTCGAAATGAACTTCTGCGACGCGCTGATAATCGCGCCGGATGAAGCCCCAGAGGATTTCAGCGAGGAAGCGGCGCTCATTGAAGCCAATCCGCCCAATCAGGCCAAAGTCCACCAAGCCGACCTCATTGTCCGGCAGGATCAATATATTGCCTTCATGCATGTCCGCATGAAAGACGCCGTGCCCGATGGCGTGGGAGAGAAACCCGCGCGTGATCTTGTTGGCGAGTGCCACGCGCTCCAGACCCGGCTGTTCCAGCGCTTCAGGACGGGTCAGCGGGATACCCTCAACCCAGTCAATCGTCAGCACGCGCTGGGCCGTGCGGTCCCAATCGACGGCCGGCACGCGGAACCAGTCTTCCTTCTCGGAGATTGACCGCATCTGGTCGGCGCCGCCTGCTTCCAGACGGAAGTCGAGCTCCTTTTCCATCGATGTCGCGACCGTTTCGGTAAACTTGACCGGTTCAAGACGGCGACTCTCGACCGATGCGCGCTCAACCGTTCGCGCCGCGCGGCGGATGGCCCGCAATTCCTGATAGATCATCTGCTCGACGCCGGGCCGCAGGATCTTAACTGCCTTCGGCCCGTCAGACGTCTCCAGCCGGTGCACCTGCGCGAGCGACGCAGCAGCGACAGGCTCACCTAGGCCTGCGAAAAGGCTTTCAGCTTCTTCCTGGCCAAACTCTTCTGCGAGAATACGGCGCGCCTCAGCCATGCTGAAAGGCTCCAGCTTGTCCTTGAGGCGCGACAGGTCCTGCGCCGTTTCAGCGCCGAAAACATCGGGCCGCGTGGCCAGAAACTGGCCGAGCTTGATATAGGCCGGCCCAAGCTTTTCCAGCGCGCTCGCAAGCCGCTCGCCCGGACGCCCCTTTGCGCGCCCTCCAAACGTCCGCAGCACCCGCCCAGCCATACGGGCAGGCAGCGGCAGACGCGTCTGGTATTCGCCCGGCAGGATAACGTCATGGCGCACCAGCGCCGTGCCTGCGCGCATCAGCCGGCCATAATCAGCAAGTGCTTTCAGCAACTCGTCTCTCCAATATTTGGGAACGCATTCAGTGCACTGGCGTTTTGATCGCCACAACAAGGAGTTGGCAAATGGCTGATAATACTCAATCCAGTAACGGTTTTCTCTACTTCCTGGTCGGCGCACTTCTCGTGGCCGTCATCGGTTTCGGCGTCTGGTACTTCGCTGGCCAGCCGAGCGCAGCGGGCGGCGATGCCGACCTGTCGATCTCGGTCAGTGAAGACGGCATGTCCGTCGATACGCCGGACGAGTAAATCTATCAAACCGCCCATCCGTAGTGGAGTGCGGCGATACCACCTGAAAAGTTGGTCACGGACACAGCCGAGAAACCGGCTGTGTCCAATTCTTTTCTGAACTCTTCCTGCTTGGGAAACCGGCGGATGGATTCAACCAGATACTGGTAGGACTCCCGGTCGCTGGCGACGACCTCGCCGAGCTTCGGGATGACGCCGAAACTGTAAGCGTCATACATCTTCTGCAGTGACGGCGCGGTCATATGGCTGAACTCCAGCACGGCGAGACGCCCACCCGGTTTCAGGACGCGGCGAAACTCCGACAGCGCAGCTGCCCGGTCAGCAACATTTCGGATCCCGAAAGCGATGGTCAGCGCGTCAAAAGTGCGTGCCTCGAACGGCAGCGCCTGCGCATCACCGCACACCCAGTCGAGGCGATCGTGATAGGCCGCCATGTCGCGGCGCGCTCGGCCAGCATTCAGCATGGCTTCATTGATATCGCAGACAATCGCGCTGGCTTGCGCGTCATTCTGGCGACGACGCCCCGCCTTGTCGGCGCGGTCGATAAAGGCCTTTGCGAGGTCACCGGTCCCACCCGCCACATCGAGCAGCTTCTCACCGGGCTGGGGGTTCAGCTTGGCAATCGTGTCATGCTTCCATAGCCGGTGAACGCCCGCGGACATGAGGTCATTCATCACGTCATAGCGGCTTGCGACCGACGCGAAGACGCCTTTCACGCGCGAGACTTTTTCCTCGGGCGAGACTTCTTCAAAGCCGAAGCTTACCGTCTTGTCTGTCTTCAAATCATCTGTCATGCGCGGCGACCATAGTTGCAGCATCCCTGAAACGCTATATCGGCTTTCCATGCCTGAATTGCCCGAAGTAGAGACAGTTCGCCGCGGCCTTGCCCCCGTCATGGATGGCAGGCGCATCATCACGTCAGAGCTGCGCCGCCCTGACCTGCGCTTCCCGTTTGCGAACGACTTTATCGAACGCACGCAAGGCAAGCGGATCGAACGTCTCGGCCGCCGCGCCAAATACCTTGTGGCAGAGCTGGAGACAGGCGACGCGCTCATCATGCACCTTGGCATGTCAGGCCGCTTCACGATCACAGGCGCAGGCCGCCCGGGCAGCTTTCATCACGAGATCACGCCTGACGCCAAGCACGACCATGTCGTCTTCCAGATGGAGGGCGGCGAGACGGTCACCTACAACGACCCGCGCCGCTTCGGTTTCATGGAGCTTTGGCCGCTCTCGCAGCTCGATGTCTATCCTCGCCTTGCAGGCTTTGGGCCTGAGCCACTTTCCAATAGCTTCTCACATGCCTGGCTTCGCGAGGCGCTCAGAAACAAGTCCGGGCCGATCAAGTCCGTCCTGCTGGATCAGCGCGTGATTGCGGGGCTTGGGAATATCTATGTCTGCGAGGCACTCTGGCGGGCAGGGATCAGCCCTCGCCGCAAGGCGTCGACTGTCTCAGGCGTGCGCGCCGGGCGGCTTGCCATTGCCATCAATGACGTCATCCGCGAAGCCATCGCCGCAGGCGGGTCATCCATTTCTGACTTCAAGGCGGCCAGCGGAGAGCTTGGCTATTTCCAGCACACTTTCGCTGTCTATGACCGCGAGGGAGAGCCCTGCAAGAATTGCAACGCCCCGATCAGACGGATGGTCCAGTCGGGGCGCTCAAGCTTCTATTGTGGCCACTGCCAGCGCTAGGCACAGCACCTAGCCAAGGGCGAGTTCATATATCTTTTCGTAGTCGGCCTGCGTGGCCGTCTTGGCATTGCCGCGGTGGGCAAGGTCAGCCAGCGCATATTCGACGACACCCGGGCCATCGGACGCGTCGAGCCCGATTTCCTTCAGCGTCGAAGGAATACCGATATCTTCGTTCAGCTTCTCGATGGCTTCAGCGAGGTCCGCGCCCGGCTTGAGCCCCATCGCAAAGCGCAGGCGCTCATATTTGCCGTCGGCCGAGCCATCATTGAAGCGCAATAGGTGCGGCAGGAAGATCGCGTTCAGCGTGCCGTGGTGCAGCTTCTTCTCATGCAGGCGGCCGGCGGCATGCGACAGGGCGTGCACGGAGCCAAGGCCCTTCACAAACGCAAGCGCGCCTTCATAGGACGCCATCATCATGTGCCAGCGCGCTTCCTTGTCAGAGCCGTCCTGCACCGCGCGGCGCAGCCAGCCATCGCCGACAGCGCGCGTCAGTCCGTCATAACCGATGCCTTCGGCTGGCGGGTTTGAGGCTGGCACGAGGATCGCCTCGATGCAGTGCGTGACCGCATCCATACCGGTCGCAGCCGTCATCATCTTCGGCAGGCCAAGCGTCAGGTCCGGGTCGCAGATCGCGACAGGCGGAATGAGGTTCGGCGAAGCGAAGGTTTCCTTGCGGCCATTATTCAGCGTCGTGATCATGCCAACAGACACTTCAGAGCCGGTGCCCGCCGTCGTCGGAATGGCGATCAGCGGGTCAAGCTTGCCGATATGTTTCGAACCGCCCGACATGGCAGCGTACTTCTCGAGCGGCCCGCCATGCGCCGCCAGCAGGCCAACCGCCTTGGAAAGGTCCATGGAAGAGCCACCGCCGAGCGCGATGATGCCATCCGCGCCCGCCGACTTGTAGAGCTCGGTGACCTCGATGGCCTGGTTCTCCGTAGGGTTGGCGACCGTGTCGGAGAAGATACCGCCCGGCTCAGTGCCAAGTGCGCCAAGAACCGTGTCGAGCAGGCCAGCTGCCTTGATACCGGGGTCAGTGATGATGAATGGCTTGGAGACGCCGTGCCCCTTCAGAACGCCGGGAAGCTTCTGGATCGCCCCATGATCAAAGATGCAGGTATTCAGGAATGTCATAACGGGCATGGCGTTTTCTCCGGAGTTTCTTGTCCTGGTAAAGTACCGGCCACTGGTAGGACGGACAGGCGCGGTCACGCAAGCACAAGTCTCGCGGCAATCTGCCCCTGCGCCGCGCTTTTGCGACCGGAACACGCCCGCCAACTGGTGCAACCTGTTGACTTGGACCCGCCTGTCGGGCCCGTTGAGAAACAAAGACGCTTGCCACCCGAAGGATTGCCCCCGACGTGACCAACCCCATCCTTTCCGTTCGCGACCTGAAGATCGATTTCGACACGCCGGATGGCACTGTCCACGCCGTTAAAGGGACCAGCTTCGATGTGGCGCCGGGTGAATGTCTCGGCATTGTCGGCGAGTCCGGCTCCGGCAAGAGCCAGTCCGCCCTTGCCGCGATGGGCCTGATTGCAGAGAATGGCACCGTTACCGGCTCGATCAATTTCCAGGGCACGGAAATGGTCGGCGCGAAGGCGAAGACACTGCGCCAGATCCGCGGCGCGCAGATGTCGATGATCTTCCAGGACCCGCTGACCTCGCTCACCCCGCACCTCACCGTGGGCGCGCAGATGCGCGAAGTGCTGGCCCTGCACAAGAACATGAAGGGCGACGAAGCCACCAAGCGCTGCGTCGACTGGCTGGAGCAGGTCCGAATTCCCGAAGCCCGTCGCCGCCTCGACCAGTTCCCGCATGAGCTTTCCGGCGGCATGCGCCAGCGCGTGATGGTCGCCATCGCCATGCTCTGCAACCCAAAGCTCCTGCTCGCAGACGAGCCGACCACCGCGCTCGACGTCACGGTACAGGCGCAGGTCCTCGACCTGATGTACGATCTGAAGAAGGACACTGGCACAGGCATCGTCCTGATCACGCACGATATGGGCGTCGTCGCCCGCATGTGCGACCGTGTCATCGTCATGCGCCACGGCGAGATCGTCGAGACGGGCAGCAGCGACGACATCTTCTACAAGCCGCAGCACGAATATACGAAGATGCTGCTCAACGCCGTGCCGCGCATCGACCAGCCAAACCGCGAAGGCCGCCCGAAACTCGGTGAGCCACCTGCCCAGGCTGAAGAGCCAATCGTGAAAGCCCGCGATGTAAAGGTTCAATTTCCGGTCAATGTCGGCGGGGGCCTCTTCGGCAAGACCAAGATGCTGAAAGCGGTCGACGGGGTCTCGTTTGACCTGCGTGCGGGCGAAACGCTGGGCGTGGTCGGCGAGTCCGGTTGCGGCAAGTCCACGCTTGCCCGCGCTGTCCTCAAGCTCGTACCGCAGTCTGCCGGCACTGTCGCATGGATGGGCCGCGACATCACCCAGGCTGGCCGCAAGGAAATGAACAGCTTGCGCGAGGACCTACAGATCGTCTTCCAGGACCCGCTCGCCTCGCTCGACCCGCGCATGACCATCGGCCAGTCCATCGCCGAGCCGCTGACGGTTCACAAGCCGCAAATGTCAAAGGCTGAGCGCGAGAAGATGGTGCGTGACTTCCTGCCCCGCGTCGGTCTGGAGCCCCACCTGATTAACCGCTACCCGCACGAGCTGTCCGGTGGCCAGAACCAGCGCGTCGGCATTGCCCGCGCCATGATCCTGCGGCCCAAGCTGCTCATCTGCGACGAGGCGGTGTCCGCACTCGACGTGTCGGTTCAGGCGCAGGTCGTCGACCTGCTCATCGACCTCCAGAAAGAGTTCGGCCTCGCCATGATCTTCATCAGCCACGACCTCTCGGTCGTGCGCGAGATCAGCCACCGCGTCATGGTGCTTTACCTGGGCAAGGTCGTCGAAGTTGCAGGCCGCACTGCCATCTATGAAGACGCGCGCCATCCTTATACCAAGGCGCTTATCTCTGCTGTGCCGACGCCGGACCCTGAGTTTGAACGCAGCAAGGAGCGCATCAAACTGCGCGGCGACCTGCCGTCACCGCTTGATAGCCGTGCACCGCTGCGTTTCATGAAGTCAGCAGTGATCGATGATCCCGATGCGGACCAGTACAACCCGCAGCTGATCGAAGTCGCGCCCGGCCACCTGGTGGCAGAGCATGACCCCTATCAGGGCGTCGAAGGTCTCTACGCGAAGAAAACCGAAGCGGCCTGAACGCAGGCTCAGGCTGCGCCGCGTGCTTCGTCTTCAACCAGGTCCTTGATGGAGGCTGGCATCGGCAGCGGATGGCTGATCAGGAAGCCCTGAAACTCGTGGCACTTGGCCTCGAGAAGTTTCATCGCCTGCGCTTCTGTCTCCACGCCTTCAGCAACAACCGGGATAGACAGGCTGTGCCCGAGCCGCAGGATGGCATCCACGATGGCGAAGGATTTGGCGTCCGTTTCCATGGCGAGGACGAAGGACTTGTCGATCTTGATGCGATCAAACGGCAGCTGCTGGACGAACCGCATCGAGGAGTAGCCGGTGCCGAAATCGTCGAGCGCAATCTGCACGCCGAGTTTCTTGAATTTCTGCAGCAGGTTCGCCGCCACCTGTACATTGTGAATGATCGCCGTCTCGGTGATCTCAAGCTCGAGGCGGTTCGGCGCGAGCCCCGTCCGGCGCAGCGCCTCGCGCACATCGCCATACAGCTTTGGGTCCAGGAACTGGCGCGCAGACAGGTTCACCGAGACACCGAGGTGCGACTCCCAGCGTGACGCGGCCTCACAAGCCTCGCGAATGCACCAGCGGCCGATATCGGTGACGACCATGCTCTGCTCTGCGATCTCGATGAAATCGTTCGGCATGACGAGACCGTGCCCCGGCCGTTCCCAGCGGATCAGGGCTTCGTAGGACAGTACCTTGCGCGTCTGCGAACAGACCTTGGGCTGGTAGTGAAGCACGAATTCTTCATTCTCGACGGCGCGGGACAGGGCCACTTCGACGTCGCGGCGCGCTTCATAGCGCTCGTGCAGCTCAGCATCATAGAGGCGTGCACTGCCGCGACCGTCTGACTTGGCCGCATAGAGGGCCCGGTCAGCGGCTTTCAACAGCTCGCCGACATCCTTCGTCGTTGCTGTAATTGCACAGGCACCGGCACTCGCACCGCAGCGTATGGCAATCTCATCATGTTGCACCGGAAGCGACAGCGCGCGCACGCATTCGCTCGCATAGTCACTGATCCGGTCAACAGGAAGCTTCGGGCCGGTCAGCAGCACAAACTCGTCGCCGCCCAGTCGCGCTGCCATACCACCGGCAGGCACCAGCGCCCGCAAGCGGGCCGCCGTTTCAAAGATCACGCGGTCGCCAGCATCATGACCGAACTGGTCGTTGATGTCCTTGAACTCATCAAGGTCGAAAAGGATGACGGCCGTGTGCTCTTCTCCGCTGCGCGCCAAGCTCGCGGCCAGCTCGCGTTGGAAGGATTCCCGGTTCGCGAGGCCACTCAGCTGGTCATTGAAGGCCAGTTCGCGGATTTCGGCTTCCTGGCGCATACGGTCGCGCAGGTCGTGGATGCAGAAAATGCTCACACCCTCATCTTCACGGTCACCTTCTGCATTCATCGTGCGAACGCGCACATCTACGGGAATGCTGCTTCCATCCAGCGTTCTGAGCGCCGTCTCGTGATAGCTATCCTCATCTTTCGGGCAGGCGCTCATGTCGACGAGTTCAAGGGCCGATTGGCCGATCAGTCGGTCGCGGGGAATGCCTGCAAGCTTTTCTGCAGCCTTATTGACCTCAACAATAAGCCCGGCCGCATCAACAATCAGGATGCCTTCCGAGGCCGAGTTTGCCAGCATGTTGATCCGGCGGGTCTCACGCTGACGCAAAACGGCTATTTTCTTGTGAAAGCCTGCCGCGATGATCGCTGCCGCGAGAATGGCAATGACGCCCAGCACGACAAAAGTGGCAAGATCACCGCGCGACAGCGTCCAGGTGGAATCCGCGAGCCCGCGCAACGGGTAGACCTTCATCGCCGCCATACCGACGAAGTGAACTGAGGCAACCGCGAGCAGAGTGCCCACAACGCCGACGACATTGCGCCATTTGCTCGTCTGGCTGATGCCGAAGAGATAGGTCACCGCGAAGAAAATCGTGCCGATCGCAACGGCGGCCGCAATGTAGGTCGCATCATATTCCATCAGCGCAGAGGCCTTCAGCGAGCTCTGTCCATAGAAGTGCATGATGCAGAGCGTAGCGCTTGCCATGAAGGCGCTAAGGCTGCGGCGCACAGGGCCGAAGCCTGAAATGAGAAGCTGCGAAGTGCCGACAAATCCGACAATCGCAATCAGCGCAGACACAACGGTCACAACGCCGTCGAAGGAAACTTCAAATCCGGGCTGGTAGCCCAGCATGGCGACAAAATGCGTGCCCCAGATGCCGAGGCCAGTCACACCCCCTGCGGCAGCTGCCCACCACCGCCGCGTCGTCTCTTTATCGCTTTCAATGCCCCGGTTGAAGACAATCAGCGCGCAGACAGCGCCCAAAGTACAAACGAAGACTGCAAGCGCTACGTAGAGAAAAGCGTGGTCGTCCTGAAGACAGGAAAGGACACGATACATAAGGTCACCCGAACTAAACCGAGGGCAGCCCTACCCAATGAGTCCTAACCGTTCGTGCATATTCTCTATATTACTAGAAATAGTGTATTGGCCCTGCTGTATTTCGTGACAGCTATCAGCCTGCGGCGATGGAATGGATCGCTTTCAGCTTTGAAAGAAGCGTCTCAGCCTCGGCCAGATCCAGACAGCTTGGCCCATCGCAGAGCGCCTTGTCGGGGTCTTCGTGAAACTCCAGGAAGACACCATCCGCGCCGGCTGCAATCGCTGATTGCGCAATGATGGCCACGCCTTCGCGGCGCCCACCGGTCGACCCGCCAGATGTGCGCGGATCAGCGCCCGGCAGCTGAACAGCGTGGGTCGCGTCAATCGTCACCGGCACGCCAAGCGCCTTCATCGCCGGAATGCCCAGCATGTCGACAACGAGGTTATTATAGCCAAAGCTCGAACCCCGCTCACACAGAATGGTCGGATTGCGGGCCTCACCCGTCACTTCGCCAATCTTGGTGATGATGTTCTTACAGTCCCATGGCGCCAGGAATTGCGCCTTCTTCACATGCAGCCAACCACCGCTCGCCAACACGGCTTCCGCGCCTGCAACGACGAGGTCCGTCTGGCGGCAGAGGAAGGCCGGGATCTGGATAATCTCTGCGACCTCAGCAACGGGGGCAGCCTGCTCTGGCGTATGATAATCGGTGACGACCGGGACACCGAAGTCTTCCTTGACGTCGGACAAGATGCGCAGGCCTTCATCGAGGCCCGGCCCACGATAGGACTTGATGGAAGAGCGGTTCGCCTTGTCGAAGCTCGCCTTGAAGACGTAGGGAAGCTCCAGCCGCTCGCAGACGGTCTTCAGATGCTCGCAGATCCTCATGGCAAGATCGCGGCTCTCAAGAACATTCATGCCAGCCATGACGGTAAGAGGGTGGCCCTCTCCAATGGTTATGTCATGACCCGGAAGGGAAAGCGTTTTCATTCTGGCGCTCCTCACTCAGTCTGCGTTCGCGCTTAAACAAACGGGAATTTACAGGCAAGTACACACAGCGGCTCTGGCAGCTTGCGCGGCCACAGTCCCCTCAATAGGGTGCGCCGCGTTTGACACTGGACATGATGCCATGAGCAAGAAACTTCCGATCAGCCTCGACGATGTACGCGACGCCGCCCGCGTTCTTGAAGGACAGATTGAGCGCACGCCCCTGCGCATGTCCAAGACGCTCAGCGCGATTACGGGTGCGGAAGTCTGGGTGAAGTTCGAGAACCAGCAATTTACCGCCGCCTTCAAGGAGCGCGGCGCGCTCAACAAGCTCGCCCGTCTCAGTGAAGAGGAAAAGCAGGCCGGCGTGATCGCTGCGTCTGCCGGCAACCATGCGCAGGGTGTAGCCTATCATGGCCGCCGCCTTGGCATACCCGTCACCATTGCGATGCCGACGACGACGCCCTTTAACAAGGTCCAGCATACGCGCGACTTTGGTGCCCGCGTCCTTCTGGAAGGCCAGACATTTGATGAGGCGAAAGCTTTCGCCGAATCCGTCCGCGAGCGCGAAGGCCTCACCTGGATCCACCCCTTCGATGATCCGCTCATCATGGCGGGTCAGGGTACCGCGGCCCTCGAAATGATTGAGGATGGGCCGGACTTCGACGTGCTCGTCGTGCCAATCGGCGGCGGCGGCCTGATCTCTGGCATGGCGACCGTCTCAAAGGCCCTGAAGCCTGACACCAAGATCGTTGGCGTGCAGGCGTCCATGTATCCCAGCATGCTGGCCGCCATTCAGGGGCGCGAAGCCAAGACAGGCGGCGCGTCCATCGCTGAGGGCATCTCGGTCAAGACACCGGGCAACCTCACCAAAGAGGTCGTCGAGGCCCTGGTCGATGAAATCCTCCTCGTTGAGGAAGCGCATATCGAGCGCGCCATCACGCTCTTCGCCGATGTTGAAAAGACGATCGCCGAAGGCGCGGGCGCTGCAGGCCTCGCCGCGCTACTCGCTCACCCGGAGAAGTTTGCTGGACGCAAGGTCGGCCTCATTCTCTGCGGCGGCAATATCGATACACGCCTCCTCGCCTCTGTGTTGACGCGGGCGCTTGTGCGCGAAAAGCGCCTCGCCCGTATCCGTATCATCGGGGATGACCGCCCGGGTCTTCTGGCGCTCGTGTCCAAGATTATTGGCGACAATGGCGCAAACATCATGGAAGTCTCGCACAACCGGATCGCGCTCGATGTGCCGGCGAAGGGCGCAGAGTTCGACATCCTGATGGAAACGCGCGATGCCCAGCACACGCAGGACATCATCGACGCGCTCGACCGGGCAGGTTATCCGCCCCGCTCCAGCTAAAGCGTTTCCGACTCCGGCGGAAACGCGGAGGCGAGCAAGGCGAGCCCGGCGCGAATGCGCCGCACCCGCGGAGCTTCGGAGCCGATCGCTCAGCGATCATTTGATCCAGTGGATCAAATGAAGGCGGAGAAGGCCACGCCAGTGGCAAGCTTCAGCGGGCTGGCGTGAGCGCAAACAAACCGACGACCGATTCCGCTGAAAGCGAAGCCGGTCTAGGCGAACGCTCCATCAAGCCGCAGGTGACAGGCAGGCAAAGCTTGCCTAAGTTCCTCAACTCAAACAGATAAAAGCCTCTGATGGAGACTACCCATATGTTGAAACCTCTCTCTGGCCTCGTTTGCGCGGTCCTTCTGGCCGCCTGCAATGCACAGGAGCAGAGCTTTGATGAGTTCTTCCCATGGGACCCAGAGGCAGAAAACGTTCAGGAGACCGAGTCTGGGCTTCAATATGTGGTCGTCCGTGAAGGGCCTGAAGATGGCGCGTCGCCGACCATCAGCTCGACCGTTCAGGTCTTCTATGAGGGCCGCCTGACTGACGGCACAACGTTTGACGGTAATTTCGATGAGGGCCGCCCGGCTATTTTTGGCGTCGGTCAGGTCATTCCCGGCTGGACGCAGGGCCTGCAGCTGATGTCGGAAGGCGACGAATACGTCTTCTACATCCCGTCTGAGCTTGCCTATGGCCAGACGCCGCGTCCGAACGGCATCATCAAACCGGGCGACGACCTCATCTTCCGCGTCTCGCTGGAACAGGTCTTTGCGCCGCCCCCCGCCGACGAAGAAGCGTGGAGCACCTACACGCCGTGGGACTCCTCTAACGAAGCGGTGCAGTCGACCGGCTCGGGCCTCGAATACGTCGTTCTGGAAAGCGGCGCCGAAAACGGCGTCAGCCCGGAGCCGGATGATACGGTCGTCGTCCTTTACGAAGGCCGGTTTGCCGAGAGCGGTGAAGTGTTCGACAGCGCCTACCAGCGCGGCCAGCCCATCATGTTCCAGGCGAATGGCGTCATTCCCGGCTGGCAGGAAGCCCTCGCGCTGATGAAGCCGGGCGACCGCTGGCTGATTCATGTGCCTTCGGACATTGCCTATGGTGAGCGCGGCTATCCCGGCGCGATCCCGCCAAATTCCGACCTCAACTTTGAGGTCCACCTGATTGATGTTCTGCCAACGGAATAAATCTTGCTAGGCAGACTGCGGATAGACTTGGAGGGGGGCGTCACAATGGCTCAACCGCAACGCAAGCATGGGCAGTTTGCCAGGGTTCTCACCGGACTCGCAGCCGCAGCCTTTGTACTGACCGCCTGTGAGACCGCCGCCCCGGCGTCCCAGACTGATACACCCATGGCCGCAGCGGCTGACAGCGAAGCGGCACTTGCCGCAAAACGCGCAGCCAAGGCCAGCGCGCCCTGCCCTGACTATGGCCGCGGCTCCGGCACGTTCCAGCCGCCCTTCCCGACCAATTGCGCAGGCCTGCAGACCACTGAAGAAGGCCTTCGCTGGATCGAGATCGCACAAGGCCCCGAAGACCGCGAACCACCTCTCGATGGCGCAACGGTCATCGTCGCCTATGAGGGCTATCTCGAAGAAACCGGCGCCAAGTTCGACAGCTCCTATGACCGCGGTGAAGCGGCTATCTTCGTGATCGACCAGGTCATCGCTGGCTGGACTGAAATCCTGAAGCGCATGACGCCAGGCGATGAGTGGATGACCTACATCCCGGCAGAGCTTGCCTATGGCGGCGCGTCACCAAGCGCGGCCATCCCGCCAAATTCCGACCTCGTCTTCAAGATCCGCCTCGACGGCTTCCTGAACGCCGAGGAAGTCGCAAGCCTCCCACCGCCATCAGGCGTGTCGGCGGCCGTCTGGGAAGACTTCCTGCCTTGGGACCGCTCGCGCGAAGGCATCCAGCGCCAGCCATCTGGCCTCACCTATTTCCAGATCGAGGACGGCGAAAGCGACGGGCCCAACCCACGCGCTGACGACCTCGTCGCCATCGACTATGAAGCCCGCCTCGCAGAGAACGGCGCCCTCGTCGCCTCGACCTGGGGCCGTCAGACGCCGCTCGTCGTGCGCGCAGGTGACCTCATCCCGGGCTTCGCCCAGCTTCTCAGCCTGATGAAGGAAGGCGACGTCTTGATCGGTCACCTCCCGCCGCCGCTCGCCTATGGCGATGCTGGCCTGGATGACCTCGTGCCGCCAGATGCGTCGCTGGTCTATGTGGTCAACCTGATCGAGATCAATCCGGAAGTCTCCCAGCCGACACGCTGATACCTTCCAGAACCAGAATTGAAAAAGGCGGGCCTCACGGTCCGCCTTTTCTCATTTTAAATGTCGGCGCCGAAGCCTCAGGCCTTCGCCAGCTCCTTGACCGACTGGACTGTGTGCATGTCGCAGACAAGCATCTCGCCGCCCGCTGCAACGATCACCGTATTCTCGCGGCCCGCCACCGAAATCGAGGTATCGGTCGCGCGGATATAGCAGTTCTTGCAGTCGATCGCCCTGACATTGCCGATGAGAACATTGCCATTCTCATCTTTCTCCGAGCGCTCCCACAGTGCCTGGAAGTCACCAATATCGCTCCACCCCATATCGACGGGCACGACTTTCAGGTCGTCATGATGCTCGATGATGGCATAGTCGATTGACTGTGAGCGACATGCCTCGAAGGCAGCCGTATCAAAGCTTGCGGCCGTGCCCTGCTTCGATTTTGGCATGGCGGCGCTGACCGCGTCCAGAATGTCCGGCGCATGCGCCTTGAACGCCTCTATCATGTCGCCCGCACGGAACAGGAAGATACCGGCATTCCAGAAGAAATTGCCCGAAGCGATATAGGATTTGGCTGTCTCGAGATCCGGCTTCTCAACGAAGCGCACGACGTCGATCACCTCGCCGGATTTGCTGGCCGCTTCGATATAGCCATAGCCGGTCGCAGGCGTTTCCGCGATAATCCCGAAAGTCACGACACTGCCCGACTTTGCCGCTTTCGCACCAGCAAGGATCGCGCGGTGAAATGCGCTGAGGTCTGCAATGTCATGGTCTGCCGGAAGGATGAGGACGAGATCATCGACGTCCGCTGAAAGGGCCGCCGCCGCCACGGGCGCAGCTGAGTTCTTCCCGACAGGCTCCATCAATATGTCGGCGTTGCCAGAAAGACCGCCCATCAGTTGCCCATGACGTTCAGCTCCGATCACCATGGGCTGGGTGAAGGACAGGCCGTCGACAGGGTTCCCCTGAACCCGCGCCAGCGTCACTTCCAGCATTGATGAGGCACCGAGCAGGTTGAGAAACTGCTTTGGATGTTGCGGCGTCGACAGCGGCCACAGCCGTGTCCCGTTCCCCCCGCACAAAACCACCGGTTTGATAGAGATCGTCATCTACGCGTTTCCCTCCAAAAATCGTCCCAAGCCTTTAGGCGTGACACACCCCAGATTGCAACCTGCGATGGCTTGACCTTAGCTGCGGTGAAGGCAATCAAGCGCCATGCCAATCACGTCTGTCGAGACTTTTTCCATATCCGGGCCCGCCCTGCTCAACCTGAAACGCGCAGGCGATGAGCGCGGCTGGTTCTGCGAATCATGGAATGCCCGCGACTGGAAAGACGCTGGCCTGCCGAAGGAAGACTGGGTTCAGGACAATTACGCCTTCTCCGCCGAGATCGGCACGACACGCGGGCTGCATTTCCAGGCCCCTCCCCATGCGCAGGCAAAGCTCATCCAGGTCATTCGCGGTAGGATCTTCGATGCGATCGTCGACATCCGCACCGGCTCGCCGAGCTATGGCAAATCGGTTTGCCTGGTGCTGAGCAATGACCAGCCGCAAGCCTTCTACATCCCGGCCGGTTTCGCCCATGGCTACCAGACGCTCGATCCTGATACGCTCGTCTACTACAAGGTCACCGATCACTACGCGCCGGAAACCGAGGGCGGTCTTCTCTGGAACGGAGCCGGCTCGGGCATCGACTGGCCAATCAGGGAACACGTCACCCTCTCCAGACGCGACCACGACTGGCCAGACCTCGGCGCGCTGAAATCTCCATTCACGCAAGCAGGCTGATGGACTCGAACGCTATCCTCGTCACCGGAGGCGCCGGGCGGCTGGGCCGGGCGCTTGGCCGCCTCGGCTGCAATGCGCCGGGCCGAGACGGGCTCGACATAACGAACCGGGACTCAATCGCGCAGGCCGTTCGCCAATCGCGTCCCGTGCTCATCATCAACGCCGCGGCCTATACCAATGTCGACGGCGCTGAGGCAGAGGCTGATCGCGCCCACGAGATAAACGCCAAAGGTGCTGGCCTCATCGCTGAGGTCTGCGCAGAAGACGACATTCCCCTCATCCATATCTCGACGGACATGGTGTTCAGCCAGGGCAATCCGGATCAGCCCGTGACCGAGCAGGCAGAGCCCGCGCCCAACTCTGTCTACGGTCAGAGCAAGCTCAATGGGGAGCTCGCGGTCCGCGCAGCAGGGGGCCGCCAGTGCACCGCGCGCGTCAGCTGGTTGTTTTCAAGCGAAGGCGAAAGCTTCATCAGCAAGATCCTCGCTGTCGCAGCGCAGCGCGATCACCTTCAACTCGTCGATGATGAATATGGCCGCCCGACCCATGTCGATGCGCTGGCCGCCCACCTACTGAAGCTTAGCGACCTGATGGTCGCGAATGAGACCGTGCCGCCGCTCCTCCACCTTGGGCCGCCCGGTCCTGTCAGCCGCTACGGATGGGCCCGTGAGATTTTCAATGTGTCGGATAAGTACGGCGGCCCAGCACCTCAGATGACACCTGTGCCCGGCAGCACCTTCCCGACCCCGGCAGAGCGAGCGAGAGGTCTGGTCTTGGATGTCACGCTTGCCGACGGCCTGCTCGGGCCCATGCCCCAATGGCAGCCAATGAGCGCCAGCGTCGTCCAGAATTTTCTCGGAAAAGCCTAGTGCCTAGCCTTTCTGAGTGAGCAACTTGCGCAGATACGCGGCGTACTCAGACTTGCCGTAGAAGTCTGCATTCTTCTCCAACTCAGCCCGCGTGATGAAGCCGCGGTGCAGGGCGATCTCTTCAGGACAGCAAACCTTCATGCCCTGCCGCTTCTCGATGGCCGCCACGAACTGGCTCGCATCAAGCAGGCTGTCAGGCGTACCCGTATCGAGCCAGGCAAACCCGCGCCCAAGCGGCTGCACCGACAATTTGCCCTCTTCCATATAGGTCCGGTTGAGGTCGGTGATCTCGAGCTCGCCGCGTTTCGATGGCTTGAGAGCCTTGGCCCGCTCGCACACGCTGGCGTCGTAGAAATAGAGGCCGGTGACCGCATGGTTCGACTTTGGCTGCTCCGGCTTTTCTTCGATGGAGACCGCGCGCCCGTCCGCGCCGAACTCCACAACGCCATAGCGTTCCGGGTCGCTGACCGGATAGGAGAAGACGGTTGCGCCGTCACTGATCGCTGCCGCCTTGAGCAGAAGGCCGCCAAGTCCGCCGCCATAGAAAATATTGTCGCCCAGAACGAGGGCGCAGGGCTCCCCGTCGATGATGTCTTCGGCGATCGTGAAGGCCTGCGCGATGCCTTTCGGTTCAGGCTGGACGCGGAAGGTAAAGTTCACACCAAAGCGGCTTCCATCACCCAGCAGCCGCTCGAATGCAGGTTGGTCGTGGGGTGTCGTGATGATGATGATGTCCTTGATACCCGCAAGCATGAGGACGCTGATCGGGTAAAAGACCATTGGCTTGTCGAACACAGGCAGCAGCTGTTTCGATGCTGCCATCGTCATCGGGAACAGGCGTGAACCGGTTCCCCCGGCCAGAACGATGCCCTTCATACCAAATCCCCTGCTCTACCAATCATCTGTGGCCGTACTGGCCTCGACTTGAGGGGCGTTCTATGACATCCGGCCTTGAGCATCGTCAAGCTGGCCACACCGGCGCCAGCCCCGCACGATCAGGATGGACTGCACACGGACGCGACATGAATTTTCTCGTAACGGGCGGCGCTGGCTTTATTGGTTCAGCTGTCTGCCGGCACCTGGCTGGCGACCTCGGTCACAACGTGACCAATCTCGACAAGCTGACCTATGCTGCCAACCTCAGCTCGCTGAAGCCAATCGAGGACCTCGATAATTACCGCTTCGTTCAGGGCGACATCTGCGACGAGGCGCTCGTCTACCGTCTTCTGGTCGAGAACAGGATCGATGCGGTCCTTCACCTCGCTGCCGAGAGCCATGTCGACCGCTCGATCACAGGGCCGGGTGAGTTCATCCAGACCAATATCGTAGGCACCAGCACCATGCTGCAGGCGGCGCGTCGCTATTGGGATGAAGACCTGAACAAGTCCGACAGCTTCCGCTTCGTCCATGTGTCGACCGATGAAGTCTACGGCGACCTGCCGCTCGATTCCGGCATCTTTACCGAAGACTCCCGCTACGAGCCGTCCTCCCCCTATGCGGCTTCGAAAGCCTCATCCGATCACCTCGCCCGCGCCTGGGGCCGCACCTATGGCCTGCCAGTCATCGTGACGAACTGTTCGAACAATTACGGGCCCTACCACTTCCCGGAAAAGCTGATCCCGCTTGTGATCCTGAACGCGCTCGCGATGAAGCCGCTACCCGTCTACGGCAAAGGCGAGAATGTCCGCGACTGGCTCTTTGTCGAAGATCACGCCAATGCGCTCGCCACCGTGGCGCTGAAGGGCGCGCCGGGCGAAACCTACAATATCGGCAGCAATTCAGAACGCACGAACCTGCAGGTCGTCGAGGCGATTTGCGACCTCATCGATGCCCGCCGCCCCGCAGACAAGCCGCGCCGCGACCTTATCCAATTTGTAACGGACCGCCCCGGCCACGATCTTCGCTACGCCATTGATGCCAGCAAGATCGAGAGCGAACTCGCCTGGAAATCCTCGGTCACATTTGAGGAAGGCCTCGCCCGTACCATCGACTGGTTCATCGAGAATGAGTGGTGGTGGAAGCCGCTGAAAACCCGATAAAGGGGCACGATGCCAGACCGTGGGTGCTGTACGGACTGGCCATGCGCCTCATGCCTCAATAAGCCAATGCTCAGGAGTCCACGCCACTGGCCGGTCTCTCAATGCCCAACAGAATGTGGGGAGCAAGGTTACATTGGCATACGTTTTCTATCACATCCCGAAGACCGCCGGGACGAGCGTGAAGCGCGTTCTTGAAAAATGGTTCAAGCTGCAGAGAGATTCTGCCAAGCAGTTTGGTCCGTTTCGTGAACCGGAGTGCACGACTGGCCACTACGGCGGCAGGTTGGTCGGCACGAGCGCGTCATTGCTCAAGAGAGAACCAGGTCTGGCTGGGAATCCGGAGCTCAAGGTCCTTACCTTCGTAAGAGACCCCGTCGAGCACTTCGTTTCCTACTATTACCACCAGATGCGCCACAGCAATTTAACGCTGAGCCTGGCACAATATGCCCAGCGCCCCTTCGAATTTAGCCTGTCCAGGGCTCTCCAGATCAAGCGCGAGGAAGAGATCGAGGCGAGACTGTCGAACTTCTTCTTTGTCGGACTGACCGAGAGTATCCAGACAAGTATCGCCATTCTGGCAAACCGGGTCGGCAAGCCAGTAGTTGAGGTCCCGAAGGAGCGGATTGGCATCCGCGATGAACAGATCGCGACCCTGTCAGATACAGATATCGAGATGCTGACAAAAAAGTTCGCACTAGACAGAAAAATCTACGAGCGCGTGCGAGCATCGATCTCAGGCCAGGCACCTCTCCACTGGAAAGGCGCCGACCAGTTTCTCGATATCTCACGCCAGACTACCAATCCGCAAAGATCGATCGGTAAGAACGAAACGCCCGTAGCGTCCATCAACGAATTCTACCTCTCGGGCGGTGAGACGAATATAAATGGGCCGTTCGCTTGCGACGAGCCGCTATTTCTTCATCTCAAGTTTACTGTGCATGACGCTTCCCAACGCGTTCAGCCTGCTTTTCGGGTGCTATGGAATGAGCAGACGATCTTCACGATTGCCTACACGCCTGACGATGGATCCGACAGATTTACAAACGGTGTGCATAGCGTATCGGCATCGATCCCTCCCAATCTCCTGAATATCAGCCGCTATGAATTCGAGGCGTCGCTTTGCGACCCCGACCCCGTCCAGCGCTGGGATGTCAGCGAATCGCTGGTCACAGCTGAGATCGCTCCTCCGGCACCGGACAGCATGTCGGCCGCGGGCGACTGGCAGTCGCCTTTTCCGGGACCAATCAGGCCCCTTCTTGAGTGGCAAAAGAGCGCCAGACCTCAATAAATAAGCACTTTGTGGGTGAAGCGGTTGAGCAGTTGCCAGCCCTTCGCTAATGGACTTCGGGGCGGCGCACATTCTGTGCCCAAAAGTTTAGTTACGGGACTGTTTCAATGACATCGAAAAACAAGACAGCGCTGGTCACTGGCGTGACGGGACAGGATGGGGCGTATCTGGTCGAACTCCTTCTGGAGAAGGGCTATACGGTCCATGGCGTGAAGCGCCGGTCTTCCTCGTTCAATACTGGGCGTATCGAGCATCTCTATCAGGACCCGCATGTCGATGACCCGCGCCTGATCCTCCACTATGGCGACATGACCGATTCGACGAACCTCATCCGGATCGTCCAGGAGTCCCAGCCAGACGAGATTTACAACCTCGCCGCACAGAGCCACGTCCAGGTCTCGTTCGAGACGCCTGAGTACACCGCGAACGCCGACGCCGTGGGCGCGCTTCGCCTGCTCGAGGCGATCCGTATCCTCGGCATGGAAGACAAGACCCGTTTCTATCAGGCGTCCACCTCGGAGCTTTACGGCCTCGTTCAGGAAGTGCCACAGAAGGAAACCACCCCCTTCTACCCGCGCAGCCCCTACGCTGCCGCCAAGCTCTATGCTTACTGGATCGTGGTGAACTACCGCGAAGCCTATGGCATGCACGCCTCCAACGGCATCCTCTTCAACCATGAGAGCCCGCTGCGCGGTGAAACCTTCGTGACCCGCAAGATCACGCGCGCCGCTGCCGCCATCAAGCTTGGCCGTCAGGAAAAGCTCTATCTCGGTAACCTCGACGCCCAGCGCGACTGGGGCCATGCCCGTGAGTACGTCCGCGGCATGTGGCTCATGCTGCAGCAGGACAAGGCGGACGACTATGTCCTCGCCACCGGTGAGACGACCCATGTGCGCCAGTTCGTCGAGTGGGCCTTCGAAGATGTTGGCATCAAGCTCGAATGGAAGGGCAAGGGCGTCGACGAAAAGGGCTATTGCTCCGAGACCGGCAAATGCCTCGTTGAGGTCGACCCACGCTACTTCCGCCCGACCGAGGTTGAGCTTCTGCTCGGCGATCCGGCCAAGGCGAAGAAGCAGCTCGGCTGGAGCCACGAGACCTCACCGCGCGATCTTGCCCGTGAGATGGTCCAGTCCGACCTCAAAGTCATGCAGCGCGACCCGGTCTGGAAGGACGCCTGATCATGTATGACCTCGCTGGAAAACGGGTGTGGGTTGCCGGCCATCGCGGGATGGTCGGCGCCGCAACCGTGCGCCGTCTGGAGCAGGAAAACTGCGAGGTGATCATCGCCGGCCGCGACAGGGCCAATCTCATCCGCCAGGATGAAACCGAAAAGCTTCTGGCCGACATGAAGCCGGACGCCATCGTCGTTGCAGCCGCCAAGGTCGGCGGCATCCTCGCCAACGACACCTATCCGGCGGACTTTCTCTACGACAACCTCATGATCGAGGCGAACATCATCAATGCCGCCCACAAGAGCGATGTCGACCGCATCCTCTTCCTTGGCTCCAGCTGCATCTATCCAAAGTTCGCCGACCAGCCGATCGTCGAGGAAAGCCTGCTGACCGGCCCGCTTGAGCCGACCAATGAATGGTATGCGATCGCCAAGATCGCAGGCATCAAGCTCGCACAGGCCTATCGCAAGCAGTATGGCCGCGACTATGTCTCCGCCATGCCGACCAATCTCTACGGTCCCGGCGACAATTTCGACCTGAAATCCAGCCACGTCCTGCCCGCCCTCATCCGCAAGGCGCATGAGGCCAAGAAAGCAGGCGCAAGCGAGATCGAGATCTGGGGCACCGGCACGCCGCGCCGCGAATTCCTCCACTGCGATGACTGCGCCGATGCGCTCGTCTTCCTGCTTAAGAACTATTCCGGCTATGAGCATGTGAATGTCGGCTCCGGTACGGACGTCACCATTCTCGAACTCATGGAAATGGTCGCAGACGTGGTCGGCTTCGACGGCAAGATCGTCAAGGATGAGACCAAGCCGGACGGTACGCCGCGCAAGCTGATGTCAGCGGCGCGCCTGCGTGAAATGGGCTGGGAGCCGTCGATCAGCCTTCGCGATGGCATTGCGTCGACCTATCAGTGGTATCTCGACAATGTGAGCGAGGACTGAGGCCAGTCTCAGCCTGCTAGCGAAAGCGCTTCGCGACGCCGTTTGCGATATTCCGGATGTGCGCCACGACATGGCCTGCCTTGGACCATGCCCAGAATTCACGTAGCACCCGCTTGATCTTTGCGGCGATGATCGCGCGGACGCTCCCGCGCTCATTCAATCTGCGCTGCCAGACTTTCACTTCCAGCATGGTTTCTTCCAGAAGCGCGTATTGCTCAGCTCTCAGCTGCTGCTCTTTCTCGAGCAGGCGCTTGATCGCCCGGGCTTCTGTCTCCGCCGCATTCCTGCGGTCTCGCTCATCACTAAGCTGATCGCTGAGGCTCGCTTCGCGCACCTCAAGTTCTTCAATGCGCGCCGATTTCGATGAGATGATCTGATTATAGTTTTCTTCGCGCTCGCGGATATCTGACTGCAGATCAGCCTCTTCAGCGCCGTCCAAGCCGGGAAGCTGCGGCGCTCGAATTCGCCGTTCCAGTTTCCTTGTAAACTCGAACTGGTCCGCGCGCGTCTCAGCGCTCCCGGTGAAGCTGCGCTCCCGCAGCATATCGCGCACCGTTTCGAACAGCTCGTATTCCGGCGCAAGGGCGCGTTCGATGCGTGAGCGCTGCCTTGATGTGAGCTGCAGGATGAGCTCGTCGCGATCTCCGACATTCTCCTTCGGCACATTGACCGGAGGCTTGCCCAGAAGCTCTGCCAGATACTTCATCGAGCCATCAATGTCTGATGTATCTCCAATGAAATAGAACGAGCCGATCACATCGTCCCGCGCCTTCTCATCATAGGCGGACATCGAATTTCTGTAGAGAAAGCGGCTCGGAAACTCCGCGAATGAAACGATATCCGACGGGATGTTCTTATCGCTCTTGCTGCGGAAATGGTAATAGGACGAGACGAGCTGATCCAAGGGATCACGCAGGAGGGTAAAGACCTTATAGTCCGGATTGCCCACCATCTCAGGCAGCGCATCCGTCAGCGCGCCGTCCTCACCGAAGATGGCCGATGAGAAATGGCTCGAAACGCATATGTCCCTGTCCGAGCGGCCCCGAAGCTGCTCCACGTCCGGAAGTTGCTCAACCCGGCAGAGCTGATACCAGCTCTCGATGACGCGCTTTGTGCTGGTGCCCGCCGTCTTCGGTATGTGAAAGTGTACGAGCATCAGACCCCTAAATCATGACACCGGGATAAAAGAGCGCTCGCTCAGAAGCACCGCAAGCAGTCTCTTAGACAGGGAAACCGGGACTAGCCAGCCGCCGGGTGCGCGAGCAGGGCTTTCATGAACTCATCAGGGTTCTCAACCCTGATATTCTCCGTCCGGCAGCGTTCGGGTTCCGGGTCGCCTTCCCAGAGCTTTGAGCCAAGATAGGTTGGCATATTGTATTCCATGCTCAGCATCAGGCGCTCACGATTGCCGGGACGCCCGCCGCCATGCAGGCACCGGCACGTATCGGTGAAGATGATCGTGCCGGCGGGCCCGTGATATTCGTGCAGAGCGCCCTCAGGCAGAACGCTGTCTTCCTGCCGGTCGAGAACGAAGTCGGGGCGCTCGAACAGGAACTCGCAATCCTTTGCCGCGGCCGCCATGAACGGGCCGGAATTGGCATCGACATCGGTGATGTAGAGGAACACCTTCAGCTGGGCGCGGTCTTCCGGGTCGAAGTGGAGACGTTGCGAGGATTTGCGATGAAACTCCTCATTCTTTGCCAGCGTCACACCGAAACCGGTCATGATCGGGAACATGCCGAAATAGCGGATAACCGGCGCGAGCAGGAGCGGGCTGGTCGCCAGTTTGAAGATTGCGCTGTCGGCGCCGAATGGCTTGCCCGCCGACCCAAGGAATTGAAGGCTGTCCTTTGACAGGAACTCCCGGCCGGACGCGACCGCATCCTCATAGGACTTCAGCCCCTCTGCGATGGCCCCCTGCACCAGCGGGTCGTGGCTGAGATTGATGGACGCGTGCGCGATATCTTTCGGTATTTCGAACGCCGACGTCTCAGGCGCGAGCGACTGTTCAGCCAAATAGCGGCACCCCAGTTCTTCGCGGCGCGCGATCTCCTCGCTTTTGATAAAGCGGGCAAGCTCATGATATTGCTTGCGCTGCTTCATGCTGCCTTGCCTGATCACGAAATCGCGCTCGAACACGGCTGCAGAGCGCGAGACCGCCATGAACTGCTCGGCCTTGTTTCGCCAGAAGTCACGCTCGCCGACGATTTTGTCGACGTTCACGTCCTGCATTGTCTCAGGCATGAGCTTACCCGCTTCCCTATTGTGTCAGTGCGTTCGAACCGATGGTTCAGCGAGCTCTACACGGGCTTGGGGTGCGCCAACAAGGCTTCGGTGTACTCGTTCAGATTATAGTCCCTGACCTTCAGCGTCCGGCAGCGACGCTCAGGCACCGGGTCGCCGTCCCAAAGCTTGGAGGCGAGATGCGTTGGCATATTGTACTCGATGCTCAGCATAAGACGCTTCTTGTCACCAGGCCGTGCACCTGCATGCAGGCAGCGGCACGTATCACAGAAAATCGCCGTACCAGCCGGGCCGGTAAAGGTGCGGATAGATCCTTCCCGAACGGCGCTGTCATCCTGACGGGCCAGTCTGAAATCCGGGTCATTGTAGAGGACGGCGCTGTCCTCGGCCGGAACGGCCATGAACGGACCGGACTTCTCGTCCACATCCGTGATGTAGAAGAAAACCTTCAGCTGCGTGCGGTCTTCCGGATCGAAGTGCAGGCGCTGGGACGAATGCGGATAGAACTCTTCATTGCGCGCTGACAGCAGGCCAAAGCCCGTCATGATCGGCATCATGCCGAAATAGCGGATGACAGGCGCCAGAAGCAGCGGGCTTGTCGCCAGCTTGTAGACACCGCCGCTCGCGATGAATGGCCAACCGGCATCCCCGACAAATTCCAGGCTGTCCTTGGACAGAAGCTCTTTGCCGGAATCGATCGCCTCCTGGTAAGTATCAAGGCATTCCTTGACGGCGTCTTGAACCAGTGGGTGATGGCTGAGGTCGAGAGAGGCAAAGCCATCCTTCTGCAGCACGACCAGCTTCGCCGTCTCCGGGTCCAGCTTCTGTTCGGCCAGGTATTTCTGGCCCAGTTCACGGCGTCGCTGGATCTCAGCCGCCTTAACCTCGCGCGCGAGCATGTGATAGGTCTGCCGCTGGCGCATCGTTCCCTTCGTCATAAGGTACGTACGATCGATCGTGGGCATGTTCTGGAATTGCTCGGCAAGCTGTTGAGCCTCGCTCTTCCAGCGGTTGCGGTCACTTTTCAGTGCCGCAATCTCGGACTCGTAGTCGCGGGACGGCGACGCCACTGCTTCGCCCACATCCCCGTTACGGTCATTTTCTTTGACAACTGACATACTTTGTTAACTCCAGCCCACTTGGCGGGAGAATCTCTCACAGCGTGAAAATGTCAACTACGTAACATCCGCACACCGCTTGCTCTGTCGGCGCAATTGTGGCTACACGGGTTCGACTTTCGACGCTTGAGGACTGCCGCATGCCAATTGAGAATTCCGCCCATATCGCAGACGCGTTTGCCAGGATCGCAGAAAAGAAAATCGAGGTTGGCAGCTTGATTAATATCGGGTCCGGCCGCGGCGATGATCTGGGCTTCTACAAGTCCCATTGGCCCGACATGCAGACCCTCCTCATCGACATGGACCCGCGCTTCCTGGAGATCTGGGAGCAGCTCGCTGCGACGCACGAAGGCACCAAATATGTCGTGTGCGGCGCGTCATCCGAAGATGGCGAAGGCCAGTTCCTGAAATCCAACGATGTCGGCGGCGCGCTCTCCAAAGTGGCAAGCGGCGAAAACGTGCACACCACCCCGCTCCGCAAGATCGACACGCTGGTCAAAGAGTTCGACATGCCGGGGCCTTACTTCATGAAGTTCGACACGCACGGTGTCGAACTCGACATCCTTGCCGGCTGCGAAGAGACGCTGAAGAATACGAGCCTCATCATGATGGAGGTTTATAACTTCAAGCTGAATTTCGTTGATCGCAAGAACCTCACTTTCGATGAGATGTCGCTCCACATGAAATCACTCGGCTTCCGCTGTGTGGACATGTGCGATCCGCTCTACCGGCCCGGCGACCACGCGCTCTGGCAGATGCACCTCATCTTCATCAGGGACGATCATCCGATCTGGCAGCGCAACTCGTATGGCACGGGCGCCCCGGCAGCTTCCTGAGCGACTGAATAGACAAACCGCGCTCCCTCGAATGGCAGACATTTTAAGGCGTGCTGGGTATAGGCCTTGCAAGTGTGACGGCGTGCTGAGATCGGTAAATCGACCGGCAGGAAATTAGCAGGAGCAGGAAATGGAGTGGGCCAGACGCGCGCGCCGCGCCGCGAGTTCAGTCATCCGTGGAGGCCGAAAGAGCGCGCCAACACCTCAAACGCCTCAAAACGCTGTCAGGAACCAGTGGCACAACTCTCTAAATGCCGAGCAGCGCGGCTATGTGGTCGATCATACGGTCGACCCGATCCGTCCAAATCTGGAGCGGGCCGGCAAGCCGCGGCCCCGGCATGACTGTCTTGACCCGCGCCCAAGCGTCAGCGTCGTCCTCGGCACACTCAACCGGCGCAAGCTTCTCGAAAAATGCCTCGCCTCCGTGCGACGGGAACTCGAAGGCCTGGACGGCGAAATCATTGTCATCGATGGCGGGTCAGACGACCGTACGATCCCGTGGCTGACCAAGCAGGAGGATGTGATCACCATCCTCCAGTACAATCGCTACAAGGATGGCGAGACCTCCATGCGCCGGCGCAGCTGGGGCGGCTTCATGAATATGGGCTTCCGCGCCGCTTCTGCCGATTACATCCTGATGATCTCGGACGACTGCCTGCTCATGCCCGGCGCAATCCGTAATGGCATCGAGCAGATTGAATCGGCAAAGAAGGCGGGCGTGCCCGTTGGGGCCTGCGCCTTCTATTTCCGCGACTGGCCAAAGCAGAAACGGTACTACGTCCAGCGCACTATTGGCGGCAATCTGATGCTCAACCATGGCATCTATACCCGTGAAGCGCTTGAAGCGGCCCAGTACGCCAATGAAGACGACTATGTCTTCTACAAGTCTGACACGGACCTCTCTCTCAAGATCTGGGACAGCGGCTACGCCATCATCGATGCACCCCGGTCAATTTGTGAACACTATGTGGGCATAGAAGAAGAGCTTCGGGCCGGTAACACGGCGCTCATGTCCTATGACCGGGCGCAGATGAAGCAATACTGGCCCGACCTTGTGACGGATGAGGGCGTGAGGAAAATGGGTAAGATCTATCTCGACGAACCGCCCGGCGATGAAGCGGACAAGGCGTGGACGAGGCTCTACCGGCAGGAAGAGCGCGCTGCCAAGAAACGAAATCCAAACTTGAAATAGACACCAGATCAGGCGATCCGGTCTGAGGTTCGACTATCCGTAGACAGATGACAGGCATGGCGCAGGCACAAAACAAAAAGAAGACTGCAGCGAAGAAGACGCCGGCTAAAAAGGCCGCAGCGTCTGCGCCCGCGGCTGCGCCAGCTGATCGCCGGGCGCCCTATCTTCTGAAGGGCAAGTCGCCAGAGCCGGACCTTCTATCGCTTTTCCGCCTCCTCACGACGCTCCGGGACGCCAAATCGCGCATCGAGTTGAGTGGTCTGATCCGCACGAGGCTCCGTTCGCTGTATCCGGCCGGATCCGGCGAGACAGGCACCGCCGAGCTGAAAAACGGACTGCGTTTCGATGTCGACCTTGGGGACCTCTTTGGTGCCGAGTTTTTCATCGGCAACATGAATGAAGCCGACGTCCTGAACGCGCTCAATGCCACCCTTCCCAAAGCTGCCACTACCGTTGATATCGGCGCCAATTTCGGACTGTTCGGTGTCCATGCGGGCCATATCGCCCAAAAGGGCAAGGTCATCGCGCTTGAGCCGCTTCCATCAGCATTCGATCTGCTGAAGAAAAATATCAGCCAGAATGGGCTTTCAGGCCGCGTTGAAGCGATCAATGCCGCTGCCTCCAAAAAGGGCGGCAAGGCTGAGTTTTTCGTCGCGACCGACGGGGCTTTCAGCGGCCTGCGTGACACGGGCCGCTCGCCTGTGCTCGAGACCGCAACCGTCGACATGGTCGCGCTCGATAAATGCGCGCCGGTCACCGCCCTGGACCGGATCGACTTCCTGAAGATCGACACCGAAGGTCATGAGGCAGAAGTCCTGGCCGGCGCCCACAAGACGCTGGAGCGCTGCAAGTCGGCGCTCGTCATGCTTGAATACAGCCACAAGAATCTCACCGAGGACGCACGCGCCAACCTCATTGAGGAGCTTCAGCCCCTCATCAGCGCGGGCTTCGAGGCCCAGCTTTATGATGGCAGCCAGACACTGGTGAAGCTCAAGAAGGCAAGCGACATCCCTGCCGACACATCCGGCACCGTATTCCTCACGGGCGAGACCTGCGCCTGGGCGAGCGACTTCTTTGCCGCCCTGAATAATGAGGTCGAGGCCGCCAAATCGGCTCCATTGGAAAACGCCGCAGACCTCATCCTGCGAGAGTTCGGCAATGTCCGGAACAAGATCGCTGACGTCGAACGGCTCGAGGCAGAGTTCCCCTCGACAGGCGGGAAGACACCGCTTTCCAAGCGCATCCAGAACGAAGTCAGCCGCCTTCGCACAGAGATCGAGCGCGCAGAAGCCTATCGCAACGGGCTTCAGGGCCATTACGACAAGGCCGACGCGGACAGAAAGCGCCTGCGTCTGAAATCCGACCAGCTCGGCGAAACTGTCGAGAAATACAAGGAACGCATCGAGGCCTTCCAGAAGGTCACCGATTCACTCCATGAGAAACTGAAAGTCCGCGAGGACGAGCACGCCCAGAAGATCGCCGACATCCGCACCTCCTTCGACCGCCAATATGAGCGGGCAGAGGAGATGAAGAAGTCGCTGCTGGAGTCGATGACCGCCCGCAAGGATCTCGAAAACCAGCTTGCGCAGGCCGATGAGGCCCTGAAGGCGTCGAAGCAGGAATTCAGCGCAACGAAGCGGCTACTCACACACGCCGAAGCTCGCAGCACCGATCTCGAAGGCAAGCTCCAGACGGTCCTCGCCGCGCGTGACTCGCTCAATGAGCGCATGGAAGCCTTCCGCAACCTGTCGAATGATCTGCAACAGAAGCTCGAAGCGGCGAAGGCAGCGCAGGAATCGGCCCGCCGGGATTTCGATGTTCTGATCTCGAAAGAGAAAGCCGCTCACGAGCAGACGCGCGCGCGCCTGGAAGCGGAGCTCGCCAAGGAAAAGGCCGCGCACGAGAAGACCCACCAGGACCTCAAGCAAATCCTCTCTGAGGAGCGAAATGCGCACAAACAGACCAGCGCAGAGCTCGCCAAAGAGAAAGCCGTGCATGAGAAAACGCACCGCGATCTGAAATATATCATTTCAGAGGAGCGCAACGCCCTCAAACGCGAGAAGGCCGCTCACGAGAAGACCCACCGTGACCTGAAAATGCTGCTCTCACAGGAGCGCGCGGCGCACAAGGAAACCCGCAAGCATCTTGAGGTCAGCCGTGAGCTGCGCGCTGATCAGCGCCGGGAACTCGACGAAGCCGCCGCGAGCCAAGCCGCGCTTGAAGCAGAGATCGAGGCGCTCGCAGTCGAGAAGCAGGTGCTTCAGGCTGAGATCGACGAGAAGCGTGCCCTCGTCCGCATCCTGCAGCAGCGCGAAGCCCTGCACGAGATCGGCCTCGGCAAGCACCTGCGCCGGCGCCCATAAGCGAATTAGCTGCTGGCTACCTCATCCGCCTTTGTATCTTTGCGGCGCTTCAGACGCGCATGTCTGTAGCGGTCCAGCGGGCGCTCGATTGCATAGACCAGCGCCAGGCTGATCAGGATGGTCAGCACCGTGCCAAGCAGGGCCTGCCCCTCGGCATAGATCTCACCTGCGATAATAAAGGCAAGCAGGTGCGCGACATAGATCGGATACGACAGGTCGCCCAAGGCGCGATCATACCTGTTGTCCTTCACCAGCGCGAACACCGGCCCGACACTTATGGCGATAAGTGTAAGCAAGAGAAAGCGCGTAATTTCCCTATCAAAAGGGCTGGCATTCAGGGCAAGGATAACGACCACCGTCAGGATAAGCAGCACAAGCCCCAGCTTCTTCATCCACGGCGCATCGAGTTTGTGACGCAACAGCTTCCAGGACAGTGACCCCGCCAGGAACATGAAAAGGATCGATGGGAAGAAGCGATGCGTCCACGGATCGCTTGGCAGCGCCGTCATCGACAGGGCGATGAACACACCAAGCGACAAGGCCAACCCCGCCGCGACACGCCATCCCTTCACAAGAAGAAATGGTGCCAGCGCGTAGAAATAGATCTCAAGCCCCAACGACCATCCCTGCGGGATCAGCAGGAACTGATAAACCGGCACGGCAGAGTCCGTGAAATCGGTCGTCAGGCTCAGACTCTCGCCATCAAAGGACAGGAAAAGCGCCGCATCCAGCAACACGATGCCGAGATTGGAAACGACGATATACGCCTTCGTCCAGAAATCTCCCGCCATGAAGACGGCACCGAGCTCATCCATGGGCAGCGTGAACCGGCTATGGGCGCCGGTCGCAATGCCGACGATCAGCGTCAGCAGCAGGATCGCGAAATAGGACGGGAATAGCCGCAAGTACCGATTGGTGTAGAACAGCTTCAGGCGCCCGGCATACCGGTCCTGCAGCACAAGCGCCATGTAGAAGCCAGAGATGATGAAAAAGGCCTCTACCGCGACAGAGCCTGACCCCATCTGATAGCCAAGGACACCGCCATAGTGATCGACCACGACGGTCATCGCCAGAAGAAACCTGATGACCCCCACCCCGATTGCCTCCCTACATCGCCAGGAAACCGCCATCGATGCGGAAGTCTGCACCATTGGCATAGGATGAGGCGTCCGACATCAGGAAGGCCGTCGGCCCGACATAGTCTTCGGCGAGTGCCATGCCCCGCAGGCGGTCATAATCGCCGCCCCGGCGAAGCGGGATCTTCTTCTCGTAATTGTCGAGGAACTCGCCATCCTGATTGTTGAAGACACCGGCAAAGGTCAGCGTATTGGTGCGCACGCCCTTCGGCCCCCAATAGACCGCCAGATAGCGCGTCAGATTGTAGAGCGCCGATTTCGACGCGCTATACGCGACCGGCTTGTAGAAGGTCTCACCCCGGTCACGGCGATACTGATAGAGCGACTGGTCCGGCGACACGGTGCCATAGATGGAGGCGACATTGGCGATCGAGCCCTTGCCCGCATCGGCCATCGCCTTGCCGAACACCTGACAGCACTGGAAGACGCCCTTCACATTGACGTCCATGATCCGCTCCCAGCTCGCGGCCGGATAGTCCTCGAACGGACCATTCTCTGCCGCCGTGGAGTTTGGCGGGCTGTCGAGCGCGGCATTGTTCACAAGGCCGGACGGCGTGCCGAAGTGTTTGGTGATCGCCTCAAGCGCGGCCTCGAGCGAAGCCCGGTCCGTCACATCGGCAGAGAATGCCTTGATCACATCATCCGGCGCGTCCGGAAACGTCTTCGCGGTCGCCTCATCGCTGGCATTTGGCTCAACGATAGCGACATTCGCGCCGCAGCCGACAAGGCCGTTCGCCATGGCGCGCCCGATCTGGCCATAGCCGCCCGTCACCACGATGGTGCGTCCATACAGTCCGAAAAGTTTGTCCAGCATCTTGCCTATCCTTTTTTGCCTGAGCGCGCCTGCGCAATCGCGTCGCAGGCTTCGCGCACCGCGCCATTGCCGCCGAGGCGCTTTGTCCTGAATGTCTCAATCGTGTCGAGCACTTCGTGTGAATCGCTAACAGAGATCGGCAGGTGCACCAGCTCCAGCACGCCCTTGTCATTGGTGTCGTTGCCGATGAAAGCCGCCTGAGCAAAGCTGAGGCCGCGCTCTTCCAGCACTTTGGTGAACGCCGCCACCTTGTCAGGAATATTCTGCTGGCAGTCGATCTTCAGCTTCTTCGCCCGCGCCGTGACGACGGGGTTCTCCTCGGTCGACATGATGAAGCAATAGACGCCCGTCGCCGCCGCCGCGCGCAGGCCATAGCCCTCAAGACGCGAGCAGACCACAGCCTCGCGGCCATCCTCGAAAACGTAGACCTTGTTGTCGGTCATCACCCCGTCGAAATCGATGCCGAGTATCTCGACATCGCGCGCCCGCGCGGCAAATTCCGGATCGTCCAGCGACCTGATCATGGCATCTCCCCCGCGCGGTCCAGCGCATTCTCATCATCTATCGTCTCAAATGGCGCGCCAGCAAGAATGCCCTCGCAAATCGCGTCCATATTCGGGTCCACGCCCGGCTTTGCCAGATTAAAAGCGTCTGCATGCAGCTGCGTCAGTGGCCACCCGGCAGACCCGTCCAGCGCCTTCAATGGAATGCAGCGGCGGAAATAGAAGTGGTAGACATAGCGCCGCGCCGCCTCGATCTCGCTCTCGGTCAGCGGGTCGAACGTGCCCGGGCTCTCCAGCAGGCGGAAATAGGACTCACGGTCATAGGCGTCGCGCCCGAAACCCTTCCCGCGGATCCACGCATCGCCCGCCACCACCACAGGCATGCCGCGGGCCGACAGCTCCATGCCGAGCTTGGTGTTGAAGATCAGCGCGCCCTTGGACAGCTGCGCGATCGAATAGGTGTTGATGTCATTTTCAGGCGAGACCAGCCGCACATTCTCCGGCATCTCCGGGAAGGCGGCGCGGAGCGCATCGTCCAGCCTGTCAGAGGCGCGCGGGCTGTTCATCACTTCGCCCGGATGGCACCGCACGACCAGCTGGCGATCCGGGTGCTTCGCAAACCAAGACACCGTGTCGATCGCCCATTCAATCATGTGGCCATAGGCTGATTGGGCATAATTCAGCCGCGCATCCCAGACGACATTCGCCGCCAGCAGATAGGTGTCCTTTGCCGGGTCGAGGTCCAGCGCGGCATAGGTCGATTGCAGGCTTTCCGGGTCGCGCCTCTGAAAGGTGATCCAGTCCTGCGCCCCGGTCTCACGTGAGGCGAGATAGGTGTCGAGATCTGCGGTCTCAGCCGCGCTCAGCGGACGCTGGTTCCAGACGCTTTCCGGCTCGTCGATCATCGCGCGGTGATACGTGTCACCATGTTGATAGATCAGACGCCCGCGCCGATAGGCCGGGTGCCAGGTCACAAGCCGCGTGTCGGTATCGCGCGCCGCTTCGGCGAACTGGCCCTGCGGCACATAGATGCCGTGGTGGGCGACGATAACATCGTACTGATGCGCGTCGATCAACCTGCGCGCCGCCGCATCAGACAGCGAGGCGGCCGCGAGGTAGCGGCTGAAAATCTGCGTTTCAAGATCGCTATCGCCAAGGTCGCCCTTGCCGAAAAAGCGCAGCGCGCCGGCATAGGCGTGCATGACGCGCGGGTCGTCATGTTCGGTACTGCGATGACCCTGCCAGCGCTCACCAAAGGCCTTCGCCTCGGCGCGGTCACTCTCACTCAGAACGTCGGAGAACCTGCGGACATCAAGGCCCAGAGGCGAACTCACCCGGTCTGCTGCGCTGGTACATGCCCCACAAAAATCCGGTCCCGGGCCCTCCTTGGCAATACGTGGCAGGCTGGGCGCGAGCGTATGCTCGATCACCTGACAGGCCGGCAGGCCATCACAATAGCCGATATCGACCTTGGCCCCGCGCAGCGTCAGCGCCGCTGCCATCAGCGTGTCGACCGTATTCGCGGTAAAATGAAGCCCAAGACTTGTCGCGATCAGGATGCGCTTGCCATCGGCGCTTTCGCTCGCGGCGGCCCAGTCCTGTTCATGCCCGGAAAGCAGAACGCGCCAGTCAGGGTAAACCCCCGGCCGGCGCGTCAGTCTTTCAAGCCGCCAGCGCCGGACAGGCGCATAGGCTTCAGATTGCCTTACGGCTGTGCGTATGTCGCTGAGAAGCGAGCCCACACCCTCTTACCAATCAGGCTTTGAGGGCTTCGTTCGCAGCAGCTTCCGTCAGGCCGATATCCTCGAAGGTGAAGGCCTGATCATCGGCAACAGCGTTTTTCAGCGTCTTGCCGACAAAGACGTCCTGGAAGTATGGCGCGATGCCGTCGCCTGGCGACTTCAGCGCGATGTCCGCTTCGGTGATCGTGTGACCGGCTGGCAGGTCGCTCGTTGCGCAAAGCTTCTTGCCCATCTTGATCAGTGGGGCGTGCTCAGAGTCGTAGGTGCGCTTCACACCATCGCCCAGTGCGGCGCGGGCGCGCTGCAGGTCGCGGACGAGGCGGCGAAGGCCGTTTGGCTCCAGCGAGAATGCCTGGTCGGTGCCTTTCCAGGCACGGTTCAGCGTGAAGTGCTTCTCGAGCACGCGGGCGCCGCACATATAGCCGAGCATGGCCATGGCGATACCGCTATCGTGGCTGGAGAAACCAATCGGAATATCCGGGAACATGTCGCGATAGGTCTCAATGACCCGGATGTTCAGCTCTTCGAAGGTCGGCGGATAGCCCGAGGTGCACTGCATGATGCAGATATTCGGGTTGATCGGCATGATCTCGTCATAGACGCGCTGGACGTCTTCGATCGACGCGCCGCCGGTCGAGATGAACATCGGCTTGCCGAACTTCGCGATGTACTTGATCTGCGGCAGCGTCTTCAGGTCGCCCGAAGCGATCTTGTAGGCCGGCATGTCGAGGTCTTCGAGGAAGTCCGCGCTCTTATAGTCCCAGGCGGTGGAGAAGAGCGTGATGCCGATTTTCTTGGCATGGTCGCGCAGTTCGATCCACTCGTCGCGGTCGAATTCGAGCATTTCGCGGTGCTCGCCATAGGTTGGCGCGTAAGCGTTCTCTGAATTGTACGGCTGGTTGTAGTATTCCTTGGTGTAAAGCGAGCGATTGTCGCGCTTCTGAAGCTTTACAGAGTGCGCGCCTGCAGCTTTCGCCGCATCGAACAGGTCCTTACACTTCTGGACATCACCTTCATGGTTCTGGCCAATCTCGGCGATGACATACATATCGTCATTGTCGCTGATCTTGATGCCGTCCACGACCATTTCACGATTAGCCATGACTATACCCTCATTCTCTCTTCGGAGACTGCGGTCCCCGCCTGCTAGGTTCGCGGGAAGGGCTAGCCCGTTTCCCCGGCGTTTTCAATCGATCAAACATGAATAAGTCAGCGTTTACGGCCTTTAGATGCTGGAACCTGTCGTCATGCTTCTCCAGGTCGTCCCATCACTGAAAATCACGCCTGCCCCAGCGGCAAGATCCGGCACAAAATAGAGCGCGCCCGCGCCTGCGGCCGAAGCGCTTGGGAGGCTCGCCTGGGTGGAACTGCCAAGCCTGACAGCACCGGCGACATGCAGCGCGCAGCTCGGCTCGCTCGTACCGATACCGACCCGGCCCGAAGATGTTATCCGCATACGTTCGCTGATGCCGCCAACACCGGTCCAGAAGCCAAGCGACATTGGCACAGATACGCCGGAGACCGCCCCATCGACCTGCGCATTGACCAGCGCGCTCTGCGCCCAGGTTTCATCAGCCGTGAATCCACGAAACGAAAACCCGCCGCACCAGTCGCCCAACTGCACCGGAAGCGGCGCATCGAGACTTCCGCGTGCCCGCTTCTGGATCGAAAAGGATGAATAGGCCGAAGGGGTCGCATAAGTGTCGAGGCTGGCCGTCGCGAAATAGCCGTCACGCACGACGCTCAGTGTTGGCTGGTCGTTCGTCGCGGCGCTCTGGTCGATCACCGACAAGCGCCCGGACGGCGCACCACCCACCCCAACATTCGCCGTCGCCGTGTCGACGCTCAGCGCTGTGTCGAAGGCCGTCCCGTCATCGCTGGTACGCAGCTCGAACCCGCCATTCGCCGCCAGTCCGAACTCTGCCTCGCCGGTAAAATCGGTCTGGAACACGACCGACGCGACCTTCGTGCTATCCGCCCGGTTGATGATCTTGCGCGCATCCCCGGTCCCCGGTGTGACATCGTCATGGGTCAGAAGTTCGGCATCGCTGCGCACAGTCAGCCGGTTGGTCTCATCGGCCTCGGAATTGATGCCCAGCGTCAGGGCAGGCCCGCTCCCGGCGCCTTGCACAGCCTCCCAGCCGTCTCCGGTCAGCACAAAAAGAGACGCTTCGTCCTCTATCCATGCAAGCCAGCCTTCGCGCGGCGCGATCTCGAACCAGGCGCCGTCCTGAAAGCTCGCAATGGCCCCAACGGCCATGAAATCCCAGTTTTCACCGGTCTTGTCCGTCGGCAGGATGTAGGATGTCGCCGCCAGCGGCGCTTCTGGCTGGGCCGCCTCACTCCGGCTCACCACGCTTAGCTGCACAACCGCATCCAGCCGCCGCAGGCTTTCATTCAGGGTGACATGCTTCATCGCCTGATTGGCGGAAAGATATGAAAGGCCGATACGTGGGGTCTGGTCCATCTGGGGCTCCGGCAATTGACTGGAGCGGTGACACTAATCGCGCACCACTTACGGTCTGAAAGTTCAGCCCTCTCTGCCCAGTGCATCCCTGACAAGACGGGCAAAACCGGGCAGCCCGGATGCGGAAACCTTCTCGTCTGTCCCCGCTTCAGCCCAGCCCTTCGCTAGCTCCCCGGCAAGCTCGTCTAGCACCGGAACCTCACCCGTCAGCCCTTTATAGACCGCCCCCAACAGCACCAGCCTCCCTGCCAGACTGAGATGAACCCCATCAGGCTGGAACAGGGCCTCATCACCGACCTTGGTCGCCAGCTCTCGCATCAAACCAGCAAAATCAAATGACGGAACACCGCGTTCACTTGCGAGCCTGACCGTGACATCATTCGCGCTCGGACCACCACCGCGAAGCGGCCTTGACCAGTCGAACCGTTCCATCACGCCGCTGGCTGTCGGCGATGTCAGAACCAGCCCCGAAAGCCCCGCATCAACCAGCCGCCCAAGCCTTGCCGACATGAGCGCGGCCAGCGTTTCCGGAGTTGAAGGGTGCGGTCCGCTATCCTGAAGGACGAAACAAGCGCCGGTCCGGTCGCCGAGCATTTCGATCAGCGCATCGACCGCGTCGCCGTCATCCGGGGAGCCTCCGAAGATCGCAAAAAGCGGCTTGTTCGCGGCCTCGAAAAGCCGGCTCAGACCAAGCTCTGGAAAAACCACCGGCAGAAACACCGCCGGTACACCGTCAGTGCACCGTGAAAATTCGACTTCACCGGCAAAAATGCTGTCCCCGAATAGGAGGACGGGCGTCCTGTTTCCACACGCTTCAAGCGCGGAGCGCCAATAGACTTTCCGGCGGGACTTCGCGCCCTGATCCCCCGCCAGCCAGGCGCTCCGAGGGTCAGCCGCCCCAGCGCTCATCAGCTATTGTTGCCGGGTTCGCCGATCAGCTGGATGCTCGGCCTGCGGCCACGATAGCGCTGGCGAAGGTGGAAATCCTTGTTCATCGTCAGGATCGGATCGAACATGCCGATATGCTTCGCCATCATCGTATTGTAGTAATCGCGCGGCAGATTCCGGAAGATCGGCTTCGATGAGTTCATCGAAAGGTCAAAGCGCTTGGACAAACGCGCTTTCGCCCAGTCCCATGCCCGCTTTTTCAGTCTCCAAGTCCGGCTCGGAGCATCATACTGGGCGTAATTCTTCTTGTAGAGCTCATGGAAGCGCTCATGCTTGGCCTGAAGCTTCTTATAGTCTTCGCTTTCCTTGTCCTCGGCCCAGTTGCGATAGTGATGGATCGTCACATCGCGCGTGTAGACCACATCACGGCCAAGAAAGAGCACTTTTGCGGTCAGGTCAGGGTCGATGCCATAGTCGCGGAATTCCTCGCTGAAGCCGCCAACAGCGCGCATCACCTCAGTCGGCAGCATGCCCTGATTGACGTTCAGGATCCCGATCGGTGAGACGCCGCCAATATAAGGCGCCTTCACGAACGGGCCTTCCTTGTCCTTCACCTTGAGGCCGACCATGCCGATCTTCTTGTTCGCCTGAAGAATGCGAACCGCCTTTTCGAGGCCATTATCGACGATCTCATTGTCATCGCTAACCCAGCAGACATAGGGCGTGTCGACCTGCATGAAGACGTCATTATAGGCGCGCGCCTGACCCAGCAGCTTGCCGACAAAAATCGGGCGCACGCGGTCGCTGGCGACAGATTCCAGATACTCGATCGTGCCATCAGTCGAGCCAGCATCAGTGATGTACAGGATGTACGGGAGCTTGGTCTCGCGCTGCACGGACTCGACCAGTCTTTTTACCTGGTCACAGCGGTTATAGGTGCCCGCAACGATCGAAAGAACGGCATCCGTCATTCAATTATTCCCATAGTTTTCAGGACTGCTGTGTCTTGAACCAGTCCGCATAGCGTTTCAATCCCGCCTCGAGGCTCACCTTGGGCGAGAAACCGAGGCCGCTTCGAAGATGAGCAGCATCTGCCACCAGATGCACCGGATCACCAGAGCGCGCCTTGCCGTTAAAGCTCAGCGGTGTGTCATATCCCGCAGCCTTGACCAGCATGGAAGCCAGCTCACGCACAGTAATTGCAGTCCCACTGCCGCCATTGAACAGCCGCACCGTCCCCTTGCCGCCCGGCTTTGCAGATAGCGTCGCAAGAATGGCGGCCGCGTCATCGACATGCACGAAGTCACGCGTCTCATCCCCGCTGCCCCAGAGGTCCAGCGTCGTTTCCGGGTCAGCGCTCACGCGGCGCATGATGTCCCAGAGAAGCTGTTTGCGAAGCCCTTCGCCAAAGATGGAGAACAGCCGCACGATGGACACATCCAGCCCGTTCATGCGCGCCTCGCCGGTGACCAGCTCCTCGCAGACATGCTTGTGCAGGCCATAGGGTGACATCGCCTCGCAGGGGTCGCTCTCCGACAGGCGGTGCTTGCCCTGATTGCCATAGACAGCCGCAGACGAGACGAGCACCAGACGCGCCTCGGGCGCTTCTTCGCGAATGAAATCGAGGATCTCGACCGTGCTGCCAACCGACAGGTTGAAGTCGCCGCGCGGATCATCCCATGACCGGCCGACAGACGCCCCACCAGCAGCATGAATGATGACATCGGGCTTGCCATGATCGGCCATGGCCGCGTGGAAAAGCTGGCGCTGGATGAGTCCCTCGGCGTGGTGGACATTGCCCTCGCGCACGAAAGCGCCCTGCGGCGCGCCGAGGCCCAGCGTGACAACGTTCCACCCCTGCGACGCCATCAGCCGGGCCGTCGCGGTCCCAAGAAAACCGCCGCCCCCGGCAATCATCACAAGGCCGGGTGACCCGCTATTTCCGCCAGTAGTTGGCACGACGCGGCTCCTCAATCTGCAGCGGCTCAAAGCCCTCTACGCTGACATCATCCCGGGTCAGCAGCCAGATACCGCGGCGCGGATGACGGGTTTCCAGATCCCGGAAATCGTCATGATCAACCGGTAGCTTGCATTCATAGACATGGCCGAAACCAGCCGCCCACATACCCCGCTCCAGCGCGGTACGGCTCAGAATTGTGGCAAGTGGCTGTATACCCTGGGTCGCGTTCGGATTTTCGCGGGCAATCCGCCCGACAAAATCGCTGTCTGGAACAATCATTGTCTCAAGCAGCATAGCCTTACCGGTCATCGCACCCATCATCCGCAGCGCACGCAACGGGTTTTCGAGGTGATAGAGAATTCCGAAAGACAGAGCGAAGTCGCGCGGTGCAAGCGCGTCTGACGTCGCGCAATTATCAAAATCAAGCACATCGAATTTGCAATCAGGCGCTCTCTTGCGGCCTTCTTCCGCCACATCATGGCGCCCTTCGAGGGCGACAACATCCAGCTTCGAATGGTGAAGCCGACGCGCGAACCAGCCCGGCCCGGCACCGAAATCATAGGCCGTTTCCAGCGTCATGCCGGAATTGCGCAGGGCTTTGAGGACCTTGTCCGCGATCGTCCAGCGCGCCTCATTGATGGCGATATAATTGTCGGCATCGAACAGGGCCGTGGTTGGCGCTTGCGTCATCCTTCGCGCTCCGTGGACCAGTCGAGGCGCGGCCTGAGACCGCCGGGGAAGTTGCGCGAATAGCGCCCGCGCGCCCGCTGAAGATCATCGCCTTGCGGCTCATACACCGAGAACGCGACGGCATTATCGACATTCTGGTGACGCGTCAGCGGATCAGCCGTGACCATCACCACGGTCACATAGTGCAGGCCTTCATTCAGCAAGTTGGCCGGAATGCGCGCGCGGCACTTGTACCGGCCAGGTTTGTTGATGGCCCCTGGATAATCGCCATCGGTGAAGGCGACGACGAACATCAGGTCGCCGATCTCGTTCTTGACGTGGAGCGCAGGTTCAACACGCATGTCCGCTTGATGCACATCGAAGACGATCTCGATGGCGCTTGGCGTGTCGATCTTCACCGAGCGGGCAACCTGGCCCGTATCATCGAGAACACGCGCGGTAACGAGTTCAGCGACAGAGCCATCGTCCGCGTCGGCTTCCAGCACAGTAGCCGTCTCCGGCTTCTTGGCTTTGGCGCCCTTCTTTTTCTCGTCGCCCGCTTTCGGGTCGCTCTTCTCGGGCGCCTGATACGTCGCAGCGATATTCATCATCTGCGCCTCATAGGCCTCCGTCACGGCCATCACATCGTCGTCCATGACGACTTCGCCATGATCGAGCCAGATGCAGCGATCGCAGAAGCGCCGGATTGCCCCGGTGGAGTGAGACACGAAGATGAGTGTGCGGTCATGGCCGGTGATCTCGTCCATCCGTTCCAGGCATTTCTTCTGGAAGGCCGCGTCGCCAACCGAGAGAACTTCGTCCAGCATCAGGATGTCCGGGTCGAGGTGGGCCGCAACCGAAAAGCCGAGCCGGGCCCGCATACCTGTCGAATAGGTTTCAACCGGTTCCTCAATGAAGCGGCCAATTTCGGAGAAGGCGACGATCTCATCGAGGCGCTGGTCGATTTCCTTGCGGGTCAGGCCATGCAGCGCAGCGTTGAGATAGACGTTCTGGCGACCGGTCATCTTCGGATTGAAGCCTGTACCGACCTCCAGGAGCGAGGTCGCCCGCCCATAAATGAAGGCTTCGCCATCACTCGGATTGAGCACGCGGGACAGGATCTTCAACAAGGTCGACTTGCCCGCACCATTATGGCCCATGATGCCGACACGGTCGCCTGACCAGACCTTGAAGCTCACATCCTTGAGCGCCTGATAATAATTGTCCTTGAAGCTGTGACCGTCCTTGTCTGTCCGCGTCACAGGCGACGTCATCCTGTAGCGCTTCGACAGGCCGCGCACATCCATGACGAGCTTGCGCTCATCATCGCCGGCCGCCGCTTCGGGCGCAGATTGGGGTAGCGTATCAGGCATCACACTCGCTCAGCGTAACTTTTGGCCATCCGGTCGAGAAGCAATAACCCAACAATGGTAAAGCCAACGGCAATGATCGCCGAAATACCGAGCGACACCCAGTCGACATGCTCAGGCGCAAAAAGAGCGCCGCGCAGGCCTGTCAGAACGCCCACCATTGGATTGAGATTGTAATAGGTCTGGATCACCTCTGGCAGGATCTCTTTCGAGAACAGAACCGGCGAAAGGAAGAGACCGAGATAGACGGCCGTCTCAAGGAATTTCGAATTGTCCTGGTGGATAAGGTAGAGCGCCGAGAACAGGACCCCGATCCCGAAGGCGAGCAGGAACATGACCGCCGTCACCGGCACCATGGCAAGGATCTCCCATGACATGGGCACACCGAGATAGAGCTGAAACGCGATCACGGCTGCGGAAATAATGAAGATGTCGACCCAGCGCGACGCGACGACGGCGATCGGGCTCAAGATGAGCGGGAAGTAGACCTTCTTCGAAATCCCCGAATCAAGCCGGAGGGACCCTGCCGACTGGATCACCATTTCTGCCCAGAGGAACCAGAAACAGAGACCGCTGAAGATAAACAGCGGATAAGGGATCTGCGCGCCCAGATTGGCCGCGGACATATGACGGATAAAGACGAGCGCGAGCGCCATGATGGCTGGGCGGATAAAGCCCCACACGATGCTGACCGGCGAGTTCAGGATCCGCGAGCGGATATTCCGGTTGATCATCTGCGCCAGCAGAACTCGGAACTTCCAGATCTCCGTCAGGCTCAAAATGCCAACAGGGCGTTGCGGCCTGATATGGATCACGGGCTGGTTGGACGGCGTGGACATATCGGAAGGTCTAGCTCCGCAGCTTCCGGCGGATGAAGTCTTTCAGCCGGAACAGGAAATTCTGCGACGCAAGTTGCGCGCGCGCGCGTGGAGAATCAATGGCTGACTGCACCCTAGCGATGCGTTCGCGGCGCTCTGCCTCATCACTGACAGGATCGTAATCAACAAAGCGCTGACGCATCTCTGGCGGCGCCTTGGCGAGCGTCGCCTGCACCAGCAACTTGTCGCTCTTGGCCGCGAAGGCCGAATTGCCTTCAGCGATCATGCCGCCAATGCGCGCAAGGTCTTCCGGATTCTCGCGTAGCGACAGGCGCGTATTGCCGAGCCAGCGATCAAACGCTTCCTGCGTGACGTGGCGGTGCTTGCCGATCTCATCAAAGAGAGCGGGCGCAGCCTTCGCGATCACGGCGCCTGCATCATGGCGCGCTGGATCAAAGCGCTGGGCGGTAAATCGGGCGATCTCCATAAAGGTGCGTGCGCGGTCTGCGACATAGCCTGCATGACGCGCGCCAGCCTCAGCAAGGCTCGGGCGCGGCGGGAGGCCCGCGCAGAAACTCTCGAGCGCATTCGCCAGCGAGTTCACATCATTGGGGTCGAAGAAGACCGAGCCTGCTGGCGACTGTTCGCGGTGCACCGGAATGTCGGAGAGAAGCCCCGGCAGGCCGAGCGCGCGGGACTCCTCAACGAAGGTGCTCCAGCCTTCAAACAGGCTTGGCTGCACAAAACCCCGTGCACCCTTGAGAAGGGCAAGCTGTTCGTCGCGGCTGATCCGGTCGGTGATGGTGACGCGGCGGGCCACATCTTCGCGCGCCAGAAGCTCCCGGATGCTGGCGGCATAGTCCGGCCAGCGCGTATCCTCGATGGCGCCAGTCATCACGACGTGGACATCAAGCTCAGGCCGGGCGGCCAGCGCCTCGACAATCTGGAGGTGGTTCTTGTGGCGCCAGAACTGGTTGCAAACGATGAGATAGTCATCTGGCACATTGAAGCGGGCGCGGACCGCATCGGTACCGCCACTCCCTTCCTGCCAGAAGCCCTCATCGAAGACCGCCGGGAAGTGGAAGATCTTCCAGTGATCCTTCTCGAAATCTGGAAACAGTTTCGCCGTGTCCTCGATCGCCTGCTGGCTTGAGAAGACGCAGGCCGCCGGGCCGCGCGCAAGCTCCCTATACTGAAGGAAGCGGCGAGCCTGTTCTTCTGGCGGGAATAGCTCAGGATAGTGCTGGCATTGCCAGTCAGGGATCCAGCCAGCCCAGGGCGCGCCGAAGGGCGCTTCAGGCAGCTGCGTCGCCGGATAGACGAAATCGAGGTTCAGAGACGCGGCGTTTGCGAAGGGCGCAATCTCGTCGGCAAGCCCTGCGTGTTCTGCAGCAATCTCTTCAGCCTGCGGCGTGCTGGTCAGGAAGGTGATGTGCGGGCGCTCGCCCTCAGGCAGCGTGCCCAGCATGCGGGCGATGTTGAGAACATAGTTCACACCACCCATCCAGGCCGGATTGTAGAATATGCGCAGCCCAATTCTCATGGGAGCTCCTGAGCTTGTTTCGCGTACGGCGCGAGGCGTTATCAACGCTCGTTAGATGCGTAAAGCCATTTGCTCAAGTTGCAGCCCCGCTCCAATCCAAGATACGCTGAGCGCTGGACTTGATCCACGGCAAATAGAAAACTAACGCTGTCCAAGCTGGTGAGGGAGAGTACCACATGCGCGGCGCACTGTACCCGGACGATCACGCGTTCGCGGAAGGGCTTGTCTATCCCAGAGTAGCTTCCCTCTCCGAAGCTGCAGCCCAAATCCCCGACAATGAGACCGAGGCCCAACGTCTTCTTGATGTGTGGACCCGTTTCTCGAAGGGCGCTGTCGTCGATGACGACGTGAAGCTCGGCGTGAAAGCGCGTCTCATCAATGGCGGGGCGCCGGAAAATGTCCGCATTCACGGCCCGACCGCGATACGCGGGATCCTGAAGGCTGAAGGGGACGCCACCATCCGGATCGGCAAGTACACCTATGTCGGCGACGACACGATCCTGTCAGCGTCGCAATCCATCACCATTGGGCAGGCGACCCTGCTGGCGCATGGTGTCCAGCTGTTCGACAATGACTCCCACCCCACCCATGCCGACCAGCGCGAAATCCAGTTCCGCCGCATGCTGGGCGACAAGCGCCTCGCCATGCCCCTCGAAATCCGCTCAGCGCCGATCGTCATCGGCAGCCGGTGCTGGATCGGCCTGCGAAGCGCTGTGATGAAAGGCGTGACCATCGGCGACGATACGGTCGTGGCGGCGCAGTCCGTTGTCACCAGCGACCTGCCGGCAGGTGTCGTGGCGGCTGGCAACCCGGCAAAGGTGGTTCGCGAACTCAGACCAGAAGAGCGGCGCCCCACACCAAGTCCACCTGGCGGCTGAACCTGACAATCGAAATTTGATCGGCGCCCGCAGAACGACCCTCGCAACCGGCCGATAACGAAGAACGGAAGTAACCAAGCGCTTATGTCCTCGAAACTGAAAATGCCGCCACGCTTCAAAGGCGCGACCAAGCCTTTCACGCCCGAGAAGGGCTTCTCATCGTGGCCGGACCTGATCGCCGCATCGAAAGGCCAGTGGGAAGCGGATGTAAAATCAGCCACAGGTCCGCGCGTCCTGATCGGGTCGAATACGGGCATGCACGGCGCCGTGACCAATCTGGACGGCGTACTGGCCGCAGGTCTCACCAAAGCCGGGGCGCAAGTCGGCCGCGTTTTCTGTGACGGCTCCATGCCCGCCTGCCTGATGCCGACCTATAGCGAGGCGACACCGCCCGACATGATCGCTGAGTTCGGCCTCGTGAACCGTCTCTGCAAGGCGTGCTTCAATCGCGGCACGAACAATCACCGGCCAATGGGCCTGCCGGAGTTTCGCTATTCAGACCATCTGAAACAGGAAGACTTCAGCGAGGCGCAATCGCTTGCGGCCAGCGTCGATCTTGCTTCGATCTCGGACTGGAAACTCGACGGCATCGCGGTCGGCGAACACGCGCTGGCTGGCGCGCTCCGCTACTATGCGACAGGCGACCTGGAAGGCCAGCCGCGCGCGGAAGAGGTCCAGCGCCGCTACCTTGAGGGCGCGATCCTGACCAAGCGCGTCTATGAGCGCATCATTGCCGCCTGGAAGCCTGAAGTCTGCGTCCTCCATCATGGCATCTACAGCCCGCAGGGCATCGCCGCCGATGTCTGCCGCAAGGCAGGCGTGCGTGTCGTGACCTGGGTCGTGGCCTACCGGAAGAACTGCTTCATCTTCAGCCATGACGACACCTACCATCACACCATGATGAGTGAGCCGGTCGAGACATGGGAAGAGCTCGACATGTCAGAAGCGGTACGCGATGAAGTCCGCGCCTATCTCGAAAGCCGTGCCAGCGGCGGCAAGGACTGGATCTACTTCCACGAAGAGCCGGATTCGGACTTCAAATCCTTCGCCGAGAAGAAAGGTATCGACCTTTCAAAGCCTGTCGTCTCCATGCTGACCAATGTTATGTGGGACGCCCAGCTGCATTATCCAGCCAACGCCTTTCCGGGGATGAAGGACTGGATCATCGACTCCATCCGCTATTTCATTGACCGGCCAGAGCTTGAAGTCGTCATCCGCGTCCACCCCGCCGAAGTGCGCGGCGCGATCCCGTCACGCCAGCGCGTCGTCGATGAAGTGAAGAAGTCTTTTCCGGAACTGCCCCGCCATATCCACATCATCGAACCCGATGAGGATGCGAGCACCTACGCGCTGGCGCACGCCTCCAACGCGGTCATCATCTATGGCACCAAGATGGGCACAGAGCTGACCCCGCTCGGCAAGCCTGTCATCGTTGCCGGCGAAGCGTGGATCCGCAACAAGGGCGTCACGCAGGATGCGAGCGACAAGCCGCATTATTTCAAACTGCTCGACCAGCTGCCTGCCGCCCCCGGACAATGGGCACCTGACCGTGAGCGGGCCCTTCGTTACGCCTACCACTTCTTCTTCCGCCGCATGATCCCGCTGCCTTTCCTGCAGCCAAACGGGACGGGCGCCATGTTCGACATCGACGTACCGAGCGTAGACGATCTCGCCCCCGGCAAGTGGCCGGGACTCGACACCATCACCCAGGGCATCCTGACCGGCGCCCCCTTCGTTTTTGAGGCAGAGCACCAGGATGCCATCTAATCTAGGCCTGAAGGCAAGTTCATTACTTCACCGGGCGATACGATACGTCCGCCGGCGCCTGCCAAAGCGAGGGTTTGAACCTCGCGACGGCGTGGAAAGCGAGTCCTGCTCCGCCGAGATGCTGAAACTGTCGAGGTTCAGCAACGGCGTCACCCTCTATCGCGGCGATGAAAAGAGCGAACAGGAACAGCTGCTCAACCCGTTCGGCGATCCATGGCTGTCGCGTGAGGCCCACAACAAGTTCATTCCGACGATGACGGGATCGCTTGTCGGGTTCCTGAACACCAAGGTCGGCAAGCTCGGCATACCGCTGCGCGGCACTCCAGAGGTCACGCACGCCTATACGCGCTATTCAGGCTATTCCACGCGCAATTACCACTATGACGAAAGCGTCTGTAAGCTGACGATGAACATGCCCGCATTCGAAGAGATGCGGGAAACCTATAAGCGCAAGGGCCTCGCCAAGCGCTTTATCGGCTATGCCGTCATGAACTATGACGACACCTACCTGTTCGGGAAGAATTCAGGCCTCCCGGAGGATCATTATGTTCACCAGCCCGAACGCAGCCCCAATCCTGAAGACCGCCTGAAGTTTGTCGAGGGCGAGGCGCTCGTTGCCCATGGCTACGTCTTCGATATCCGCAAGCCAGAGGTGCGCACGGCGCTCTGCAACCGCGTTCTCGAAATCATGGTTTCGAACGAAGTTGACGCTGTCCTGATCGATTACGCTGTTCGGCGTTATGGCTTCGGCGCGCCCGGCCTGATCTTCGACCTGCCGAAGGACTGGTTCCCGAGCTTCCAGGAAAACCAGTTCAAGATGTTCACCGAGCTTCACGGTCTGCTCAAGGCTAACGGGAAAACACTCTTCCTGAACGGTACCATGCTCGACAGTATCCTCGTGACAGAGCCGCAACTGGTCCGCCAGTACCTCAAGGCGTCAGATGGCATGTTCTGGGAGCAGCCCTTCCGCTGGGAATGGCGCAACTATGAACGCGACGGCGTCGACTATTATGACCGGCTGCAGGAATTCTTCGACAACTCACACCGGATGAAGAAACAGCTCATCGTCAAATCCGGCACCTACCGGTTCCACGGCACCGAGGACGTGATCGCGGGCTGGACCACACGGTTCAAGATGACCGATGAAGGGATTGAGCGTCATCTGGCAGAGTATCTGACCTGCTTCTTCATGCTGTATGCGAACCGGCATTACGACACGCTTTTCCACACCCACCCGACCGAGCATTTCGACATCTATACGAGCGAAGCCTATTTCGACATCTGGTCGAAGCCGATCGGCCCGGACCTCACCAAGCGGGTGCGTTATTCCAAACATGTGCACATGCGGGAGTTCGAGAACGCCTTCGTCTTCGTCAACAACACGCTGGATGCGGTCGAGCTCGACCCGTCCGTGGTCGAGGGGGAGCTCTCGCAGCCAATCCCGGCCATCACGCTGGAGCCCCTGTCCGGCAAGATCGTCATGAAGGACGAGCTTGCGGCAATTGAAGGCGGCGCAGCCACCAATTGACCTTGCCCGGGCTGGCTTTAATCGGCTAGCACCGGGACGCGCGCAGCCGCCGCGCGAGTAAAGACGATCACAGGAGCTGTCATTGCTGGACACATTCGATCCGCAGAACGTGAAATCCCTGATCAATGGAGAGGCCGTTTCCAGTCAGACTACGTCTGACATCCTCAGCCCCCATAGCGGCAAGCCGATTGCCAAGCTGCACCATGGCGGCGCCGACGAGGTCGAGAAGGCCATCGCCGCTGCCAAGGCTGCGCAGAAGGCCTGGGCTGATACGCCTGCTGTCCAGCGTGGACAGATCCTGCACGCCGCCTGCAATCTGATCGAAGCGCGGGCCGAAGAGCTTTCAAAGATCGTCGCTGAAGAAGCCGGCAAGCCGCTCTCTGCTGCGATGGGTGAGACGACCGGCTCTGTCATGTGCGGCCGCTTCTATGCCGGCGAAGGCCAGCGCCTTTTCGGGCGCACCATGCCATCCGGCGCGCCGAACAAGTCCTGCATGACGGTCCGCCAGCCTTGCGGCGTCGCGGCCCTGATCGCCGCCGCCAACACCCCCGCCCCGAACTTTGCCTGGAAGGTCTTCCCGGCCCTCATCTGCGGCAATGCCGTCGTGCTGAAGCCTGCAGAAGACACCCCGCTTTCGGCGGACTGGATGGCCCGCGCGCTTATCGAAGCTGGCGTGCCTGCAGGCGTGATGAACGTCGTTCAGGGCCTCGGCCAGGAAGTCGGCCCGCCGCTGACCGCCCACAAGGATGTCGACGTCATCTCCTTCACCGGCTCGACCCGTGTTGGCCGCGAGATCGCTGGTAAGGCAGGCGCGGACCTCAAGAAGGTCTCGCTGGAGCTTGGCGGCAAGAACGCTTTCATCGTCTGCGACGATGCCGACATCGAAAAGGCGGTCCACTGGGCCTCGCTCTCTGCCTTCTCGAATGCTGGCCAGCGCTGCGCGTCAGGCAGCCGCTTCATCGTCATGGACGCGGTCTATGACGAGTTCGTCGATGCCTTCGTCGCCAAGGCAAACTCCCTCAAGGCCGGTGTCGGCGACGATTGTGAGCTCGGCCCTGTCATCAATGAGCGCCAGCTGAACAACATGCTGAGCGCCATCGAGCGCGCCAAGGGCGAAGGCGCCAAGGTGCTTTGCGGCGGTGAACGCATCGGCGGTGACCTTTCAGGCGGCTTCTATCTGCAGGCCACGCTGATCGAAGGCTCCCCGGCAGACTCTCACCTCTCAACGACAGAGCTCTTCGGCCCGGTCGGCGCCATCTACAAGGTCAGCAGTTTTGAAGAGGCCGTCGCGCTCGCCAATGACAGCCCATACGGCCTCACCGGGACGATCCACACGACCAGCTGGGACCGCGCCTGGACGTTCACGAAAGAGCTCAGCACCGGCGTCGCTGTCGTCAATGCGGGCACGTTCGGTTCAGAGCCGCACATGCCGTTCGGCGGCCTTCGCGCCTCTGGCAATGGCACGCGCGAGCCGGGCACCGAAGCGCTGGATGTCTACACAGAGCTGAAAGACATCTACCTCATCACCGAACCGGGACGGCTCTAGGCTCATGGCAACGGCGTCTTCACCCAGCTGTATCGCGCTCATCCCGGCCCGCTCTGGCTCCAAGCGCGTGCCGCACAAGAACATCGCGCCGCTCATGGGCCACCCGCTGATCGCCTATACGATCGCGGCGGCCAAGCAGTCCGGCATTTTCGGGCGCGTCATCGTCTCAACCGACTCCCACGACTATGCGAAGGTCGCCCGCCACTATGGCGCGGAGACGCCTTTCATGCGCCCGCCGGAATTCTCTGGCGACAAGTCCCCGGACATTGACTGGATCCAGCATGCGCTGCGCTGGTTTGCCGACAAGGGAGAGGCCTATGACGCCTTCGCCCTGCTGCGCCCGACCAGCCCCTGCCGCCTGCCCTCCACCATCCAGCGGGCCTGGGACCAGTTCACCCGGCAGGAAGGCGTCGACAGCCTTCGCGCGGTCGAACCCTGCGCCCAGCACCCCGGCAAGATGTGGGTGGTGCGCGGTGAGCGGATGCACCCGCTCATGCCGATGCAGCCCGAAGAGATCACGCCTTACCATTCGACCCAGTATCCGGGCCTGCCGCGCGTCTATGCCCAGAATGCGAGCCTTGAGATCGCCTGGTCGCGCGTCGCGCTGGAAGCGGGCACCATCGCTGGCGAAGTGCTGACCCCTTTCCTGACGTCAGGCTCTGAAGGCCTTGATGTGAACTCCCCGCGCGACTGGCGCCTCCTCGAAATGATGGTCGAGGATGGCGAAGCCGAGCTGCCGAAAATCGAACAACCCGCCTGGAAAGGCGACTGAACCCAAAATCTGAGGATACGACCCCATGGGTGACCTGATTACCGAAGCCGTCTCCGGCACACTCTACTATCTCGACAAGCCTGCCTTTACCCGCGTGCAGGAATGCAATGCCTCTGCAGAGCAGCGCACCAGCCTGTTCGCAGACATGGCGCGCCTCAACACGCTCTACATGATCGCCAATGCAGGCTCCGGCCATATCGGCTCAAGCTTTTCGAGCATGGATGTGGTCGCTTGGCTCTATCTCAATGAAATGAAGGGCGAGGATCTCTATTTCTCCTCCAAGGGCCATGACGCGCCGGGTCTCTATGCCGTGCTCACCGCGCTCGACGTCCTGCCTTTCGACAAGATCCACAAGTTGCGCAAGATTGACGGCCTGCCGGGCCACCCGGATGTCGGCGTTGCGGGCATGGTCACCAATACCGGCTCGCTCGGCATGGGTATCTCCAAAGCCAAAGGCATGGCGTTTGCCAACCGCATGCTGGACAAGCCTGCGCGCATCTATGTGATGACGGGCGACGGCGAGCTGCAGGAAGGCCAGATCTGGGAATCGCTGATCTCGGCGGCCAATCACGGCGTTGCCGAAGTCACGGTCATCGTCGACCACAACAAGATCCAGTCGGACTATTCAGTGGAGCGCACCTCCAGTCTCGGCGACCTCGAAGCCAAGTTCGAGTCTTTCGGCTGGCACACGCAGAGCATCGACGGCCACGACATTGACGCCATGCGCGACGCGCTGAACGCGGCCCGTCAGGACGAAAAGCGCCCGAGCGTGATCATCGCGAACACCATCAAGGGCAAGGGCGTGAGCTTCATGGAAGGCGTCTCCGTCGACAGCGATGTCGAGCGCTTCCAGTTCCACTCCGGTGCCCCGCAGGCCGAAGACTATACCCGCGGCGCGCAGGAGCTCATCTCCCGCATCCTCGACGGCCACAAGGCTGCTGGCCTGCCAGAGCCTGAGTTCGAGACCGTTGAACGCCCGGCGGCCCCGCAAGGCGGCAACCCGGTCAAGCTCTTCCCGTCCTACACGGCCGCGCTGCTCGATCAGGCAAAGCGCAATGACAAGATCGTCGCGCTGGACGCAGACCTTGTCCTCGACATGGGCCTCGAGCCATTCCGCGACACCCATCCTGACCGCTTCGTCGAATGTGGCATCGCAGAGATGGACATGGTTAGCCAGGCAGGCGGCATGGCGCTGAAGGGTCTGCTTCCGATCGTTCACTCCTTCTCCTGCTTCCTGTCGACCCGTCCGAACGAGCAGATCTACAACAACGCCACAGAGCATACGAAGATCGTCTATGTCGGCGGTCTGTCAGGTGCGCTGCCGGGCGGCCCGGGCCACTCGCACCAGTCTGTGCGTGAGATTTCAGCCCTCGGCTCCATCCCGAAGATGGCGATGGTCGAACCGGCCCACCCGGATGAGGTTGCCCCGCTTCTCGACTGGTGCCTCAACACCCATGACGGCCCATCCTTCCTGCGCCTCGTCTCCATTCCTTATGAGACGGCCTATGAAGCAGATGCTAGCTGGACCCCGGCTGCCGGCCAAGGCCGCGTTGCACGCAAGGGTGATGGCAGCGCTGTCCTCATCGCATCCGGCCTCGTCGGCACGGCGCAGGCTCTCAAGGCCGCAGACCGCCTCTCTGGTGAAGGCGTCGATGCCACAGTCATCTCCTTGCCCTTCCTCAACATCATCGATGGCGAGTGGCTGGCGAAGACGATCGGCGGCGCAAAGCTTATCGCGACCATCGACAACCACTATCGCCGCTATGGTCAGGGTGATGCCGTTGCGACCGCACTGGCAGAAGCAGGTGCCCTGTCAGGCTGCAAGTTCGTGCGCCTCGGCCTCGACCTTACCCCGCCATCGGGCACCAATGACCAGGTGCTGAAGGCGGTTGGCCTCGACGAGGAAACCATCGCCGCAGCGGTGAAAGCCGCACTTTAGGTATCTCTGATGACCTCCAGCCGGGCTCCACGCGTGAGACCGGCTGGACGTCCGGCTTCCCGCAAACCATGATCTGGCTTGCCTGACTGGAGTAGCAGACCTTGGTTGCCGCATCGCCTTTCCGCGCCAGCGTCATCATCGTGAACTATAATGGCGGCGACCTTATCCAGTCCGCCATCGATCACCTGAAAGCACAGACGCTGAAGCCGCTCGAAGTGCTGGTGGTAGACAATGCCTCGACAGATGGCTCTGCTGACCGGCTGGATCTCTCCGGCCTCGATGGCGCGCGCCTCATGCGCATGGATGACAATCTCGGCTTTGCGGGCGGCAACAATGTCGCCGCGAAGGTGGCGACCGGCGACTGGCTCATCCTGCTCAATCCCGATACAGAACCGCATGCCGACTGGATCGAGACGCTGGCTGATGCCGCGCAGCGCTATCCGGATGTCACCCAGTTTGCGAGCGCCCAGTTCGATGCTGAAGATCCGAACCGCCTCGACGGGACGGGCGATTGCTATTCAGTCTTTGGCTTCCCGTGGCGCGGCGGGTTTGGCGCGAAGGCGAGCGACCTTCCAGAAGAAGGCGAATGTTTTTCTCCCTGCGGCGCGACCGCGATGATCCGCAAGGACATCTTCCTCGGCGCCGACGGCTTCGATGAAAGCTTCTTCTGCTATTGTGAGGATGTCGATCTTGGCTATCGCCTGCGCTTGGCGGGCGAGCGCTGCATCTTCGTGCCGCGCGCAATCGTCCGCCATCATGGCAGCGCCATTACGGGCCTTCGCAGTGATTTCACTGTTCGCCAGGGCACGCGCAACCGGCTGACCACCTATCTGAAGAACACGCCGCTCCTTCTGCTCATAGCGAGCATGCCGGGGCACATCCTGCTGACGCTATATCTCTACGTCTCAGCCATCGGAAAGCCGCGCGCAAAGTCGATCCGGCGCGGCCTGTCCGAAGCGTTCGGGCGGTTCGGCGACACGATGAAGGCGCGCCGCAAGGTGCAGCGGGAAAAGCAGCTGTCCAGCTGGCAGATTTCGCGCGCCATGCACTGGAGCCCGATCACGCTCAGCCGCCGTCGCCCGCATGTCTGGCGCGCCCGCCGCTATCCAGCGCCGGGCACCAGCCTTTCAGGCGATGCGTGAAACAAGGCCATGACCGGGGGGCGTCTAGCCCCCGATCAGGCCTGCTTGCTCCAGCCGTGAGATAATCAGCTCTGCAGCCTCTTCCGGGGCCAGCTTGTTGGCGTCGACATGGATTTCCGGATCGGTCGGCGCTTCATACGGGCTGTCGATACCGGTGAAGTTCTTGATCTCACCGGCCCGTGCCTTCTTGTAGAGGCCCTTCACATCGCGGCTTTCGGCGACATCCAGCGGCACATCGACAAAGACTTCCCAGAACTCACCATCCTCGACCATCTGACGCACGATACGCCGCTCGGCCCGGAACGGTGAAATGAAGGAGACGAGCACGATGAGGCCCGCATCCAGCATCAGTTTGGAGACCTCGCCCACGCGGCGGATATTCTCCACCCGGTCGGCATCGGTAAAGCCAAGGTCATTGTTGAGGCCGTGGCGGACATTGTCGCCGTCGAGCGTGTAGGTATGCTTGCCCATCGCCGCGAGGCGCTTCTCTACGAGGTTCGCGACCGTTGACTTGCCCGCGCCAGACAGCCCCGTGAACCAGAGCATGACCGGCTTCTGGCCCTTCATCGAGGCCCGCAGCTCCTTGCTCACATCCAGCGACTGGCGGTGGATGTTGGAGGCACGGCGCAGCGCAAAATTGATAAGGCCAAGGCCGACCGTCTCATTCGTCATCCGGTCAATGACGATGAACCCGCCCATGCGGCGGTTCGCCTTGTAGGGGTCGAACGCGACTTCGCGATCGAGCGCGACATTGACGACGCCGATCTCATTGAGGCCGAGCGTCTTGGCCGCTTCGTGCGCGCGCGTATTCACATCGATGCGGTGGCGCTGCTCGGTCACCTGCATCTGGCATTCGCGAGCACCGATCTTCATCACATAGGAGCGGCCGGGCAGCATCGGGCTGTCCGACATCCAGATCATGGTGGTCTGGAACTGGTCGGAGACCTCTGCAGGCGACTTGTCCGCGCAGATGACGTCACCGCGCGAAATATCGATCTCGTCTTCCAGCGTCAGCGTCACCGATTGGCCTTCAACGGCCTCATTAAGGTCAGCGCCCATGGTGACGACGCGCGCCACCTTGCTGGTCTTACCAGATGGCAGCGCCCGCACGCCGTCGCCTGGCTTGATCGTGCCGGACACGACCTGACCGGCAAAGCCGCGAAAATCGAGGTTCGGGCGGTTCACCCACTGGACCGGCATGCGGAATGGCTGCTCCTGCGCGTCCGAAGCAATCTCGACCGTATCGAGATACTCCATCAGCGGCGGGCCGTCATACCAGGGCGTATTCTCGCTGCCCACGACGACATTGTCGCCAGCGAGGGCGGACACAGGGATGGCCTGAATGTGCTCGAACCCGAAGTCAGCGGCGAACTCGCGATAGTCCGCTTCGATCTCATCGAAGACGTCCTGGTCATAGCCGACAAGGTCCATCTTGTTGATGCAGAGGACGACGTTGCGGATACCCAGAAGGGATACGATGAAGCTGTGACGGCGCGTCTGCATCAGCACGCCCTTACGCGCATCGATCATCACAATGGCAAGGTCCGCCGTCGAGGCGCCCGTTGCCATGTTGCGCGTATATTGCTCATGGCCCGGCGTGTCGGCGACGATGAATTTGCGCCTGTCGGTCGAGAAGAAGCGATAGGCGACATCAATTGTGATGCCCTGCTCGCGCTCTGCGGCAAGACCGTCGACCAGCAGCGCGAAGTCGATCTCCTCGCCCTGCGTGCCGAACTTCTTGGACTCATTCTTCAGCGAAGCGAGCTGGTCATCGAAGATCATCTTCGACTCGTAGAGAAGTCGGCCGATCAGCGTCGACTTGCCGTCATCGACAGAGCCGCAGGTGATGAAGCGCAGGAGCGACTTCTTCAGCTGGCTGTCGAGATATTCCTCGATATTCGCGAAATCAGGGGCTGCGTATCCGTCCATCAGAAATAGCCCTCCTGCTTTTTCATTTCCATGGAGGCGGGCGCATCCTTGTCGATCGCGCGGCCCTCGCGCTCAGACGTGGTCGTACGCAGCATTTCCTCGATGATCTCGGTTATGGTGGACGCTTCGGACTCGACAGCGCCGGTCAGCGGATAGCAGCCAAGCGTGCGGAAGCGCACCTTCTTCATTTCAGGCTTTTCGCCCGGCTCCAGCGGCAGGCGGTCATCATCAACCATGACCATGATGCCGTCGCGCTCGACCACAGGGCGCTCATCAGCAAAATAGAGCGGCACGATGTCGATATTCTCCTGATAGATGTACTGCCAGATATCGAGCTCGGTCCAGTTCGAGATCGGGAATACGCGTACGCTCTCACCCGGCTTGATGCGCGCATTATAGAGCGACCAGAGCTCCGGGCGCTGGTTCTTCGGGTCCCAGCGGTGCTGGGCTGAGCGGAACGAGAAGATGCGCTCCTTGGCGCGGGACTTTTCCTCGTCGCGGCGCGCGCCGCCAATCGCGGCGTCGAACTTGTACTTGGTCAGCGCCTGTTTCAGCGCCTGCGTCTTCATGATGTCAGTGTGGACCGCAGACCCGTGGCTGAATGGGCCAACGCCCTGCTCGACGCCTTCCTCATTGATATGGACCAGAAGATCGATGTTCGGATCGTCCTTGAGCGCATCGCGAAACGCGATCATCTCGCGGAACTTCCATGTCGTATCGACATGTAGCAGCGGGAACGGAATAGGCCCCGGATAGAACGCCTTGCGCGCGAGGTGCAGCAGGACAGAGCTGTCCTTGCCGATGGAATACATCATCACCGGATTCTGCATCGAGGCCGCCACTTCGCGCAGGATGTGGATGCTCTCGGCTTCGAGCCGGTCGAGATGGGTCAGTGTCGTCATGATTAGTCCGGTTTGTGGCCAGGTCGCGGCTAGGTAACAAGCACGTCTCAAGCCAACAATACAGGGACGGTCAAGTCAGACACAGCGTTTGCTAAACTTGCACCGTTTCTGGGCAGGGTCCCGAGCTTGACGAAACGCCCTCTCACGCGCAGACCGCCCACAGGCGTTTGATAGACGGACAAGCCAATGAAGACACTAATTGTCATCCCCGCGCGGATCGGGTCGACCCGGTTTCCAGCAAAGCCGCTGCACCAGATCGCAGGCCACTCGCTGGTTTCCCGCGTCGCCGATGTCGCCGCGCGCGTCGCTGCGGCGCGCTCAGACACATCCTATGTCATCGCGACCGACGACCGTGCCATCATGGACCATGCCGCAGAGATTGGTGCGCCCGCAGTAATGACGGACCCGCACCTGCCATCCGGCACAGACCGGGCCCTCGCCGCCGCCCGCGCGCAGGACGCGGCGCCAGACTTCATTCTGAACCTTCAGGGCGACGCGCCCTTCACACCGCCTGCCTATCTGAGTGCGCTGATCGAGGCCGCCGCCACGACGACCGCCGATGTCGTAACTCCTGTCGTCCAGCTCGACTGGGCCGCGTTCGACACGATCCGTGAGCAGAAGACCCGCGAACCGTTCAGCGGGACGAGCTGCATAAGGCGCAGCGACGGCATGGCGCTCTGGTTTTCCAAACAGATTATCCCGGCGATCCGTAAGGAGGAGAAGCTGCGCGCCGCCGGGCCGCTCTCGCCTGTCTTCCGCCATATCGGGCTCTATGGTTTCCGCATGGCCGCGCTTGAGCGTTTCGCAAGCCTGCCTGTCGGCTACTATGAAGAGCTGGAAGGCCTCGAACAGCTTCGCTTCCTCGAAAACGGCATGAGCATCATGACGGTCGCCGTCGAGCCCGGCGCGAACGCGATGTGGGGCATTGATACGCCTGAGGATGCCCGCTTCGCAGAAGGCCTCATTGCTGAGAGCGGCGACCCGATGGAGGCGCCCCGCTAATGACCCGCACGCTCTATATCGTTCGCCACGGCAATACGTTCGACAAGGGCGACACCATCACCCGCGTTGGCGCCCGCACCGATCTGGCGCTTTCTACGTCGGGAGAGGCGCAGGCCGCCGCACTCGGCACGCATTTCGCCGAAAAAGGCATAGCATTCGCCCAAGCCATCGCTGGCCCCTTGAAGCGCACACGCCAGACCGCTGACGCCATCCTCTCGGCGCAGGCAAACCCGCCAGAGCTGGAAATCGGTAACTTCCTGCGTGAGATTGATTACGGCCCGGATGAGAACCAGCCCGAGGACGCCGTCATCGCCCGTATAGGTCAGGACGCACTCGATGCGTGGGAGCGGGATGCCGTCCCCCCGCCAGGCTGGCGCTTCGACCCGGCCGCTATCGAAGGCCAGTGGCAAAGCCTGTTCGCCAAGCTCGCCAAATCCGCAGCCGACGGCCCAGTCCTGATCGTGACAAGCAATGGCATCGCCCGCTTTGCCCTGACCGCCGCCGGGCTAAAGCCGGACAGCAGCCAGCATGAGAATCTGAAACTGAAGACGGGCGCCTATGGCGTCTTTAGTCTCGATGAAGCAGGCGACCTCTCCCTCACCGACTGGAATATCCGCCCCTGAGCCGCAGACGGAGAGTTGCCGCGCGCCTGCGGACTGGTTACCCGAGAAGCCTGTTTCTGCCGGTCCAGAGTCCCCGCTGATGAAAGCGCTGCGTTTTGCAATCCTCGGAAAAACCCCCCTCGCCGTCGAACGTCTGAAGGCGGTCGAAGCCAGCGAGAATTCGCGCATTGTGCGCAGCTTTTCTGCCGCACAGGTCGCCCGCTTTGCGGACGCCGACTGGTCAGGCCTGCTCAATCGCAAACAGGTCGATGCCCTGATCCTCGCCCTTCCGGCAGAGCAGGCAGCCGATGCTGCAAGGCGCGCGCTCCTTGCCGGCATCCATGTCCTCAGCGAGCTTCCGGGCGGCCTAACGGTCGAGGACATCATCAATCTGCGCGAGGCAGAGACGAAGAGTAACGCCATCCTGAAATTTGGCTGCTCGCTGCGCTATCATGGCAGCGTTCGCGCCGCTGAAGACCTTGTGCGCACGCAGCCCTATGGTGAGCTGCTGACCGCCCGCGCCGTCTACGGCCACGCTGGCTATCCCGGCCCTGACGCCGAAAAGCACGGCGTCCTGCTGGGGCATGGCATCCATATGCTGGACCTCCTGCACGTCTTCTTCGGCCCGTTCGAAAGCGTGAAAGCCATGTGCCCTGAAGGGCGCGGCGGAAATGCGAACCTCTTCGCGATGCTGAAGTCGGGCAATGGCGCGATCGCGCAGCTTCACGCCTCGGCGACCTCATGGCGCCAGACCTTCCGTCTCGAGCTCGGTTATGAGCGCGGCTATGTATGGCTGGACGGGCACCTTCCCGGACTGGAGGACTATGGCCCGGAAATGCTGATTCATGCCCAGCTCATGCAGGATGAGAGCGGGCGGAACGTGCCGAACCCGGACGAGACCGTGACCGAGTATGAGCGCGTCGAGTTCGCCGAGCAGGAACTTGCCGAATTCATCGAAGCCGTGTCCGGCAAGGCGCCCCTGCGTCATGGCACAAGCCGTAACGCCTTCGACGCGATGAACATCGCCCAGCGCATTTGCGCCGCCACAGAAACGTGGGCATAAGCGCCGCTGACCGAAGATCCCGCCCTATAGGAGACGGCATGACGACGATTACAGGCGAACAGCTGGCACGCATCGCACTCGACGCAGGCAAGCTGGTGATGGACATCTATTCCACCGACTTCGATGTCGAACGAAAGGATGACGCCTCCCCTGTCACCGAAGCCGACGCCAAGGCTGAAATCCTGATCCTTGACGGGCTGAAAGCGGCAGAACCGGACCTCAAGGTCATCGCCGAGGAGGCCGTCTCGGCCGGCAAGATCCCTGAGCATGGCCACCGCTTCGCCCTCGTTGATCCGCTGGATGGCACGCGCGAATTCATCAATCGCAATGGCCAGTTCACTGTGAACATTGGCATCATCGAGCATGGCAAGCCTGTCATGGGCGTCGTCTATGCCCCGGCGCTGAACCGTCTGTTCGTTGCTGACGGGCCAGACAGTGCCTGGCAGGCGGATGTGAAACCGGGCGCGCCCGTCCCGTCAGACGATGCGCGCCGCCCACTGCATATCCGCAAATGCCCGGACGCTGGCGTCACCGCCATCGCGTCCAAGTCCCACCGCTCACCAGAGACCGATGCCTTCCTGAAGAAATTCAAGGTCGATGAGATCATCTCGGCGGGCTCATCGCTGAAATTCTGCCTGCTGGGCGCAGGCGAGGCAGACCTCTACCCGCGCATGGGCCGCACCATGGAGTGGGACACCGCCGCCGGTCAGGCTGTTGCCGAGGCCGCAGGCGCTGTCGTTCTCACCGAAGACGGCGCGCCGCTGCGCTATGGCAAGCGCGAGCGTGGCTATGACAATCCACATTTCATCGTTTATGGGGACGTGTCGCCGGTCACCGCCTAATTGTCAGGGCGGGACTTGTGATTGTCCTTCTGGTGCCAGGCCCAGGCGGTCTCGAGGATCGTATCGATATCTGAATGCTGCGGGCGCCAGCCCAGCACGCGCTCAGCCTTCGCGGCTGAGGCGACGAGCGATGGCGGGTCACCCGGACGCCGCGCGCCTGACTGACGCGGCACAGGCTTGCCAGCTACGCGCGAAACTGCATCGGCCAGCTCGCTGACCGAAACACCCCGACCCGTCCCGAGATTGAAGACATCACTCTCGCCGCCCGCATCGAGATAGTCGAGCGCGCGCCAATGCGCGTCAGCAAGGTCGCTGACATGGACATAGTCGCGCACTGGCGTGCCATCGCGCGTGTCGAAATCCGTCCCATTGATCGTGAAGGTGAAGGTGCCGTCCATGGCGCCCATGATCGCCAGCGGAATGACGTGCGGTTCGGGATCGTGACGCTCGCCAATCTCACCTGCCGGGTCTGCACCGCCTGCATTGAAGTAGCGTAGGATCACCGATTTCAGCCCATGCGCCATGCCAAAGTCCTGGATCATGCGCTCAGCGATCATCTTGGACGCGCCATAGGGGTTGATCGGTGCCTGCGGCGTCTCTTCGGTGATTAGCTCTTCATGCACGCCATAGGTCGCGCAGGACGATGAGAAGACGAGCCTGCGCACATCAGCGGCGCGCATCGCCTCAAGCAGGCTCAGCGTGCCTGCCACATTGTTCTGATAGTAGATTTCCGGCTGCTTCATCGACTCGGCGACGTAAGCGAAGGCCGCGAAATGCGCGACCGCGTCAGGCTTCACGTCTTTCAGCGTCTGGGTCAGCTTTGCCGTATCGTGCAGGTCCCCTTCGATCAGGTCACCCCAGCGGACAAAATCCCGCCAGCCGCGCGACAGGTTGTCATAGACCACGATATTCCAGCCAGCATCTGCAAACGCCTTGCAGCTATGGCTGCCGACATATCCAGCCCCGCCCGTCACGAGCACGGTTTTTGTCATTCTCGCAGCCCCTTCGCCTGAACGCCAGTCTCGACAGAAGGCCTAGCGTCTCTCACACGGAATTCAAACCTCAAACCCGAATGCAGAAAAGGCGGCACCGAAGCGCCGCCTTCCCATTTTTCATCTGGTTTCGAAACCTGGCCTAGTTGCCGCCGAAACGCTTCGTGAGGCTGACCTTGAAGGTCCGGCCAAACGGATTGTGCGTGTACGGGTCGTAGCTGACATCGAAGAAGGCCAGCGGCGGATCTTCGTCGAACACGTTCACGACCGACAGGCCGAGATCGAGGTCATAGTCAGAGCGCCAGGTGTAGAAGGCGTCCACCGTCGTCATGGAGTCGATCTCCGACGGACCACCAACGAAGGCGCCCTGCAGGTTCGGCGTGCCACGCTCGTCGTCATAGGAGTCTACGTGACGGACCACACCGCGCAGGTTGTGATTGCCGAAGGCGTAGTTCGCCGAGAAGTTGGCTTTCCACTGCGGCAGTGAGCGGGAGAAGTTCGAACGGTTGAACTGACCCACGCGGTCACCGCCTGGGATGATCACATCCTCGACTGCGAAGTCGTCTACATCATACTCGATGATATAGGTGGCTTCGAGACCCAGCGAGAACTCGTTCGCGCCAAGATCCCAGACCTGCTCGGCACGGAAGTCGACGCCAGAGGTCTTGATATCCGGACCGTTGACGACGTTCGTCCGCACGCGGGCAACTTCGTTCGCCTGGTTGATGCCGTCATTGTTGGCATCGGTGAACGTGATGCGCGACAGGATCGCTGCATCATTGTTGCCTGCTGCCAGAGCAGCGAGTGCTGCCGGCACGATTTCCGACTGGTCTTCAACAATGATCGGATCCGTGAAGTCGAAATTGTAGTAATCGACCGATGCCGTGAAGCCGTTATTGTTGTCGAACAGCGCACCAATGTTGAAGCTGAACGCCGACTCTGGATTGAGGTCCGGGTTACCGAACTGGTCGACCGCCTTGAAGGCAGACGCCGGAGCGACGAATTGCAGCGTGGTGACCTGACCATCGACCTGGTTCAGCGTTGGCCCCTTGAATGAGGTCTGAGCCGAACCGCGCAGGGCGAAGTTGTCGGTCGCCTGCCACTTCACAGCCACTTTCGGGTCGAATGTGGAGCCGATCTCGCCGCCATAATCCTCATAGCGGGTCGCAACCTGCACGTTGAGGTTATCATAGAGCGGGATCTGGAGTTCGCCGAAGATTGCGTAGATCGTCTGGTCGCGATCGGACGCATTCGTGCCGGCGAGGAAGGAGAACGGACCCGTGCCGCCCGGTCCCGGGCTCTTGGCAAGATCAGTCACATCGTTCGGCTCGACTTCATAACCTTCGCGGCGAACCTGTGCACCGAGAGCCCAGCTAACCGGACCACCTTGTGCGACGACGTTGCTCTGACCGCTAAGGGCTGCATCGAAAACGAGCAGGTTGGAGGTCACAACCGTACCGACGCCTTCGGTCAGCCAGTCAGCCAGCGTGACGGAGTTCTCAAGCCCCGGCACATAGGTCGGGTTGGCCTGTCCGGTAATGGCATTGGCCGGGATGGCATTGGAGAATGGGTTGTACCATTCACAGCCTCCCTGACCCTGGACGAGGTTACCCGCATAGGCCGGGTTGCCCCATGGCTGGGTACCAGTTGCAGGGTCCAGACCCGTTGCTGGGTCCACACAGACGCCGAAACCGTTCAGCGCAGCAGTAAAGCCACGGATATAGGTATCGTTCGTGATGCGCTCGCCTTCGGTTTCATGGAAGGTGAGGCCTGCATTCCAGGTCACGCCATTCTCGAATTCACCGTCAAAGCTGCCGGCGAGACGATAGCTGTCATAGGTCCGGTAGCCTTCCTGTGCGCCGCCCGTGACCGGGAAGCCGCCCCAGCCGAAAGACCGGCCAATGAAGAGCGCGGCAATCGTATTGGCCGGGAAGAGGCCTGGATTGTTGGCACGATAGGTCAGGAAGCCTGGGCTGTTGCCCGGAATGACCTGGTTGGCCACTTCCTGTGGTGGATAGGACGGAGAGGTCTTCCACTCAGGCACATCAGTGTGGGCGTAGAGGCCTTCCAGGTGGAAGTTCACGCCATTTCCGAAGGTGTGGTTATATTCGGAGAAGATCTGATAGCGCTCTTCTTCTTCCACCAGATTATCGAACTGGGTGAACTGGAAGTAGCACTGGTTCACAGCGGCCACGTTCGGGTTCTGGAAGCCGCCGACATCATCACAGCCGACATCGTTCACGTTGGCCGCGAGCGGACGCACCGCGCCGCCGACGACACCAAGTGGCACATAGCGACCCGGATTGGAGAGCGACGACCAGCCGCCGACCGGGTTTTCATTGTATGGACGGATAGCCCAGTCTTTTTCGATCAGGCCGACTTCACTGCGGAACTGGTAGCCAGCAGACGTGACCCAGTTCCAGTTCTCGCCCTGGAGGCCGTAGGCGGCAGAGATGTCATACTCGCCGTCGCTGCCCTCAAAGGTTTCGTACTGGGCAGAAATTTCAAAGCCTTCCAGATCATCGCGCGTGATGAAGTTCACCACGCCTGCGATCGCGTCAGACCCGTAAACGGCTGCGGCGCCGTCTTTCAGCACTTCGATCCGGCCGATGGCGGCGGATGGAATGACATTCGTATCAACGAAGAGCTGTGCCTGCTCACCCACACCATAAGGCGCAAATGTCTGGCGCTTGCCATTCAGGAGGACCAGCGTCCGGCCTGGGCCAAGGCCCCGCAGGTTGATGTTCGACGTACCTTCGAGGCCGTTCGAGGAGAACTGGTTCGTCTGGCCGTCGACACCGGTCGACACGCCGAGGTTACGGATCAGCTCGGTGATTGACGGGTTGCCTTCCAGCTGCAGGTCGGCTGCTGACAGAACGTCGACAGGCAGGGCTGCATCTTCCGGCGTACCGGCGATCGCAGAACCGGTAACGGTCACCGTCTGCTGACGTAGCGTATCATCGCCATCGTCGTTCTGGGCATGCGCCGCACCGGTTGCGCAAAGCGCAAGTACCGATGATGCAAGCAGCCACTTATTTCCATTTCTCATGAAGTGTTTCCTCCCAAATACTAGACGATCCGCTCTTTAGGCGGCGGACTCCCGTCGATGTCTGCTGATTTGGAATTCGAATTCAATCGCAATTACGTGCTGCGCCGCACCATAAAAACCTGAGTGCATTGATAGCTATTGAAACCAATAGGTTCTACTTGCCTGAGGGTGTCAGGACTTACGTTCCGGCAATTGCCTTCCCTAGGGGCATTTTTTGCCTGTCCTTGTTGCTGCTACCGCGAAAAACTGTCATCAGACCGTAATGAACTATCAGCCCGCGCCCGAATTTCTCGCCTTGGCTGACGCCTTCGCAGACGCAGCAGAACCTGCGCATTTTCGCATGTCCGTGTTGCGATTTCGCAACACTAGATGGGATGAGCGCGTCGGATTAGGGCAGCTCGATTCTCTTGAATGGCTTCGCCACTTCGCAACATTTTCGCCTCTTGAGGGAAATCTGCAGACGCCGCTCGCCATGCGCTATCATGGCCACCAGTTTGGCGTTTACAATCCGGAGCTTGGCGATGGCCGCGGCTTCCTGTTTGCGCAGCTGCGAGATGATCAGGGCCGCCTGCTCGACCTTGGCACAAAGGGCTCTGGCCAGACACGCTGGTCGCGCCAGGGCGATGGCCGCCTGACGCTCAAGGGCGGCGTGCGCGAAGTCCTCGCCGCGCAATACCTTGAAGCGCATGGCGTGAAGACGTCCAAGCCCTTTAGCCTGATCGAGACGGGCGAGGAGCTTGCCCGCAATGATGAGCCATCGCCTGCCCGCAGCGCCGTGCTCACCCGGCTCTCGCACAGCCATATCCGCTTCGGCACTTTCCAGCGCGCCGCCTCCATGGGCGAGACGGAAAACCTCGCCCGCCTCATCCGCTATTGCTGCGAAGTCTACTATCCGGACGCCCTCGACGAGGACATCTCCGTCATGGCGCCTGCCCTCCTGCATCGGATTACAGAGCAGACCGCCCGCATGGTCGCGCAATGGATGGCGACCGGCTTTGTCCACGGCGTGATGAACACCGACAATTTCAATATCACCGGTGAAAGCTTCGATTACGGCCCGTGGCGCTTCTTGCCGGAATCCGACCCGAACTTCACCGCCGCCTATTTCGACCAGCAGGGTCTCTACCGGTTCGGCCGCCAGCCAACGCAGGGCCTCTGGGCGCTGCAACAATTAGCCGTCGCCATGACGCCCGTCTGCGACACGGACCCGCTCGGCGAAGCGCTTCAGGCCTATGAGCCAGCCTATCAGGCCGCGCTTGCCAGCCATAACCTCAAACTCTTCGGGCTGCAGTCCTCAGGCGAGCTACATGACGACCTCGTCTGGCTGCAGGCGCTCTACACCTGGATGTCGGAAACGCGCGCCCCGTGGCCGCAGGTCTTCTTCGACTGGTTTTGCGGCAAGGAGAGTGAGTCCCGCGCTGCAAACAGCCCGATCGCGGCCATGTATAAGGAGGCAGGCTTCGCCCCTGTGAAGGAAGGCCTCTTTGCCCGCACAGCCGATCGCCCCGAACGCCTGTCACACGCCTACTGGCAGCGAGAGAAACCGGTCTCTCTCCTCTATGATGAGGTCGAGGCGATCTGGGCCCCGATCGCAGAGCAAGATGACTGGAGCCCGTTTGAGCAGACGCTCGAGGACATCGACGCGGCCCGCGAGGCCCTCGACATCACTTTTGAACCTCCCGCCCAAAAGGCATAAGCTGCCCCTGCGGCAATAAATGTCGCTGCGCCGCAGCAAAATTTGTGTCAAATGCGCCCCGGTGCGATAGATACATGGCGCAAGAGACGCCCGGAGGGATAAAATGGACGGTACAGCCGCAGACAAGATTTCACCTGTGATGGACGGCCTGCTTCCTGCGATGAAGGAAGCGGTGGTCAGCCTCGAAGCCTTTGGTGAGGACGCAAAGGCCGCGATGCGCGCCCGCCTCGCCCCTGAAGGCAAGATCGACCGCAAGCTGCTCGACCATCACCAGCATTCCGCCCACGGTCTTGCCTGGGTCATCACCTATGTCGAAACGCTGCGCGAGACGGCCGACTGGGCCGACCGCATGACGGCAGAAGGCAAATTCGGTGAGATCGAACAGCTCCTCTCGCAGATCCTCTTCTCGGAATATTGCGCCCAGCTGATTGGCGGCATCCCGATGAACCAGGGCGAAATCATCCGCCCGGCAGATATCGGCGTCTCCAAGGAAGGCATGCAACGCCTGTTTGAGCCAGCCGTCCAGCGCTTCCTCACCGAAGGCAAGACGACCGAGACCATGGCCGCTGCTGCAAAGCACCTGCCGGATGCGCTGTCACGGGCAACGGTGGAAGAAACCGGCCTCGACGAAACCCTCACCATGATCCGGGACCAGTTCCGCCGCTTTGCGACCGAACGGATCATGCCGCACGCCCATGAATGGCACCTCGAAAACGCCTACATCCCGATGCCAGTCGTCGAAGAGATGGCAGAGCTTGGCGTCTTCGGCCTCACCATTCCGGAAGAGTATGGCGGCCTGGGCCTCGGCAAGACCTCCATGTGCGTGGTCTCCGAAGAGCTCAGCCGCGGCTATATCGGCACCGGCTCACTCGGCACCCGGTCTGAAATCGCCGCAGAGCTGATCCTGATCGGCGGCACCGACGCGCAGAAGGAAAAATACCTTCCGGCCATTTCCTCTGGCGAGATCCTGCCAACGGCAGTCTTTACTGAACCCAACACCGGGTCTGACCTCGGCGCGCTCAAGACGCGCGCGGTAAAAGACGGCGACACCTACAGGATCACCGGCAACAAGACCTGGATCACCCACCCGGTCCGCGCCGACATGATGACCGTCCTCGCCCGTACCGACCCGGCGACCAATAATTTCTCCGGCCTCTCCATGTTCCTGGCTGAGAAGCCGCGCGGCGACGACGAGACCCCATTCCCGGCAGACGGCATGTCCGGCGGTGAGATCGAGGTGCTCGGCTATCGCGGCATGAAAGAGTATGAGATCAGCTTTGACGGCTTCGAAGTGCCAGCCGCCAACCTCCTCGGTGAGACAGAGGGCATGGGCTTCCGCCACCTGATGGCAACCTTCGAAAGCGCCCGCATCCAGACCGCCGCCCGCGCTATCGGCGTTGGCCAGAACGCGTTTGAGCTTGGCCTCAAATACGCGCTCGACCGCGAACAGTTCGGCCGCGCAATCTTCGAATTCCCACGCGTCGCCAACAAGCTCGTCATGATGGCCGCTGAACTGATCGGTGTGCGCCAGCTCACCTATTATTCGGCCCGCCAGAAAGACTCAGGCAAACGCTGCGACCTCGAAGCCGGCATGGCCAAGCTCCTCGGCGCCCGCGTCGCCTGGGCCGCCGCCGACAACGCCGTCCAGATCCACGGCGGCAACGGCTTCGCGCTCGAATACCCTGTCAGCCGCGTCCTCCAGGACGCCCGCATCCTCAACATCTTCGAGGGCGCCGGCGAAGTGCAGGCCATGGTGATCGCGCGCAGGCTGGTTGAGGGTGGGAATTAAGGCGCGTTTGTCTATCTAGAGAACGAAACCTTACGGCAGGCGTCACACTCGACGGGCGATAGCCCGTCTGAGGGTCCATCTCCTGCCACCACCGCCGTGCTCATCATCTCAAGTCAGAAGATGGACGCTCAGACCGCGTCCCGCGGTCGAGCGTGACGCCCGGCTTTAAGGTCTCACTCTACCCTTCCGAAGACCCCTGCGCAGGCAGGGGTCCATGGTGCTTCACTTGAAACGTCAGTTGCCGGTTTTAGGGATCATGATGGATACCTGCCTTCGCAGGTATCTTCGGAACGTGTGGGACAAACAAATCCATCCCCACCCTCACAAACTCAACCCATACTGCACGCCTCCCATCACCAGACAGGGCGGTCCGGACCGACCGGGTGGAGGTGGCTTCGAAGCTGGTCTGCCCTCGGGCAGATCAATCGATCCGGTGGATCGATTGAAAGCGGAGAAGGCCGCGGCAGCGGCTCGCTTGAGAGCCATGCGGCGGGGATTGCGAAGGTGACCGGTGCTGCCGGCGGGGTGTAACGTCCCTGCCATGTGGTCGGCGTCATGTGGGGTAATCAGTGCTGCGCAGGCTGTCCTGCGTACGAAAATGTTTCCGAGACGGGCCGGGAGTGAGACATCCGAACGGCCGACACCCTTCGCAAGGGCGCGTCCATGGCGCACGCTCTACAGCCACGCCGAAAGGCTGGCATTACCTATAGCGTCCACCCTGGACGCGCCCGGCCCTGTCACTTCAGGGCGAGAGTAAAAGCGCACCGCCAGCGGGAAACCCCGCGTGGCGATATTGGTGTTTGTGGACCTATTCCCCTCTCCCTTGGGAGAGGGGCCAGGGGTGAGGGGGAGCTTCGCCGAGGCACCATGAAGCAGTGGCAGTGATACGCTTCAGATGATCACTGCAAAGCTTGGCATCTGTTGAGAGGTCGTTTCCCCTCATCCCCGGCCCTTCTCCCGAGGGAGAAGGGAGAAGTGCAGCCCTGAGCCCGCTCCATGTGCGGCGCGCCAGCGCCGACACGGGAGCAACCGAAAAGAGAGCCCTACGCCGAAACGTTCCCCACAAGGTCGCGCACACCATGGACCAGTCGTTCAGCGAGCCCGTCGCCCACTTCTTCAGGGTCGGCGAATTCATTCTCCGCGAGGATGTTCGCTTCGCCGTTTACATCGGCTTCCTCGAAAAGGCGAAGCGAGCGACCGTCCCCCTTGAGCGCGGTGATTGCGCCAATGAGCGATCTGCGAGACGCGGTCAGCGCATCGGCGAGTTCAGTTTTGCTGACACCGAGGTGCTCGCTGACAAGGCTCGCGCGAAGGTCGCTGATATCGGCGCGCATCTGATCGGGGTCGCCGCATTGGACCGCCTCAACGGCCAAGTCGGTCTCGGTGTCGAAACCCATGGAGCGGTTGTTCAGATTGGAGGAGCCAACGCGGATCATCTCATCATCGAGGATCAGGATCTTGGCGTGGACATAGATCGGGGATTCGCTCTCCGTCACCGGATAATAGGCGGCAAACCGGTTATAGGGGTCATGCGCCCAGAGATGTTCGAGCATCCGCACGCGCGCCCCGTCCATCGCCTTCTGGCGCAGCCACCCTTCGGCGTTTCGCGGCAGGATGAGGATAATTTCCGGCCCATCCCTTTCCTGCAGGCGTTCTGCCATGGCGTGCACCAGCTTGGCAGAGGCGAGATACTGGCTTTCGATATAGAGCGTGTCCTTTGCCCGCGCGATAGCTTCAAGATAGAGCGCCTCGATCTCGCGGACTTCATCAAAGTCGGAAAAGCCCGGAAAGGTGCGCGCCAGCGCAACAGGCACATTGCTCCAGGTGAGGTCGAGGTCTGGCCAGACCGGGTCATTGTCGCATTGCGGTGGCGGCAGTTTCTCACCCGTGGCCCGAAGCCACCGCTCACGGGCAACATCTCCAAGCGCGCAGGCAATGTCGCCGGAGACGGCCACAGTCGCGTCATGCCAGGGCTTCGGCATCTCGCTTTCGCCGGGCAGCGTCCGGCAGGGCTGGTCATCGAGATGGTCGCACGTGTCCCAGCGCCCTGCGGTCATGTCGATGCCGCCGCAGAAAGCCATCTGGTCGTCAATGACGATGATCTTGGAATGGTGCGCCGCGCCGACCGGATGGGTCGAGTCGAGATGGAAATGAAAGTTGCTGTTGAACCGCATCGGGCGAATGCCAATCGGCACCATACCCCGCAGGATGGACTGCATGGCGCCAACATTCCATTTCAGCATGTAAAGCTGAAGCAGCTCGCGTTCGTTCGTAATCCAGGAGAGAAATTCGCCCAGCTGGTTGGGGCCATCCAGCGTCTGTTCGTCTGGCTCAAACTCAATACGGGTGTCGAAATCCCAGCCGATCATCATGATCGTCTTTTCGGCATTCAGCATCGCTTCTTTCACAGCCCGGAAATAGTCCCGGCCTTCCAGAATGATGCGCAGCTTGTCGGCGGTTTCGATACGTTGGCAGGTTTCTCCGGGGACCAGCAAATTCTCAACAGCCATGTCTGCGGCGTCCCCGTCTTTGAACCTTCTGCTTCTTGGTGGCGATTGCCTTCGCCATCCAGTAACGCAGCTGTCGCCGCTGGGTTGCCCGGCTTCGCTGCACGGCCCGTTTCTGTCATAAGGCGCGCAAGAATTTCGAGGGTATGAATATGGACGAAGCAGACTGGAACTTCACCGAGCAGCAGGCCGAGACGGTCTATACGTGCGAGCAGCTGCGCGACACCAAGGGCGTCAAACCCCATAGTGAGATCATGCTGGACCTCTTCTTCGTGCCGATCGAGGGCGAAGAGGCCCGGCGCGAGGCGTTTGAAAAGGCGCTCGAAACCTTCGGCTACCAGCCGGGCGAAGCGGAGAACGAGAATGAGGTTGCCGCCTCAATCGGGCCAATCCCCTTTACACCCCAGGACATCTGGCTGCATGAGGAACGCACCACCAAGATGGCGCTGGCCCGTGGATACAAGCCGGATGGCTGGGGCTTCGCTGAACCGGAATAGGCGCAGGCCCTGACCAAGAGGGCCGCGCAAAAGTTGGAGAGACGGCACATGTCATCTGGACCGGAAAACGACCTCGAAACGGCCCGCCGCGTGGTGCAGATTGAGCGCGAGGCGCTGGACGCGCTCTCCAGCAGCCTTGATGCGAACTTCTCTGCCGCCGTCGATGCGATTGTCGGCTGTGCTGGTTATCTCATCGTCGCCGGCGTCGGCAAATCCGGCCATATCGGCCAGAAGATCGCCGCGACCATGGCCTCTACCGGCACGCCATCCTTCTTCCTTCACCCGACCGAGGCGAGCCATGGCGACCTTGGCATGGTGCGCCCTGACAGCGTCGTCCTCGCCATCTCCTATTCCGGCGAGACGCGCGAGCTGATCGACCTTCTGCGCTATTGCCGCTCTCACAATGTGAAGCTGATTGCGATGACGCGCTCGGCTGACAGCCTCCTTGGACGCAATGCGGATATCCTGCTTGCACTGCCTGAGCACGAAGAAGCCTGCCCGAACGGTCTGGCGCCAACCTCCTCCACCACGATGACACTTGTCATGGGCGATGCGCTGGCGGTCGCCCTCATGGCGCGGCGCGGCTTCAGCCGTGAGGATTTCGGCGCGCGGCATCCGGGTGGAAAGCTCGGCAAGGCGCTTCACACGGTGGCCGATTACCTCATGTCACGCGATGCGAGCCCGCCCGTAGTCGGCCAGGACGCAGGCCTGCGAGACGTCATTCAAGCGATCGCCGAAGGGCGTCAGGGCTGCGTCGCTGTCGTCGATGCGGACGGGCGCTATATCGGCATCGTCACGGATGGCGATCTTCGCCGCTATATGCAGGAAGGGCGCGAAGCCGGCACAGCGCGCGAAATGATGACGCGCGGCGGCAAGACCTTTGCAAAGGGCGACCGCATCGCGCTCGTGGTCGACGTGATGACCAAGCTTCGTATTTCGAACGGTTTCGTCCTTGAGGACGGCACACCGGTCGGGATCATTCACACAAAGGACCTTCTGGAAGAAGGCTACATCTAGCAATCGGCCGCGCGCGGCCCATCTCAGGCTCGTCATGGAAACCGTCGACGTTGATATCGTTCACAGCATCGAACTGGCCGTTGCGCCGGTCTTCCTGATTGCGGGTATCGGCGCACTCCTCACCGTGCTGACCAACCGGCTTGGCCGCACGGTTGACCGCTCCCGCTCGCTGGAGATGGAGCTGATGGTCGAAGGCGCGATGGAGAACCATCCGCGCTGGCGCTCCGAGATAATCCTGCTGGACCAGCGCATCTCGTGGATCAACCGCGCCATTGTCCTCTCAACACTTGCGATGCTGCTGATCTGTCTCGTTATCGTGACGCTGTTTACCGGCCAGCTCTTCCGGCTGGATGTCGGGATTCCCGTGTCCATCCTGTTCATCATGACGATGGGCGCGCTCATCACTGCGACGGGCAGCTTCTTATGGGAGATTCACCTCGCCGCAGCCATGATCCGTGTGCGGACCGATGTGCTGCAGCGGGCGCGGCCGGTCACGCGCCCGAAGGTGCGCTTCTGGAAACGCTGGAAATAGGCTGACCAGACGGCCTGTAAGCCGGGTTCTGTCCAGCGCCTTGCGGCGCCTGTGCAGTCATTCCTCTGGGAGCCCTGTCGCCAGGACCCTCACGCGACACACCCGGGGCGCGGGCTGGAAACGGCCCATGCGCACCCCCTATTCGGTCTTGCTCCGGGCGGGGTTTACCATGCCAGGGACGTTACCGCCCCCGCGGTGGGCTCTTACCCCACCCTTTCACCCTTACCCCAGATCAGATCTGGGGCGGTCTGCTCTCTGTGGCACTTTCCCTCGGCTCACGCCGGGCGGACATTATCCGCCGCCCTGTTTCCATGGAGCCCGGACTTTCCTCCAGCATGGCCTTGTGAGCCATGCCAGCGACTGCCCGGCCGTCTGGTCAGGGCGCCCCTATACGCCAGAATGTCCTCCCCCACCAGATCACCATTATGATCGCGCTGAAGTCGAGGAACATTCAGGGTGAGCAATCGTTGGCAGAGGCATGAAAAAGACACTCACATCCTTCGCCGCCCTCTCTACCGGACTGCTGCTGGTGGCCTGTTCGCCTGATAACAATGAGACAGACACCGATGCCAGCACGCGCATCGGCAAGGCGCCCATCGTAAATGCGCAGGACAGCGACGAGGTCACGACCTCTGACAGCATGTTGCCAGACGATACCGCTGAGGCAGATCTCGGCGTCACGGGCAGCGACGCGACACTGACCTCGCTTCAGCCGATCTCGATGCAGGGCGCGGACATGCTGGATGGAGAGCTGCGTTGTTCGTTCCAGACAGCAGATAGCGGCGAACCGCTGCTCATAGCCGCCGCCGACGTCGATCCTGATGGGCGCGCCACCGCAGCCATCAATAATGATGGCGCTGACCTGCAGCTTTATGGCGAGCAGCTTGGCGGTTTCAGCGGGCTTGAGGAAGATGGTGGCACCTTTGCCGGTGAAGGTATGGTGATCGTGGTTGAGCTGGGCGACGCCACGCTTGATGGCTCGCAGACCGAGCAGACCAGCCAGGCCGCCACCATGACGGTCAACCGCGCAGATGGTGCGACTCGTACCTTCGACGGCGAATGGGTCTGCGGGCCTTAAAGGATCACTTGCCCTCGTTCATATCACGCCTGATTTGGCGCAGTTCCTCGGAGCTAAGTTCGATATGCGGTCGACCAGCCACCTCTGAAAGAAGTGCGGGAACGCCAACCATCCGGTGGGGGACCCCTACCCGGTATCCGTCTCTGAACCAGAGCCGCCACGCTTCAGAAAAGACCATATTGTCTGCCCGTTCGACATCCTGCCAGCGGTATGAACGCTGCGAGCGAAACAGCTTTCTAATTAAAATTCGCTCGCCATCCCAAATAATCTTCTTGGCATCGAGATCCGCGGCGGTAATTGTGGCCACAACCCCAAATAGAAACAGGACGGGGAATGCCAAAGCGTCATCCCTTTGCCAAGTCGCGGGCAGGAGCATTCCCCAGCCAAGTCCTATAGCTGTTGATAGTCCGATAAGACCCAAAAAGAGGGTCAGGCCAACTGGTGCATATACTTCGTTTGGTTGACGATTTCGTCGGTGATCAAGGGTGATAATCCAGTAGACGCCGACCGTGAATACGATTGTTAGAATGGGTCGTAGCCAGAACTCCATTTCGATCTCTTACTCTTTGTTAAAGATCAACGGTTGCGCCTTTGCACGGATCAGCTCGACCAACTCCTCGTTCATGAAGCCGTATTCATCGGGAATGTCGAGAACGTGCAGGGGCTTGTAACGCGTCTCATTGCGGAAGTCGGCACGGATGCGTGCGGCGTGCTTGTCCTCCATCACCAAAATGATATCGGCCCAGCGGATGTCGGCTATAGACAGCTGGCGTCGGGCAGACCGGGCAGTGCCGGCAGAGCGCGTGTCCACGCCTTCCACATGGCGGAACACGGCCTCGCCTGTCGGGCTTCTCCACTGATTCTTCGAGCACACGAATAAAACTCGCACAGGCTCAGCATCCGCCATGATCTTTTCCCATTCATTATGGTGCCAGATCTTGCCGATCTGCCGCGCGCGGTGAAGCTTGTTCTTGCGCCAGTAGATTTTCTTCCAGTCCTTCTCGATGCCATAGCGGCGGGAGGACTGGTCGCGATGATTGATGCGTCCATCGAGCTTGCGCGCAAGGGCGCGGCGCTCGGCACGCGAGTTGGGGTGGGACATTGTCTTCCTCAGTGTTTTGCCGGTCGGGTCAGCAGCCGCGGCAATACGAGGGAGACTTCTGGGGCGGGCTCATATCCTTAGCCTCGGCAGAAAGCAAGGAAATCAAATCTGGCGGCAGGAAGCTATGGCGTGATCCTAGCCACCATTTGTGACAGAGCACGCACTGGCAAAGTCAGCGAATTCCTGGTTTGGCGGAGGCGGCGTGAATGTCACCCGATCACCGAAGGGTTCGTCGATATCAAAAGTTTCTCCGCGCACCACGGCATTGTAGATGCTGATCGCCGTTCCGCTACTACGGGTTTGTATACGGCGAAGACGGCGAACGACGGTCCAGGCTGCTGTAGATTTTTCGCCATTCTCAAACCAGACAGGAACACTACGGGCATCCATGCTGGCAACGCCGACCCTACCAACCGGATTTTCCGCCGGTTCAAAAGAAATGGTGACCTTGAGGCCGTAATGATTGCTGCAACTAAAGCGGATTTCCGGCTTGCTCATGTCGGTCGTCCAGAGCTTGCTCGAAGTATAAGTGACATCCTCCGTGGCACTTCCCTTCACGTCCATGCTTGCCATGACCCGCTGCATTTTCCAGCCCTCGGCAGAGGCTGAGTGCAATGGCAATCCGAAGCTCGCTATGACTGAAAGAACCAGGAATAAACGCATCAAAACTTCCCCCACGCTTGGTACAGGGATTATTCTTTACCGGTCCATGACTTCAATTCAACCGAAAGTAGGCCCTGTTGAGGGTTTTCCGGTCCGGCGCGCCCCGATTTGGAGCAACTCGAATGAGGACGGCTTTGCCGACTAGTGTTAGCTTCACATGATCGCCGGGCATGCGCTTGTTGTTGTGGGCCCGGAGAGCCGCAGGAGAATTCATTGGAAGCCTGGCTGACAAAACTGCCAATGCCGCAATTCCTGCGAGGCTGGATCGTCCTTCCGCTATGGCGCGCCATTGTCCGGCTATCGCGCCCGGAAGTGAGGATCGTGACAGGCGGGATCAGCTTCTACGCGCTCTTCTCCATTTTCCCGCTAATCTATCTGACGCTGACCCTGCTCTTTTCGCTGCTGCCGCATGACATTTCCGATGCGCTGTCGAATACGGTCGACCAGGTGCTGACTTCTGCCGTTGCTCCGCTCCAGCAGGCTGATCTTGCCACCATCCGGGATTCCACCCCGCAAGGCTTGACGATCCGGGCCGTCGGCGCCGTTCTGGTCGTGCTCTACACCGCGACATCCGGAGCCAAGGCCGCCATTACCGGCATCCGCATGGTCGCCGGCAGTGAGCGGCGCTCAAACATTATCCGCTTCCAGGGCGTCTCCCTGCTGATGACGACGATGCTCATCCTCATCGTCTGGTTGCTTGGCGCGCTGCAGCTTCTGATGTCCTTTGCTACCGAGCGCGAAGGCTTCGTCGCTTTCTCTCTGGCGCGCGACATTTCAGATTTTGCAGCCCAGCTCTGGCTGGGCAAATTCATCGCCTGCTTTGTGATCTTCTACCTGATCATCTCGCTGTCGCTTTATGGACGCATCAATTCTGCGCGGTCGATGACCATGGGGGCTGCCGCTGGCGCTTTCAGCTGGAGCGTCGCGACCTGGGCCTATCATCTTTACCTTCGGATTTCGGTGCTCGACACCTTCTATGGGGCACTGGCGTCCGTCATTCTCGGCTTCATCTGGCTGGTCGTTTCGGTCTCGTCGCTGCTGCTGGGCGCCGCGCTGACCGTAGAATGGTCGAGGCTCCTCTCTGACAAGTCACCGGAGGAAGATGAAGCGACCGGCGTCCTGAAAGACGCGCCAGATCAGCCTGCAGAATAGGCGGCAGCGACCGCGGCAGCTCTGGCGCGCAGATCGGCGTCGTCCAGACCGTCAACGCGGTCTGGCATCCAGCGGCGTTGGAATGCGGTGATGGCCGCTGTCAGGTCGCTGACGTCATACCCAATGGCGCGCAGTGATATCTCGGCGGGCTGGTCCGCCCCGGCGCTGACCGAAGGCCAGAGCCCGATGCCCGCTTCGGAAAGGCGTTGCCAAGGGAAATGCTCGCCTGGATCCGCCTTGCGGGCTGGCGCAATATCGCTGTGACCGACGACACGGTCCGCCGGGATATTCCAGCGGGCTATGATCGCTTTCGACAAGGAAACGACCGCCTCGATCTGCGCGTCCGGATAGTCCGGCAGGGTGCCATCGGGGGCGCGCCAGTCATGTCCGCCATTCACGATCTCGATCCCGACAGAGCGGGAGTTGAGGTCCTCATCGCCCTGCCAGCTGGAAACGCCCGCATGCCATGCCCGTTTGTCCTCATCGACCAGCTGCAGGATTTCGCCGGTCTCGCGCACGACATAGTGGGCGGAGACACCGGCCTCCTTGTCGGTGAGCCGCTCAATCGCCGCATCGCCCGTTTCCATGCCGGTATAGTGCAGCACCAGCATATCGAGCGGGAACTGGCGGTCATTGAAGTTCGGGCTGGAGAGGCGCGTAATCTTCATTTCACCACACGGGCTTTTTCAGGAATGGCTGCTTCCGGAAGGGATTTGTTCCGGCGCAGGGCAATGACAAATACCCCGCTCAGGGAAATTGCCGCACCGACCACGAGGCGCGATGTCAGCGGTTCGCCAAGCAGGCTGACCGCGAGGACCACGCCCCAGAGCGGCGTCATCAGCGTCAGCGGCGAGAGGAGCGAGATGTCGTACTTCTTGATGAGGTAATAATAGGCGCCATGACCAAAGACGCTGACGCCAAGCACAGCGAACACGGTCGCGGTCCAGACCAGCCAGCCGCCGCCGACAAAGGCCTCAACCTGTCCGCCTTCTGTCAGGAAGGAGAAAATCAGGAGCGGGCCGAAGCTGAAAAGACCGAGCCATGCCTGAAGCTGCAGCGCGCTGATCGGCGCCATCTTCTTCATCATGATGCCGCCAGAGGCGCCGATGAAGGCCGAGATAATCACATAGATGAGGCCAAAGCTGACCGAGAAACTGTCCGGGTCGAAGGCGATCAGGGTCACCCCCGCAAAGGCCAGCATGATGCCGAGCCCGCGCCGCCAGCCGACCTTCTCACCAAGGAACGCCATGCTCATCAGCGTTGCGAACGGCACGCCAAGCTGGCCCGTGACGGACACCGCGCTCGCTTCAGCATTGGCAAGCCCCATGAAAAGCAGCGCGAAATGCACCGCGCCCATACACATGGAAATGCCGAACAGGGTCAGCATCTGTTTTGGCGCCGGAAACAGGAAGGGAATGAGAACGAGCGCGATACCCGCAAAGCGGACGGCCGCAAAGAAGACAGGCGGCACGGCGGCGTCTGCGACGACCCAACGGGTCACAACGAGGTTCAGCCCCCAGACAAAGCAGACGGCAAAGAGAAGCAGGAAATCGCGGAAACCCATGACTGGCGCTCTAGCAGTGTTTCTGCGCCCGCGTCACCGGTTTTCGGCGGGGAAAGGGCTAGCTCGGAAGGTTCTGGTCGTAGGGACTGTCGAGCGAGAAAGCTGGCACGCGTGCGACAAACTCAGCCCCGTCATCCGACACGAACGTATAGCTGCCACTCATCATGCCGGACGGTGCGGCCAGCGGCGCGCCGGACGAATAGCGGAAGGTGTCACCGGGCTCGAGACGCGGGGTCTGGCCAACCACACCTTCGCCATCAACCGTCTGGCGCCTGCCGAAGCTGTCGATGATGTCCCAGTGGCGAAGCGTCAGCGTCCACGTCGTGTCGGAGCTGTTTTCCATCTCGATCGTATAGGCCCAGACATAGCGGCCCTTTGCCGGAAGCGATTCCTCATCGAGGAATTTCGGCGTGACGGCGATCTTCATGCCGTCCGTCACCGCTTCATAGCGAAGGGCCTTTCGAGACGATGCCATATGCGTCGGGCCCCCAGCCTAGCCGTTCATCGCCGAGAGCGCCGCGAGAAGATCGGCTTCGAGGTCGCCCGCGTCTTCAAGGCCGACCGAGATACGGATCCAGCTCTCATCAAGCCCCATCGACGCGCGCTCTTCCTCATTGAGGGCGCGGTGCGTGGTCGAGGCCGGATGACAGGCGAGCGACTTGGTGTCGCCAAGATTGTTCGAGATATCAACGAGCTTCAGCGCATTCAGCACGCGGAAGGCTTCAGGGCGTCCGCCCTTGACCGAAAAGGCGATCAGCGTGCCCCCCTCTTCCATCTGCTTTGCGTGGACCGCGTAGTGCGGATGGTCGCTGCGCCCCGGATAGCGGACGGCGGCAACATTCTCATGCCCCGCGATGGCATCAGCGAGCCGCGCGGCGTTCTTGCTGGCCTGACGCACGCGAAGGTCCAGCGTCTCCAGCCCCTTCAGGACAACCCATGCATTAAATGGAGAAGCGGCAGGTCCGGTATGGCGCAGCCATGGGTCGATGAACTCCTCCATCCAGTCCGTAGGACCGAGGATCGCGCCGGCCAGAACGCGGCCTTGGCCGTCCATGTGCTTGGTCGCCGAATAGACCGAGATGTCCGCGCCAAGCTCCATCGGGCGCTGGAGGATCGGCGTGGCAAACACGTTGTCGACGATCAGCTTGGCGCCAGCCTTGTGGGCGAGCTCTGCCACGGCGGCGATGTCCACGGCTTCGAGAAGCGGATTGGACGGCGATTCGATGAGAACATAATTGGCCGGGCGCGACAGTGCCTTCTTCCAGGCATCGAGGTCAGAGCCCTGAACGAATTCGGTCTCCACGCCATAACGCGGAAGGATCGTCTGGCAGATGACCCGGCAGGAGCCAAAAAGCGCGCTTGCCGCTACGACACGGTCACCCTGACCAACAGGTGCGATCAGCGCGGTCGAGATGGCGCCCATGCCCGACGAGGTCACGCGGGCTGTCTCTGCGCCTTCCAGCATGGCGAGCCGGTTTTCCAGCATACGGACCGTCGGGTTGGCATAGCGCGAATAGACATAGCCTTCCTCTTCGCCGGACATGCGGCGGGCCGCCTGCTCAGCGCTGTCATACGCATAGCCAGAGGTCAGGTAGATCGCTTCGGAGGTCTCCCCGAACTCGGACCGCATCGTGCCACCGCGCACGAGTTTCGTCGCTGGTTTCCAGTCCTTGCCATCTTCAGCCGCCATGGACTTCATCCTTCCAAACATGAGCGGTCCGTCTTAAGCCTCTTGACGGAAAAGGATCAAGGCATGGTTGAGCCAAGACAGGGCGTCCTGCCCGACGGGGAATTGAAAGAGCTGTTCGGGAAAGGCTCGATCAGGGCTGACCGGCCGCTGGACGCCGATCAGATCCAGCCTGCCAGCCTCGATCTTCGTCTAGGCACTGTCGCCTATCGCATCCGGGCAAGCTTCCTGCCGGGCGATCGCCGCCGGGTCACCGACGTTCTGGAAGAGCCGGGCCTTGCGCTGCATGAAATCCCGCTGACCGATGCAGGCGCCGTGCTGGAAACAGGCTGCGTCTATCTCGTCCCGCTGATGGAAACCGTACGCCTGCCGGACGGCATTTCAGGGCGCGCGAACCCAAAAAGTTCTACCGGGCGGATCGATGTTTTCACCCGGCTCGTCACCGACCGCGCCAATGCATTCGACGACATTCAGGAAGGCTATGACGGCCCACTCTGGCTGGAAATCAGTCCGCGGACCTATTCCATCCTCGCGCGGCCCGGTGATCGGCTCGCCCAGCTGCGTCTTCGCCGCGGCAAGCCGCAGAATGTCAGCGACCTGATCGTCTCCATCGACATGGAGGCCGCAGATGGCAAACCAGTTGGCTGGCGCGCCAAGCATCATGCCGGACTGATCGACCTTCGCGCTATTGGCGGCCATGAGGTGGCTGACTATTGGGAGCCGCTTTTCCCGCATAAGGGGCGAGTCGTGCTCAATCCTGAGGATTTCTATATCCTCGCTTCACGTGAAAGCGTCAGCGTCGCCCCCGGCCAGGCCGCCGAAATGGCCCCGGTCGCGCCGGAACTGGGTGAGTTTCGTGCGCATTATGCTGGCTTCTTCGATCCGGGCTTCGGGACGAATGCAGGCGGCTCGCGCGCCGTTCTGGAGGTTCGCTCACGCGATGTGCCCTTCATCCTCGAGCACGGCCAGCCGGTTGCAAAGCTCGTCTATGAGGACATGGCAGGCGAGCCGGCCGCGCTCTATGGCGGCAAGTCGAGCAATTATCAGGGCCAGCGGCTCAAACTGTCCAAGCATTTTGCCTGAGAGCCTGAAATCGCTGGACAATGTATCCGGCAGCCTTTTGGATTGCCGCATCCTTGCAACTTTGGGGGCTTAAGCCATGAAATTCCAAATCCTTAGCGCGGCCGTTGCCGGTCTCGCGCTTGCAGCTTGCGGCGGCGGCGAAACCGACCCGGTCGAAAGCGCTGAAACCGCAGACGAAACCGTGATCGAGGCGGCCGAGGAAGCTCAAGCGCCAGAAGTCGATGACGTGGCCGCGCTGGAAGCCGACTGCCTGATCCTCGCAAGCGACCCGGAAGCGCAGGAAAGCTTCGTCGACATGGGCACCGACACGGAAGGCTTCTGCGCGTGCTTCGTGGACGTCATCGACAATAGCCCGGAAGACGAGCGTGCGCAGATGCTCATCACGCTTGAAGAAGTGACCGACGGCATGGAAGCCAGCGGTGAAGGCGCCGAAGATGTCGTCAGCCGCATGATGAGCGCCGCCATGACCGACGCGGAAGGCGAAGCAGCGCAGGGCACCATGGCTGGCGTCCGCATGATTGGTGACGTGATCGACCGCATCGATAACAGCATGGAAGACACAGGCACCTGCCCGGCTGCTTAGGCGGTTTTCGGGACTGCGGTTCCGATTGACTTACCAAACGTCAGGGGCGTTTCTCTCTAGCCAGACAGGCCTGCCATAAGAGCAGGCCGAACGGAGGAACGCCCATGACCCATGATCTCGTCATTCGCAATGGTTTCGTCGTCGACGGAACAGGAGCGCCCGGCCGGGAAGCCGATATTGCCATCGATGGTGGCCGGATCACCAGCGTCGGAAACGTCCCCACCAAGGGCCGCGAAGAGATCGACGCAAAGGGCGAAATCGTCACCCCCGGCTTTGTCGATGTGCACACGCACTATGACGGGCAGGTCACCTGGGGCGACACGCTGACGCCATCCTCGATCCACGGCGTCACCACAGCCATCATGGGCAATTGCGGCGTCGGGTTTGCCCCTTGCCGCGAACAGGATCACGACCGGCTCATCCGCCTCATGGAAGGCGTTGAGGATATTCCGTTCCCCGTCCTCTCGACCGGCCTTCCGTGGGATTGGGAGAGCTTCCCGCAATATCTCGAAAGCCTGTCGGACAAGAATTTCGACATCGACTTCGGGGCGCAGCTGCCTCATGCGGCACTACGCGTCTTCGTGATGGGTGAGCGCGGGGCCAATCGCGAGGAAGCGACTGCCGACGATATCGCCGCCATGGCAAAGCTCGCCCGCGAAGCGGTTGAGTCTGGCGCACTCGGCTTTTCGACCTCCCGCACGCTGAACCATCGCACCTCTGACGGCCAGCCCACCCCGACGCTGACCGCCAGCGAAGAAGAGCTGACCGGTATCGGCATGGCGCTGAAGGAAGCCGGCAAAGGCGTTCTGCAATTCGTGTCGGACTTTGATGACCCGAAAAAGGAAGCGGCCATGCTGCGCCGGATCGTGGAGCGGACGGGCCGCCCGCTGTCTGTCTCGCTGGCCCAGTCCGATGTCGCGCCGGAAGGCTGGCGTGTGCTGCTCGGTGCCATTGAAGATGCGGTCGATGACGGCCTGCCAATGCGGGCACAGGTCTGCGGCCGACCGGTCGGCGTGCTTCTCGGCCTCGACCTCACCATGAACCCGTTCACAGCCCATCCGGTCTATCAGGAGATCAAGGACAAGACGCTTCAGGAGAAGGTCGCTGCCCTGCGCGATCCTGACTTCCGCGCGCGGCTGCTCTCATCCAGGCCGGACCCGAACAATCCATTCGTGAAAAGCCTGCTGCGCAATTTCGGCAAGCTATTCACCCTCGATGCCGTGCCGGACTATGAGCCGGAAGCCGACCGCACCGTCGAGGCCATCGCCAAGGCGCGCGGCGTCACCAATGAGGAAGCCGCGCTCGATATCCTGCTCGAGGATGACGGGCGAGGCATGCTGTACTTGCCCTTCCTCAACTATGCGAACGGCTCGCTCGACCCGTCCTATGAAATGCTGAGCAGCAAGGCGACCATTCCGGGGCTGTCAGATGGTGGGGCCCATGTCGGCATGATCTGCGACGGCTCTTTCCCGACCAGCATGCTGACCCATTGGACGCGTGACCGCTCACGTGGGCCGAAATTCTCACTGGAATGGACGGTCAAACGCCAGACGGCGGACACCGCCCACTGGATCGGCCTGCATGATCGCGGGCTAATCGCGCCGGGCTATCGCGCAGACCTGAATGTCATCGATTATGGCAGTCTGACCCTGCACCGTCCCGTCATCCTGCGGGACCTGCCGGCAAATGGCCGCCGCCTCATGCAGCGGGCCAGCGGCTATACCGCGACCATCGTGGCGGGCCAGACGATCTATCGCGACGGTGACCCGACGGGGGCAAAGCCGGGGCGGCTAGTGCGCGGCGCGCAAAGCGTCCCGGCGCAGGCAAAGGTCGCGGCAGAATAGACGTCAGGTGCTAGCTGGCGGCTTTTCGCTGACGGCCTGTTCCTCGATATTCTCGAACCGGTCCGCGCGGGCGAGGTCGGGGAAAAGCCGCGTCCACAGAAGCGCAGTTGTGATCGCTGCGCAGCCGCCAAATACGACCGCGCCGACAGGGCCAAGCAGCCTAGCGGCGACACCGCTCTCGAACTCTCCAAGCTCATTGGAAGCGGAGATAAAGATGAAGGAGACCGAAGACACACGGCCCTTCATCTCATCGGGCGTCGCGAGCTGGATCAGCGAGGCGCGGACATAGACGGAAATCTCATCGGCCGCGCCCGTCACGATCAGCGCTGCCATGGAGAGGAAGAAGTAAGGCGACAGGCCAAAGACCAGAGTCGCGACGCCATAGATGCCGACCGCCCACATCATCCATGGGCCGGTGTGGCGGGTAAGCGGGCGTGTCGCGAGGATGAAGGCCACTGTGGCCGCCCCGATTGCGGGCGATGCAGCAAGAATGCCGAGGCCTTCCTGCCCGACATGCAGGATGTCGCGCGCAAAGACTGGTAGCAGCGCCTTGGCCCCGCCAAAAAAGACAACGACCAGGTCCAGAGAGATGGCGCCGAGGACGATCTTGTTGCGGCGGATATAGCCAAGCCCTTCAAACACCATGGACCAACCACGCACATTCAGGACTTTCTCATGCGGCGGCGTCTTTGCCGTCGCGATGGCGAGAATGGCGAAGGAGGCGAGGATGATGGCCACCGTGTACACCGTGGCCGCACCAAAGAAGCCATAAATCAGCCCGCCGACAGCAGGGCCCACGATCACGGCCGTCTGGAAGCCGAGTGAATTCCAAGCGATCGCGTTTGGCAGCTCCTTTCGCGGGACGAGACGCGGGAAAAGCGAATTGGCGGCGGCGGGCGTAAACGCGTTGACGCAGCCGAGCATGATCGCAACGCCAAAAATAATCGGCAGCGCATTCGATGCGGGCAGGAAGACCGAAGCCAGAAGGCCGAAGGAGAGCAGCACCCGCACCGTGTTCGACACGATCAGGATCATCTTCCTGTTAAGCCGGTCTGCGGCCTGTCCCCCGACAAGCGAGAGCAGGAGCACGGGCACGAATTGCGCGAGGCCGACAAGGCCCAGCAGGAAGGCCGATTCCTCAATGCTCCAGCCAAGCCCGCCCGTTTCTGCGGGCCTGCGGGCGAGGTCATAGACCTGATAGCCGATTGTGATGGCTTCCATCTGGCGCGCCGCCGCGATCGACACCCGCATCAGCCAGAAATGCAGGTATGCGCGGTGCCTGAAGACGTGAAGGGAAGGAGCAAGCGCCATGGGTGGGCTGTCCTATACCCTGCGTCGGCAGTGGGAAAGCACGAATTTTGTCAAGGACGCTTGACTGACAAGTTTCCTTGTCATAATGTCAAGGAAACACGACAAGACTGGAACTTGAAATGCAGGAAGAAAAACAGGATCTCGAGCTCGGAAAATTCTGGGCACGCATCTTTGGCGGGCTGGGCCTGTGCGCCACGGGCGCCATCGCCGCACGAGCGATCGAAAGCGAAACACTCACCGTGCAATGGGGCGGCGTCGGCATGCTCTCTGGCACGCTTGTCGCCTTCTCATTCATGCTCATGAAATACCGCCGCGGCGATGAGTTCGACAGAGCCATCGACAGGGTAACGAGCGTTCAGGCCGGTCTTTTCACCATCGGCATGATCATTTTCCAGAACCTGATCGCACAGATGGGCTGGATCCCGTCCGAGGCGATCCCTGTCTACGCGATGCCGGGCTTCTTCATCCTCTACAAGACGATGACGGCGCAGATGCTTCGCGCCTCACTCGCCGAAGGCAAGGACTCTGCCGGTATTCTCGCGCTTCGCGCCTGATCACTCACACACAACACTGACTAGAATTGGAGGCCGCATATGGCCCAGCAACTTGGATTCAACACCGCCCGCAAGAGATATAAGCGCCTCTATTGGCCCGCCGTGATCGCATATGTGGCGGCCTGTATCGGCGGCGCGATACTGGTGGACAAGGACACGTCGCCGGTCTGGATGACGGGCGCCTTGTCCATCCTGACGAGTGCGCCGCTCGTCTTCATCATGTGGCTCATGCTGCGCCACTCAGATGAGACCGATGAGTATACAAGGATGCGCCAGCTTCAGGCCTTTGCAAAGGGCGGTGCCATCACGATGAGTGCCATCTGGGTCGTTGGGAGCTTCCAGCTCTGGGACGTGATACCCGGCCTCAACGTCTTCTGGTTCGGGCCTTTCTTTTTCCTCGCCTATGGGCTGACCTACTGCTGGGACAGCATGACCGGCAAGACGGTCTGATGGGGCGCTTCATGGAGAATATCATCCGCACCCTTCGCGCCGAGCAGGGCTGGAGCCAAGCCGCACTGGCCGAACAGCTCGACGTGTCACGCCAGTCAGTAAACGCCATCGAGACGGGCAAGTACGACCCGTCCCTACCGCTGGCCTTTGCCATTGCCCGCCTGTTCGGCAAGTCGATTGAGGAAGTCTTTCAGGACCCGGCCGCACCAGCCGTGAAGGCTGCGGAATAGGCCGCTCAGGCTGAACAGCTTGCTCCGCCCAGCACGCAGAAGGTCGCGCACCAGGGGTGGTTCAGCTGGACCGGGTCTTCAGTCGCGGCGGCCAGCGTGTCGCCAAGTTCAAACTCCGGCGCATAAGCCAGCAGGGTGCAGGCCGTCACTGTGGCGCGGCCTGCGCCTTTGCGCCGGATGACCATGCGCTGACTGGCGCACATCATGTCGCCCGGATCGACATCGAGAATGCCCCAGCAGGCCGTGGTGATTTCTGGCGGGCTATCGCCCTCGATCATTTCAGGAAACAGGACGAGCGCCTTTGTATCAGCCGGATCGATGCGTAGCCCGAGCCTTTCGATAAGCGCCCCATAGCCAAGGCGGGCTTCCGCCTCGCTCTCAGCCAAGTCCTGCCGCCCGGCGATGGCGACTGAGAAACCATTCGAGGCGAGCCAGGCGAGGCCTTCACCGGCAATCTCGAAACTGCCGGCGCCGCGCTCAGCATCGTGAAGTGGCTGCGAATGGTGATCCATCGACACACGCATCGTGATCCTGTCGCCAAACCGCTCATTGAGCGCGAGCAGGCCCTCGCGGATTTTCGGACGCATCATCGGGCGCATTGCATTGGTCAGGACAAGCAGCGTGTGACCGCGGGTCAGCACCTCTTCCATGATTGCCAGGATATCCGGGCACATGAAGGGTTCACCGCCGGTAATGCCGATCTCCTTTGTGCCCTCAGCCAGGGCGTCGATCTCATCAAGAAACGGCACCACGTCGCCAAGCGTCAGATAGACGAGGTCATCATTGGTCGGAGAGCTTTTGATGTAGCAGTTGCGGCACTCAATATTACAGAGCGTGCCGGTATTCAGCCACAGCGTTTTGAGGCCGCGCCAGTCCACTGACCCACGGGTCTCCCCCTTCGCCGTGACGAAAGGGTCGCGAAACTTCTGTTCGATCAATGTCGTATGCGCCATGGGCCCGGACATTAGTCTTGCACACCAGCATGACAAGCAGCCGTTTTCATGCACTCGCGCAGATGTGAACGCGTCCCAACTGAGGGCCCGGGCTGACAAATCGCTGGCGTTTCCCGCCAGAAAAGCTATTCAGCCAGACCGGCCGGCGCGCGGGTGTAGCTCAATGGTAGAGCAGAAGCTTCCCAAGCTTAAGACGAGGGTTCGATTCCCTTCACCCGCTCCAGCCGCCTCATCTTCCAGCTGAATAGTCTCCCGATGTGGCAAATTCCTCGCTTCGGTTTTGATCGCCTTAACCGGTTTTCTGTTAAGCATCCCGCATGGGCACGCACGCGGACTATATTGATTTTTCTGACCTGACCGGGGCTGACCGGGAAGCTTGGGCTACCTTGCAGGCGAGCGATCCATGCCTCTGGAGCCCCTATTTCTCCTATTCCTATATTGCTGCTGCCGAAGCCGCCCGGCCCGGCGTCAAGATCATCCGGTTCAGCCATGCAGGCAAACCTGTCGCCTATTGGCCCATCAGGCCGGGGCCTCTAGGCACCGCCCGCCCTGTCGGCGGGCCGATGGATGACCTTCATGGTATCGTCGCAGCGCCAGATACCGTCCTCGATCTCAGCCAGCGGGCCGTGTCGCGTCACATTGGCGGCTACGCGTTCACAGCGACGCCGAACAATCAGCAGCGCCATGGCCTCATCGGTCATGTCGGCGACGGCAATCACATCATGGACCTGTCGGACGGCTATGAGGCCTGGCTTGAGGAGAGGCAGGCAGCCTCGACCACCTTGCGGCGCGAATACCGCAAGGCCGAGAAGCTCTTGAGCGATGCGGACACGCAGGTCGAGCATGATCTGGTCGACGCTGAAGCTTTTGACCGGCTGCTGGAGCTTAAACAGATCGCCTACAGGCAGTCTGGGCACTTCCCGCTGTTTTCACTCGAATGGCCACGTCGCTTGCTGGAGACCCTGCAGGAGACAAACGCCCCCGATGCGCGCGGCGTCCTCTCGACGCTTCGCATCAAGGGCGAACTCGTCGCCGTGTGCTTCAATATGCGTTCAGAGCGCGTCCTGCACTACTGGTTCCCGGCTTATGAGGAGCAGCATTCAAAGCTGAGACCTGGTCTCGTCCTCCTGTTCAGCCTCGCCGAATGGAGCGCCGAGCAGGGTATCCAGGAGATTCACCTTGGACTTGGCGACGTCGAGTTCAAACACCGTATGGGAAGCTGGATGTCGCCGGTCAAAGGGGGCTCGCTTGCCATTAGAGCGCCGCAAAAAATCGCGACATCATTGACCGGCGTCACGACCCGGATCGAGGGCCAGAACGCCCTGCTTGATTTGCCGGCAAAGCTTGCCCGCAAGTACCACCGGGTCATGCTGGCCGGGGCATTGCGGGCTTGAGTTTGCCTGTCGTGGCAGGCCGTTTTTGCAGTGTTGCCGTCTAGGACAGTCTACCCGTCACTTTCGAAAGCGGTGCGAGCGGCTTTTCCACCCGGCGGTGAGCAATGTGCTCAGGACGCTGCGAATTCGCCGCGAACGGGGCCTTCAGGCGGTTGGACCACGCATTGAATACGAAGAAGGCGTTCATCCGTTCGAACGGGGTTATATTGCCATTCGAGGCGTGCAGCGTGTTGCAGTCGAAGATCACGACGGAACCTGCCTTCGGAGCCGGGGCGACAATGCCGCCTTCATCGACAAGCTGTGCGATGGAATCGGCATCCGGAATGCCGGTTTCCTGACGCTTGAGCGACGACTTGTAATTGTCTTCAGGCGTTTCACCGACGCAGGAGATGAAGGTCTCATGGCTGCCCGGGACGAACATGACAGGGCCAGCCTGCGGGTGATTATCCGTCAACATCACGGACATGGAGAGGGCGCGCATATCCGGCATGCCATCTTCGGCGTGCCATGTCTCGAAGTCGGAGTGCCAGTAGAACTCCTTGCCCTTGAAGGCTGGTTTATAGTTCAGGCGTGACTGATGGATGTAGACCTCATCGTCGAGGATGTACCGGGCGACATCGGCCAGTCGTGGGTCACGCGCGACAACATCGAAGTCGCTGGTCTGGCGGTGGATCGCAAAGACGGAGCGGACGGCTCCACTATCGCGCTCTGAGATGACGGTTTCATCGGCGAGGCTGTCTGGATAGTCGCGCATCTCATTCGCCGTACCGCGCATGCGGGCGACCTCCTGAGGTGAGAAAACATCTTCCAGCACCATGAAGCCGTCGCGTTCGAAATTCCGGATGAGCTCCGGGTCGATCGGCGGCGTGGTATCGCCGCGGGCGTGCACGACATCGTCGCGGCGGGCGATCTGTTCAGGTCTCGTGTTCAGCCTTGTGGTGTATCGGTCCTCTTGCAACTGTTGCATGGCTAATCGTTCTGATCCTCTTGGTTTCGCGGGCGCTTTCTGCGCCAGTTCTTGATTATGATGGCAGCTCAAGCCGCCCATCTGGCCGCACCTACGCTGGGACACACCTATAGGTTGCAAGAGAATTCCACGAATAGTCCTTATCTTAATTGAGGTTATGCAGACGCCGCGGTTGAGGCGTGCAACCGGGCGGGGTGTGGGTCTACCGAGGCGAAACGCTGGACGCTTTGATGCTTCTCAGTCACAAGGCTGCCCATGAGCCCAGATCTTCTCATCGCCTTTGCCGACAGGTTCGGCGTGTTCGTCTTTGCCATCTCGGGCGGCGTGCTCGCTGTGCGCAAGGAGATGGACCTGCTCGGCGTTATCGTGCTCGCTTTCCTGCCTGCCATTGGCGGGGGCACGCTGCGCGACCTTCTGCTTGGCGCGCCCGTCTTCTGGCTGTCAGATACGCTGACACTTGTGCTGGCGATTGCAGGCGGGCTCACCGCTTTCCTGTTCTATCGCTATGTCAGCCAGTTCCGCGCCCTTCGCTGGCCAGACGCGGTGGGGATGTCGCTCTTCGCTGTCACGGGCGCAGCCAAGGCCATGTCGCTCGGCCATGGCTTTCTGGTCGTCGTGATCATGGGCGCGATCACGGCAAGCGCGGGCGGCCTGCTGCGCGATGTGATCGCCAATGAAGAACCGCTGGTGCTGAAAGAGGGTGAGCTTTACGCGACCTGCGCACTGGCCGGGTCCGGCGTCTATTTCGCTGCGGTTGCACTTGGCGCGCCCGAAGCCATCGCCTTTGCCGCAGGCATGGCGACCGCCTTCATCTCCCGGGCGATGGCCATCATCTTCGGCATCAAGCTGCCGCGCGCTAAAGGTTGACCTCGCGAGCCCCTGCCTCAGCCGCCCTCCCCGTGCTAAGGCACAGCAACAAGAAATGCCAAAGGGAGGATAAGAATGGCAAAGGGCGCAGACGATCCAAGACTGGACCCGCGCATTCGCGCAATGCTTACAACCATGCCGCAGCCAGCGCCGAACCCGGCGACGACGCGCGAGGAAATGGTCGCACGCGCCAATTCGCCGGAAGCAAACGAACGCGCCGCTATGGTGCAAAAGCTCTTCTCCCAGATCGACACTGAGCCGCTGGCGCCGACGAAGGGCCTCGATATCTCAACCCATGAGTTCACCTCGCAGCCCGATGGCAACACGGTGAAGATCCAGCTCATCAAGCCGGAAGGCGCCGGAGAGCTGCCTTGCGTCTATTACATCCATGGCGGCGGCATGCAGGACTTCTCCTGCTTCGACGCGATGTACCGGACCTGGGGCCGCCTGCTGGCGCATCAGGGCATGGCAATCGCCATGGTCGATTTCCGCAACAGTCTGCGCCCCTCCTCGGCCCCAGAGATTGAGCCTTTTCCAGCTGGCCTCAATGACTGTGTGTCGGGCGTCAGATGGGTCAGCGAGAATGCCGGCAAGCTCGGCATCGACAAGGACCGGATCATCGTCGCGGGCGAAAGCGGCGGCGGCAATCTTACGCTTGCGACGGGCCTCAAGCTCAACCGGGATGGCGATGTTAGCATCGTCAAAGGCCTCTATGCGCTTTGCCCTTACATCGCGGGCAAGTGGCCTGACGATCGCCTGCCCTCCAGCACCGAGAACAATGGCATCCTGCTCCATCTTGAAGGCATGGGCGCGGCAATCGCCTACGGCATCGACGCCTATGAAGCGAAGGATCCGCTCGCCTGGCCGCTCTTTGCCAGCGAGAAGGACGTAAAAGGCCTGCCGCCCGTGATGATCAGCGTGAATGAGTGCGACCCGCTGCGCGATGAAGGTATCGAGTTCTACCGCCTGCTGCTGCGCGCCGGACAGCCTGCCCAATGCCGCAATGTCATGGGCACCAGCCACGGCACTGAAATCGCCGCGCATATGTGCCCCGACATCAGCCGCCGGACAGCGGCCAGCATCGCGCAGTTCCTGAAAGAGGTGTCAAACTGACCGCGCCGATGTTCACGGTTATATATCGCTGGAAGCTAAAGACCGGCCAGGAAGACACCTTCCGCGACAGCTGGGGTGAGGCGACGCGGATCATCAAGGCGCAGTGCGGCAGCTACGGCTCCTCCCTGTTCCACGAAGCGGACAATATCTGGTGCGCGATTGCCTGCTGGCCGTCCAGCAAGGCGCGAGACGATTGCACCCGCAAGGACCCTGTCCCCGAAGAGGTCTGGGAGAGAATGCGGGCCTGCGTCGAAGAGCGTCTTCCGGCGCGCGAACTAACGCTAGACACCTATTTGTGGTCAGGAGAGATCAGAGAAAATCCTGAAGCGTCTCGATGAAGAGATCGAACTGGTCATGGTGCAGCCAGTGACCCGCTTCGGGGAACATCTTCACGTCGGCATGTTTGAAATGCTTGATCCGGCCATCTTCGGCCGGGTTCGAGGCCCAGCTTTTCTCGCCATAGAGCAGCAGGGTCGGACAGCTGATATTCGACCAGAGCTCAGCCACCTGCTCATGTGTGATGTCGACTGACTCCCAGACGCGGAGGTAATTGTCGAACTTCCAAGAATAGGTACCGTCCTCATTGCGGGCGATACCATTAATGGTGAGGTGGCGTGCCTGCTCGGCCGTCAGGAAGCTGTTCTCTTCCTTCATGCGGGCATAGGCCTGCTCGAGCGACTCGTACCGCTTGGGCTGGCGGCCAGCGAGACCGCGCTTGTCATCGATCATCTTGCGGAAGTGATCCTGCCACGGCGTCTTGCGGCGTTCTTCCAGGCGGCTCGGGCTTGGCCCGAGGCCTTCGATCGCGACGATCTTGCGGACATTCTCCGGATAGAGGCCGGTATAGCGCAGGCAGATATTCCCGCCGAGCGAATGGGACACGATGGTGACAGGCGCAAGCTTCAGCTGGTGGATCAGCTGGGCAAGGTCGTAGATATACGCCTGCATGTTGTAATTGCCTTCAGGCGACCAGGCGCTGTCGCCATGGCCGCGAAGGTCTGGCGCAATGACGTGCCAGTCCTTGCGAAGGGCCTCTGCCGTCCAGTCCCAGCTGCGGCAATGGTCACGCCCGCCATGCACCAGAAGGAGCGGCGGCGCGTCTTCATTGCCCCAGTCGGCATAGTGCAGCTTCAGGCGCTGCGAGAAATAGGTGTGCGAAGTCGGTCCGAGAAGTGTCATCAAAGCCGTTTTGACCGCATCGCTTCGTAGAAGGCAATGGCTGCCGCGTTGGAAACGTTGAGACTTTCCATGCCGGGCACCATCGGGATGCGCGCCAGCGTTGCGCATGCCTTCGCGACCGCCGGGCGAAGGCCTGATCCTTCAGCCCCCATCACGAAGGCGATCTTGCGCGCGCCGCTGACGGAATCAGAAAGATGTTCCTGTCCTTCACCGGCAAGACCCACCGTGTGATAGCCCGCCGCCCCCAGCGCATCGAGCGCGCGGGCGATGTTCACGACGCGGATTTCCTCCACCGTCTCGATGGCGCCTGCCGCAGACTTGGCGACCACGCCCGTCAGCGGCGGCGTATGCCGCGTCTGCAGAACAAGGCCGCCGACACCGAATGCGGCAGCCGAGCGGAAGATGGCGCCGAGATTATGCGGGTCCGAAATCTGGTCGAGAATGCACAACGTGTCCGGCGCATCAGGACGGTTGATCACGTCTTCCAGTGCGGCCGGCTCGGCCGGCTCGACCTTGATGGCGATGCCCTGATGGACCGCGCCAGGCGGCAGCAGCTTGCTGAGCGCCTTCTGGTCCATGACTTCAAAGCCCTCAAGGCCGGTGCGCTTGGCCGCATTCTCTGTTGCGACCCAGCGCAGAATGACCCTGTTCTTGTTGGAAATTGCGGCTTCGACGGCATGCTGCCCCCAGAGCCAGAGCGGCTCATTCGGGTCTGGTGCAGATCGCGCTGCAAATCGCCGTTTCTCATGGTTGCGTGGAATGGGCTTCATCCCTATAAAGCGCGCTTCGGAGCGACCGGGTTGTTGATGACAGCCTTTTGGCGGTCTGATGTGGCAGCGTCAATTACCGACGCTGCAAGGCAATCCCTGGAGGGGTGGCCGAGTGGTTAAAGGCAGCAGACTGTAAATCTGCCCGCATAGCGTACACAGGTTCGAATCCTGTCCCCTCCACCATTTGCTGCCGGTTGAGCGTCAGCTCAAAAAATCAGTCCGGGGGACTGATTTTAGGCAAGCAAATGCCCCGGCAGGGGCTTTTCTTGATTGATCCCCGCTCCACTACGTTCCGCGATGGATCGCGCTCAGGGCTGCCTGGCTTTACTTTGCTTCCGTATCCTCGCTGCGCTCGTCACATGAAGCATGCTCAGGGCTGCGGGTCAGCGGTCGCCAACGAAGTCACTTCGAGCCGCCATCATCCCCACTGCCATCCGCGTGCCTCTTCCCTTGCATCGCGCCGCGCCCCGAAGTATCTCGTGGCCCTCTGGCGCGCGGATATAGCACAATGGTAGTGCAGCAGCCTTCCAAGCTGAGGATGCGGGTTCGATTCCCGCTATCCGCTCCAGGCCAACCTCATCCCGCCTTCAAGGATTGCTCGTCGTCAGCTTCGACTGTGAAGCTGTCGAGGAAGCTGATCATGCTGTCAGACCCGACCGGGCGCGAGATGTAGTAGCCTTGAGCGCGGTCGGCACCCATGACCGACAGCATGGACATGATCTCGCGCGTCTCGACGCCCTCAGCCGTGACCTTCATCCCGAGACTGTGCGCGAGATCGATCGTCGACTTGATCAGAAGCGCATCTGAGGAGCCAACTTTCAGAGGGAGCACGAAACTCTTGTCGATCTTGAGCTCATGCGCCGGGATCTGTTTCAGATAGGAAAGCGACGACAGGCCTGAGCCATAATCGTCGATGGATATCTCAAAGCCTGCTTCACGCAGCAGCTGGATATTGGAAAGCGCCAGTTTCGGGTCATCGATGACCGCCGTTTCGGTCACTTCGAGGCAGTAGCGATCTGCCTCTGCGCCGATGAAGCCAATGCTCCAGCGAAGGAATTCGGTATCAGTCAGAAGCCGACCTGAAAGATTGACGGCGACCTTGATGTCATGCCCCGCATCGAGGAAGCGGGCCCGCTCATCCCTGACCTGCCTGAACACCCATTCGCTCAAGGGGCGAATGTGGCCAGTCTCTTCGGCGGCGCGGACGAAGTCCTCAGGCGAAACGAAACCGCGCTCTGGATGCTCCCAGCGAAGCAGGGCCTCCGCGCTGCAGACCGTCTGGCTGCGAAGGTCCACCTTTGGCTGGTAGGTCAGGTAGAGACTGCCATCCTCCATGCCTGCCACCATCTCGCTCATCAGCGAGAGCGTGCCACTCGGATCACCATAAGCGACCTTGTCGAACGCAAAGACAGGAAGGCGGCGCTGCCTGGCCTGATGGAGGCCGATAACCGACTCATCGAGCGGTGCGAGCTTTCCGTCTGAGCCGAGCGGCGCGAAACCTGCCGAAAGCTGCACATCAACCAGCTCGCCGCGCACCCGGACCGGGCGACCGGCCCCCTCCAGAATGGCGCTGAGGCGGATACGCGCCTCTTCATGGCTGGCTGCGCCTATCGCAACCCCGATGACTTCTCCGCCAAGCCGGCCGAGTGCGAGGACATCCGGCATCTCCTGAAGCCGCTGGCCAAGCAGGGCCACCAGTTCGTTGCTCGCTGCCTGACCAATAACCGAAGTGATATTCGCAAACCTGTCGGGGCTAATCGCAGCGCAGTAGACATCCGCGCGGTCCGTTCCGGCGAGGAACATCTCCATCGCCCGGCGGTTCGGCAGCTCTGTTTCCGGATCTGTCAGGGAGAGTTTGAGGATATTTTCCTCACGCGCCTGCACCTCTTTGACCATGTGGGAAAAGCTGTTCGCGAGCCGGCCGATCTCATCATCGGCTTTCACGTCGAGGCCGGCCTTCTTCCCGCTTGCAATCGCCTGCGCCGCCGCATCCAGCTTCATGATCGGACCGGTCACCGTGCGAGAGATGAACCACGTGCAGACCAGCAAGGCGACAATGCCGCCTGCAGCCATGAGCGCGATGATGAGCAGCATGCTCCTGAAAGGCGCCATGGCTCCAGCTAGCGGGTATTCAAGCTTGAGGACGGCATCAGGCAAATGCCCAAAGCCCTTGATCGGGCTTGAGCGCGTCACAAAGCCGGGCTTGTTTCCGGCATCGTCTCCATACTGCCCGTCGATCAGGATTTGCGCGGTCAGCGGAATGGCCGACAGGGTCTCAAGTTCGCTCAGCTCTGCCTCATCGAGCCTTTCGGCAAAGAGCACCCAGCCGAGAAGGGTCGGGGCCATGATCGGACGTGAAACGATCTGGTGCACAGCCCCGTCCAGCGCGGCCACACCTGTTTCCTGCCCATTGGCGTTCAGCGCCGCCAGAAGCTCTGCATCGACCGTTTCGGTCTCCACCGCGCCGCCCCTGAGGCCTCGCCCGTCAGAGGTCACGATGAAGGCGGCTTCGGCATCCAGCCTGTTGAGGAAGTTTTCGAGCGCCGAGGACATGGTGGCGACATCATCGGTGGCCACCGCTTCGCGGAAACCGAAATCGCGCGAGACAACGCTGGCAGCCTCCTCCAGCTTGTCGGCCCGCATCTGCCACAGACGGTTGGAGACCGCTTCGGTTGCGGCCATTTCGTCGTCGATTTTCTCGCGCGCCGCCGCCTCAATCGCGAAATAGCTCGCCAGCACGATGACCGCCAGGATCAGTCCTAGAAGCCCGCCATAGGAAACGACAAGTTTGGTCTTTAGGTGCCGGAAGGCCATGCGCCGCGCCCTATTCGGCAGCGCCTGGTGGCGGCGGCGAATAGCGAGCAGGGAGCGCCAGCTTCATCGTCTCGCCGTCGAGCACCGGCGTCACATCGACCGTCTGGCCGCCGGACATGTCGGGCTGCCAGACCTGCGCGATGCCAGCATCAGCCGGGAGGCCTTCGATCTCGACGCGCCCATCAGCGTCGGTGACACCGGCATAAGCGGCGTCAGTAACGTGGATATAGGCGAGCATGAGGTCATGGATGTTGCAGCCGATCGCAACCGTGCCGGGCGTATCGAAGGTGACAAAACGCTGCTCTTCGCGGCCATAAAGTTCGAGCTCGAACCTGTTGCCACGCGAGAATGAGTAAACGTGGTGACGTACACGGTCGAGGTTTGGAAAGGTCACATCCGCGCCTGTCGGAACTGCCAGTACATAAGGCTTGAAGCGAATGTCCTGCTGACTGAGTGCGAGCGGCTGGCCGTAGGAAGAGGGCGCCGCGCCGCCCGTATCAAAACTGACGACGGCGTTGGCCACAGGCTCACCGGAAGAGTCGACGACAATAATCGGACGCGCAAAGGCCGGCAGCGAAACGGATACCAGCAACAGGAAAAGCGAAAATAGTCTCATTCTTATTTTCTATACAATGTTATTTACACATCTATTAATTATCGCGCGCTATTTCTCGCCCCCGACCAGAAATGATCAGGGGTGACTTTATGCTTTCACGACTTCGCAGAAGCGTAATCATGCCGCTTCGGGCGGCTATGGCAGCGGGTATTTTGATCGGGGCTCCGGTCACGGCAGCGCATGCTGACATGCTGGATTTCGAGACAGGCGGAAAACTGCTGCTCACCCGCGGCGTGACCGATGTCGACGGCGCGGCAGGCGGCGGCATCACGCCCTGGGCGGTCATCGCCGGCAACTCGACCGATCGCGGCATAGGTGGCACGGCCCATTACACCTATCTCGACCTGCCAGATTACACTTTTGAGTCCTATGGCGCTGCGGCTGGCTTCTATAACCGGTTCGAGATCAGCTATTCGCGTCAGGAATTCGACACGGGCAGCACTGGCGCGGCGCTCGGCATCGGCGACGGGTTCACATTCAATCAGGACATCGTCGGCGCAAAGCTACGCCTTGCTGGCGATGCGGTCTATGACCAGGACAAGTGGCTGCCGCAGATTGCTGTGGGCGCCTTCTACAAGTCCGCAGATCACGGCCCGCTCCTCAATGCACTCGGCGCTGAAGATGATGATGGCGTCGAAGTCTATGCCAGCGCGACGAAGCTTTTGCTTGCGCAAAGCCTGCTTCTGAATGCGACGCTTCGTTATACCGACGCCAACCAGAACGGCCTTCTGGGCTTTGGCGGCACAAACGACCATCAGCTCCAGCCTGAAGTCTCTGTGGCCTATATGCTTTCCCGGCGTCTCGTCATTGGCGGGGAATACCGGATGAAGCCGGACAATCTCGCCTTCGCGCAGGAAGAAGACTGGTTCGATGTCTTTGCAGCCTATGCGCTGAACAGGAATGTCACCCTCACAGCGGCCTATGCCGACCTCGGGTCGATCGCGACTTTTGAAGACCAGCGCGGCCTCTATCTTTCACTCCAACTGGGATTCTAGCCCATGCGTATTTTCTCAGCCTCCATCGCACTCATCATCGCCCTGGCTGGTCCTGCAGTCGCCCAGCCTCTCAATGAGGGAGACGCAGTGCCGGCGCACATGCGTGAGGGCGAGCTTCATGTAGACCCTTATGAAATCTCCAATAAAAATGCTGGCGCAGACCCGATTTCGGACCCGAGCGTGCTCGCCGCATTCAATGGACGCGAAGGTATCGCGCGTATTGTCGACAGCTTCGTCGAAGGCGTGCGGACGGATCCTCGCACAGAAAAAATCTTTGCGGCCTCCGACTGGGTCCGCCTGACGCGCACGCTGAATGAGCAGTTCTGCTATATTCTCGGCGGCGGCTGCGACTATACCGGCCGCGACATGAAAGAGGTCCACCGCGACCATGGTGTCACCACAGCCGAGTTTGCTGCGGTGGTGGAAATCCTTCAGGCGGCCATGAATGAAGAAGGCGTGCCGTTCCGCATGCAGAACCGCTTTCTTGCGAAACTCGCGCCCATGAAGCGGGACACTGTCACGCGGTAATCTTGTCTGAATAGGGAATGGCGCACCTAACAGGATTCGAACCTGTGACCTCTGCCTTCGGAGGGCAGCGCTCTATCCAGCTGAGCTATAGGTGCGTTGCCAATCCCTCTATGCGAATGGGGCGGCAGGTGCAATCTTTGCGAAACACGCCAAATCAGCTTTGTGCCAGTGTCCGTTGGCATGTAGTAAAGCCTGTCGCCGGCATTGCAGGCCGCCCGTCTTGAGGAGATTACACGTATGAGCCGCAGCTTCCATTTCGTTTCAGGCCTGAGTGCCCTTGCCTTTGCCGCGCTCGCAGCCTGTAGCCCGTCTGGCAGCGATGAGGCCGCCACGAGCGACGAGCCAGCCGTCGTCGAAACCGGCACGGGCGCCGAAGATACGAGCCCTGAAGGCTCGGCCGAATATCGCTCGCGCGATGAGCTTATGGCTGAGTTCGATGCGGCGCTGGAGCAGGCGCAGGCCACGAAGGGTGACGGCTCACCCGCGATCTGGACCATGTCCGACGAGGACACGACGGTCCATATCTTCGGCACCGTCCATCTGATGCGGCCGGACCTAGACTGGCGCACCGATGAGTTCACCGAAAAATTCAATTCGGCTGACGTTCTCGTCCTTGAACTGGATATGGTCAGCGAGGCAGGTCAGCAGGCCGTCGCCCGTGATTTCCTGTCTCGCGGTTTCTATGGGGATGGGCGCACGCTCAGCAACGAGCTGCCAGACCCGGTCCTCACCGCTTTTGAAGAGGCGTTGTCCGGCCTCAATCTGCCCGTCTCGGCTTTCGACCCGATGGAGCCATGGATGGCGGCTGTGAACCTCTCCGTTCTGCAGCTCCAGTCTGATGGGTTTGACCCGAATGCCGGCATTGAGCAGATCCTGATCGCCGATGCAGAAGCGGCCGGAAAGGAATTCGCCTTCCTTGAAACCGCCGCCGACCAGGCCGCGATTTTTGACGAACTGCCCGAAGATACGCAGGCCGCCTACCTCTATGAGACCTCCATCACGCTGGGCGATACCAGCCGCACCCTCGATCAGGTTGTCGATGAGTGGCGCGACGGCGATGTCGAAGGTCTGGGCATGCTCGTGGCGAACCCGGATACGGGCGGCGGCGACGGCATCTATGACGCCCTCTTCGTTGAGCGGAACGAGAACTGGGTGCCGCAGATCGAAGGCTTCCTCGATGATGTCGAAGGCACCGTCTTTGTTGCGGTTGGCGCAGGCCATCTTGCAGGGCCTGACAGCGTCATCACCCTGCTGCGCGACAAGGGCTATGAGATCGAGGGGCCATAAGCCCCATTTGAAATCTGGTATCTGCCGGACTGGCGATCAGTCCGGCGGGTTGCCGTCCCAGTCGATGATCCAGTCAATCTGGTCTTCCTCGAAGACGGTCTCTTCGCTCACCGTCTGGCCCATGATCGATTTGCCGACCTCATGGATGCGCTGGCGATCACCGCAGACAAGATGATGCCAGTCTTCCAGTCCGCGTCCCTCATGCACGCGGCGATAGGCACAGCTTTTCGGCATCCATCTCAGCTCTGACACCGATTTCGGCGTCAGGATCACGCAATCCGGCACCTTGGCCTTACGGTTCTCATAGTCTGCGCAGCGGCAGAGGTCGGCATCGAGCAGTTTGCAGTGCAGCCTCGTATAGGCGACGTCGCCGCTATCTTCGTCCTCGAGTTTGATGAGGCAGCATTTCGCGCAGCCATCGCAAAGCGACTCCCACTCCTGCGGGGTCATCTCTGTCAGGCTTTTGGTTTCCCAGAATGGCTTGCTCATACCTGACTTAATGGATCAGGCGAGCACATCCTTCCAGTCCGGATGCCTGTCGATCTGCGTTCGGGCGAAACCACAGACCGGCACGAGCTTGAAATTCTCTGCTCGGGCTTTCTCAACCAGCTTGCCGACCAGCTTCGTGCCGAGGCCGCGTCCGCCGAGCGCCGATGGCACACCGACAAAGTCGACGCGCATCACGTCATCGCCCTGCCAGCCATAGCGGATGACAAGTTCGTGGCCTTCGACATCCGTTGTCAGCTGCTTGCCATCATCTTGAAGTGTGAGGTCGCTCATCGAAGAACATCCTTCCATTCCGGGTGCTTCTCGAACTGCGCCTTGGCAAAGGGGCAGAGCGGCATGATTTTCAGCCCGCGCTCGCGCGCAAGGGCAATGCCCGCCTCAACCAGCTTCAGACCCACGCCCTGACCGCCGAGCGCTTCGGGCACGCCCGTATGATCAATGATCATGACCGTCGTGCCTGCCTTGGAGTAGGTCATCTCGGCCTTGTGGCCATCAATGGTCGTGTGGAAGACCCCGCCGCTATCGCTTTCTGAGTGCTTGATTTCAGGATCAGCCATCGAGCTTCAGACCTTCTGCTATGTCGAGCGTGTCCAGAACAGATGGGATCTGCTTGCGCAATTTGAAGAAACCTTTCCTGGCGTGCGGCCAGAAGCACTCATCCCAGTCACGCCGGATCTGGTGGATGTGAAACCCGTCTGCCCGAAGCTCAGACAGGAGCGGCGACAGCGCATCGAGCGTCCATCCGGCCGGGATGTAGGGGACAATAATGTGCCGGGTCTCAAGACTGCTCGCCCAGTCTTTCAGCGCGGATTGCTTGTCGCTGTCATCTGAGAGACTTTGGGTGGAAACGCCGAAATGACTGCCTGCCCTTGCAAGGCCATCTTCGAGGGCGCCTTTGGTGAAGGACATGGCCTTCTTCGAAACGTCTGCAGCGCACCTGCTCTCTGCACTATGCAAACCGGCAATCGCCTCGATGTCCAGATGCTCATTGAGCCATGTTTCGACGCTGAGATCATCCTCGGTGAGAAGAAGCGCAAATCGCTCGTCAGGCAGGCTGTCGCGGGCCGGAAGCTGTTGCGGTTGGGGGTTTTCTGGCCCCGGAACCTGACGGGCGCTCTGGGCGAGATTGCCCGGCGCGAACCTTCCATCGCTGCACGTCTCAATGGCTTCCTTCTTGGCGAGATAGGTCTTTCCCGGCGTGTGAAGCCCAGCGACCCAGCGCCAGGACAATGTGTTGGAGGCGGGGTCACCGTCGAGGAGGTGGCGGAGGAAAAAGTCTGCGCCGAGCGACCAGGGCAACTTCAGCGTGAAGAGCCAGATCGAGGCAAAGGACATGCGGGCGTGGTTGTGGAGATAGCCGGTTTCAGCGAGCTCTTTCGCCCAATGGTCAAAGCCTTCGATACCGGCGCGGCCTTCAATTGCAGCCTCATAATCGGCGCGTAGGCCCTTGTCCTTTTCGAGGGTATTAAATTGCGCATCACGGTCGGAAATATAGTCTGACCAGACCGACGGGTGATGCTCCAGCCAGCCTTTGAAATATGTCCGCCAACAGATTTCCTGAATGAATTTCGTGGCTTGTTCGCCGCCATGCACGGTGAGGGCCGCGGAGGCGACCTCTTCCTCGCTGACCAGCCGGTGACGAAGAAAGGGGGAAAGCTGGGAAACGTTCGGGCGGCCATCTTCACCCGGGTCAATATTGCGCCGGTGCGAATAGTGCGCCCCCATCAGGGGCGCAAATTCATTCAATCTTTCAAGGCCTGCGCGCCTTGCAGGGGTCTTATGGTGCGAAATCATTGTAGTGGATTTAGACGCCGCAAGGCCCCTGCCAAGCAGATTGAAGGCCTATTCAGCCTTCTTTTTCTCTTCTGATTTCAGGGCATCCTTGGCTTCGCCGACCATTTCCTGGCCTTTGCCTTCTACCTGTTGCGCCTTGCCTTCGGCTTCGAGCTTGCGGTTATTGGTGGCGACACCTGCGATTTCCTTTGCCTTGCCAGCGACTTTCTTGCCAAGGCCTTCAGCTTGATCTTTTCCCATGGAAGGTTTCTCCTTTTGCGTGTGTAGATCACTATAATAACAAGCGATCTGGCCCTGCCGTTCCCGGGGTGGAATATTAAATTCCCGTGCTAGATGAGCCGCAAATGAGCCGACTACCGCCCCGCCCTGAACTTGACTGGAAAGATGATGGCACGCCGCAGGATGTGCGGGTGGATGATATCTATTTCTCCCGCCAGAGCGGGCTGGAGGAAACACGTCTTGTTTTCCTGAAAGGGTGCGGCCTGCCAGAGCGCTGGGAAGGCAAGGACAGCTTCACCATTGGCGAGCTTGGCTTTGGAACAGGGCTCAATTTCCTTGGCACCTGGCAGCTCTGGCGTGAGACACGTCCCTCGGACAAAGCGTGGCTGCACTTTGTTTCCTTCGAAGGGTTTCCACTCGACCGGGAGGATGCCGCCCGCGCGCTTTCCGCATGGCCGGAGATCAGCGAGTTCTCAGACCAGCTGATCGAGCGATGGCCAGAGCGCGCGATAGGTGTCCAACGGATCGTCTGGCCGGTTGAGGGCGTCACACTGACGCTTCATACCGGGGACATCAGCGAGACTTTGCCCGCCTCCCGCTTTGCTGCCGATGCGTGGTTTCTTGATGGATTCTCCCCGGCAAAGAATCCGCAAATGTGGGATAAATCCCTCTGGCCGATGGTGCAGCAGCGGTGCACTGACGGTGTTTCTCTCAGTACATTCACGGTGGCTGGTTTCGTGCGGCGCGGCCTTGCCGAAGCTGGCTTCGATGTCGCCAAGGTCGAGGGCTTCGGGCGCAAGCGCGAGCGGCTGGAAGTGCGCCTCAACGAGGCGCCGCAGCCTGCACCGGATGTCTACGGCCTTCGCTCACCCGATGGTCGCCCAACGAAAGTCCGGATCATCGGGGCTGGTATAGCCGGGGCGTGTCTGGCGCGGACATTTCTTGATCGCGGCCTTGAGGTCGAAGTGATGGACGCTGCGAGAGGTCCGGCGCAGCAGGCGAGCGGCAACCCGCTGGCGCTGGTCATGCCGCGGCTTGATGCGGGCGATACGGTTCAGGCGCGGCTGCTGATCGACGCCTATCTTCGTGCGCGCCAGTTCTATGCGGGGCGGCCGGGCGTTACCGAGACCGATGTGCTTCAGCGCCCAAAGGATGAGCGCGAGGCAGAGCGGATTGCCAAAGTACTGGCTGACCCGCCGCTGGGGCTTGAGACCCTTGAGGCGGCAGCGAGCGGCCAGCTTCACAAGAAGGCGCTGATACTGGAGCCGGAAAAGCTGATCGCGCACCTGCTCGAAGGGGCCGAGACCAAGTTTGACGAGACGCTGGATCTCTCAGGCCTTAATCCAGACATACTGACCATTATCGCAGCCGGTCAGGGGGCGCAGGATCTATTGCCATGGCTGGCGCTGACCGGGCGTCTTGGGCAGGTGGAGTTTGCCGATGTCGCCGTTGATGCGCCGCCTTCGGCGATTGCCAGCGGCCACTATGCCCTCGCCTTGGGCCAGACCCGCCTATGGGGCGCAACGTTTGAAGCCTGGGACGGCACCGGGCCGGACGTATCTGCTGCGGCGCGGGAAACGAATATGGCAGCCCTCGAACAGCTGGACCCGTATTGGCGCCAGGCCGCCAAATCTGCAGAACTTCAGAGCCGCGCCGGGGTCCGCGCGACAACGCCAGACCGCCTGCCGCTGATCGGAGCGGTGCCCGATGAGGCAGCTGCGCGAGCAATTTTCGATGGGGTGAAACATGGTCAGGCCATCGAAGTGGACGCGCCGCTGGTCGGTGGCCTGTTCATGGCAGGTGGATTTGGATCGCGCGGATTTACCTGGGGCCCTTGGGCGGGCGAGATACTGGCCGGTCAGATCCTTCTCGAGCCCGCCCCGGCGACGAGGCCCGCCCTTGAGGCGGTGTCGCCGATGCGGCTCATTCTTCGCGCCCTGAAGCGCGGGGGCTGACGACCCCGCCTCAGGTAGCGGCGGCGAAGATCAGCTGCAGACCGCGCTCTGCCGAAGCTTCGAGCGTCAGCTGGACACCGCCAGCTTCGATGTGCAGTCCGCCGAGCATGCTGGCTGCGACGGCAGACGCCAGGATGAAGGTTGCACCGGCAAGTGCGAGCCATCCGCTGGTCTGGAGATTGCGAGTCATTTCAGGAGCCCCCTTGGCTTCAGTCGGTTGAGGTGCCGGCTCTATCCAGTGATACCGGTTTGGCAGGGAGAGGAGTTGAGCCGACATGTTCAGTTCTTTTCGAGGTTGCGGAATTCACGGCGCAGGCGCCATTCATCCGAGGTGACACTGGCTTCGAGGTTCTGGAGACGGTCCTCCAGGTCCATGAAGGTGTATTTGAGACCGGAATAGGTCGTTTTCGGACGGTCGGAGACACCGCGCCAGAAAGCCTCTTCTTCAGGGGCGAGATGCCCATAGGACTTTGGGGCTTTCGGCACGATCATCCACATGAGCAGATAGCCAAGAAGCATCAGCGGTCCGGCGAGGAAGAAGAAGGCCACCACGGTGACGAGACGGACCACGAGCGGGTCCCATCCGTAGCGTTCGCCGATACCACCACAGACGCCTGCCAGGATCCGCTCATTGCGCGAGCGGTAGAGGCGTTTTGGGTTTGGCGAGCGGAACATCTCGTCTTCGTAGCGCTGATGACGGTCGCGCCCGGAGCGTGGGTGACGGTCAGATTGGGTCATTAAAGTGGTTCCTTATTGGTCGTAGGAGGAGCGCGGCTGGCGGCTGACCGGCGCGGCATCTTCCGGATTATTGTCTACGAGCTTCTCGAGGGTCTCGATGCGGCGCTCCATTCGTTTTGCGGAGCGCCAGAGGTCTTCGAGCATGCGTTCGTCGTCTGGTTCGAGCGTCTTCTGTTTTCTCCAGAGCGTGACGTAGTGAAACACCATGGCTGGGAAGACGATAAAGAGTGAGACGATCGCAACGAGCGGGATCAGGAGATCCGAGTCCATGACTATCCTTTCTGGGCGTCAGCCCGGTCATCCATGGACTGGATGACGAGACCTGGCACGATGATGATGGAGAGGATAATGCCGAGTACGATAAGGGATGTCAGCATGACTTAGCCCTCGCTCTGGGTGGATTGCGTGGAAGACTGACCGCGCGACTTCTTCAGGGCTTCGAGCTCTTTCTCGACGGCTTCGTCACGCTCAAGCGCAGCAAATTCGTCTTCGAGGCTCGGCTCACGGCCCTGGATGGTGTCAGCGTAGGCTTCCATCTCGTCGACCTTGCGCTCGACGCTTGCATAGCGGGCCAGCGCGTCATCGACACGGCCATCATAGGTCTGCGAGCGCATGCGGATGCGTTGCTCGGCAGCCTCGCGGCGCATCATCAGTGCACGGTGCTTGGCCTTGGCTTCGTCAAGCTTTGCCTGAAGCTTGCCGAGGTCCGACTGGTGCTTCTCGAAAGCGTCTTCTGCGGCCTGCATGGCATGCTCACGGCGATCGATTTCACCGGCGGCTTTCTGCTTTGCGGTCAGTGCGCCGCGGGCAAGGTCTTCACGGCCCTTGTCGATGGCGACGCCGGCCTTCTTTTCCCAATCGTCGCGGACGTTGGTGTAGTAGGCGATCTCGCGTTCCATTTCCTTCTTGTCGGCCATGGCGCGGGCGGCCGCGGTGCGGACCTCAACCAGCGTGTCTTCCATTTCCTGGATGATCAGGCGTGCGATCTTTTCTGGGTTTTCGGCGCTGTCCAGCATCGCGTTAATGTTGGAGTTGATGATGTCGCCGAGGCGGGAAAAAAGTCCCATGATTTTTATCCTTTCGAATTCTCGTCGGTCTTCTGGGAGGAGACGAGGTGCTTTTTACGGGTGGCTAGAAGAACAGGCCGCCAAGGAAGACGCCTGCTGCAAAGAACATCCAGCACTCGGCTGGACGGCTTGCGAGCCAGCGGCCGAAGCGGCCACCTTCTTCGCGGCCTTGCCGGTAGCGGGTCTCGTAGGAGCGGTCGGTCATTCTTCTGGTCCTTTCGGTTTAGGCGACGCCCATCGCCTGACTTGCCATACTCATTTCAAGGACCGTGCCAGTTTTTTGCTAACCACCTAGCACGTTGTTTTTGCTGGATATAAAATTTTCAGACCACCAACTCGGCAGAATAAATTCGTCAATTACGCTAATTATTTTGGTTGTTTTGACTGACTATTTAGCTAAATTCACAGTATGATTGGCAATACACCCCAAATTATTGGCGAAGCCCCGGAGTGGCTTTCAGCGCTGGAGCATGTCTCACGGCTTGCGCCGCTGGACCGGCCTGCGCTCGTCATCGGGGAGCGCGGAACCGGTAAGGAGCTGATTGCCGAGCGGATGCACTTCCTGTCGAAGCGCTGGGACGGGCCGTATATCAAGGTGAATTGCGCCGCCCTGTCCGACGACCTTCTGGATTCAGAGCTGTTCGGACATGAGCGCGGCGCGTTCACCGGCGCGACGGAGCGGCGGACCGGGCGGTTCGAGCTTGCCAATGGCGGCACGATCTTTCTCGACGAGATCGCTACGGCGACCCAGCGGGTACAGGAGAAGCTGCTGCGTGTCATCGAGTATGGTGAGTTTCAGCGCCTCGGCGGGGAGAAAGTCCTGGAGACAAATGTCCGCGTCGTGGCGGCAACCAACATAGACCTGCCTTCCGCCGTCGAGGCGGGCAGATTCCGCGCAGACCTTCTGGACAGGCTGGCCTTCGATGTCGTGACGCTACCGCCATTGCGGGCGCGCAGGGGCGATGCCTCCCTATTGGCCGACTTCTTTGCGCGGCGCATGGCGCGCGAAATGCTGGAAGATTTTCCAGGCTTTGCCCCATCGGCCATCGAGGCGATTGAGGCGCATGACTGGCCGGGCAATGTGCGCGAGCTCAGAAACTTTGCCCAGCGCATTACAGCGCGCGCGCTGATCGTGCCCACCAATGAGCCTGTGCGCTTCGATCCTGAAGCGCTGGACCCGTTCGCGTCGCCCTTCAGGCCACCTTCGGTCTTGAAAGGAACATCAGACTCCCCACCTGCCGCCACTCAACCCACCCGCTCCAATCAAGTCGAGCTGCCGAAGCCGCAGCTTGGAGCCACTTTCGAAGTTCAGACAAAGGTTTTCGAAACAGCTCTCATAGATGCTGCACTTGCGGCCCATGATGGTCATCAGGGCAAGGCCGCAGAAACGCTGGGCCTGACCTACCACCAGTTTCGCGGGCTTTTGCGCAAACACGACTATGGAAAGAAACCGGGAAAGCCGGACACCGAGACAAGCGACTGAAACAGGAATAGATTCGCAAGCGCTGATCGACGCGATCTGCCTGCCAAGGAGACATGATGCAGGGTTCTACCGCAAAGACGCCGCAGACTGGTGCCGCCCCGGCCGCCAACCTGCCGGACGCCGTGGACTTTCTCGGCCTGACTTTCCAGCCGCGCTCAACCCGTCAGGCTGCGCGCACGATTGCCGCCAGCGCGCTGGGGTCTGAGAGCTTCTGGTATGTCGTGACGCCGAATGTTGACCATATGGTCCGCCTTCAGCGTGAAGAGGAGCTGCGCCATCTTTATGATGAGGCCGGCCTGATCCTGAACGATAGCCGCATTCTTGAACTGCTCGCTGGGTTTGAGAAGATCGACCTGCCCGCGTCGCCGGGTGCCGACATCGTGCAGACGCTGTTCGAGAAGGAACTGGACCCTGAAGAGCCTGTCGTGGTGATCGGCTGTACGGCGAGCGAGATTGCCGCGCTGAAGGCGCGCTTTGGACTCTCCGATGTGCGCTGGCACGACCCGCCAATGGGGCTTCGGCGCAAACCGGAGGCGGTGAAGGCCGCGGCCGAGTTCATGGCGCGCAACCCGGCGCGGTTTCACTTTCTCTGTGTCGGATCCCCGCAGCAGGAGATGGTCGCACTGGCAGCAAAGCAGCTTGGCACGGTGCAGGGCGTCGGGCTCTGCTGCGGCGCGAGCCTCGACTTTCTGACTGGGCGCACGACGCGGGCGCCCGAATGGATGCGCAATTTCAGGCTGGAATGGCTGCACAGGCTGACGAGTGAGCCGCAGCGCATGTTCAAACGCTATCTGATCGACGGGCCGAAGATTTTCGGCATGTGGCAGCGCGACAAAAAGCGGCGCAGGCAGGCAGCCTAGGCCGCATCCGCCTTACTGATCGGCGTCGTACTTGCCGCCCTTCAGGACAAAGCGGCGGTCGCAATAGCCACATTCGACCATGTCGTCGTCGCCCATTTCGTACCAGACGATCGGGTGTCCAAGCGGGCCATTTCCGCCGTCGCAGGCGACGCGGTGCTCATCGGTGACGATCGTCTCCGGGGCTTCCGGCAGGTTCTGAGTGGCCATAGTTGAGCTTCCCCAATGTCAGCATTGCCCGTCAGGCGGTACGGCGCATAGGTAGTCCGTCATGACAAGCGGCGTCAATTGGATGAGACACCGCACCGTTTACCGGGAGGCCGACCGATGAAACCGACACTCTATCACTGCCGCAATGCCCGCTCGTTCAGGCCGCTCTGGGCGCTGGAGGAAATGGGCATCGATTACGATCTCGTCGTCCTGCCCTTCCCGCCGCGTGTTCACTACAAGCCGTACATGGAGATCAACCCGCTCGGCACCATCCCGTTCTTTACTGACGGGAAGACGAAGATGACCGAATCGACCGGCATCTGCCACTACCTTGCCGAGACCCATGGGCCGACAGACCTTGCCGTCCGGCCCGATGAGGCGGGGTATGGCGAGTATCTCAACTGGATGTATTTCTCTGACGCGACGCTGACCTTCCCGCAGACGCTGGTGCTTCGCTATGAGATGCTGGAAAAGAAGTCCCGCCGTCAGCCGCAGGTCGCCGATGACTATCGGATGTGGTTTTCGGGCCGCCTGCGCATCGTCGACCAGAAGCTGGAGCATTCACGTTTCATGGTCGCCGACAGGTTCACCATGGCAGATATCGCCATCGGCTATGGCCTGCTGCTGGCCAGCGTCCTGCCGCCGCTGGAGCCGTGCCTGACCGCGACGTGCAAGGAATATCTCGGACGGATGAAGGAGCGCCCTGCATTCAAGCGGGCGCAGGAGCGACAAAAACAGGCGCTGGTGGTAGAGGTCGAGGGCGACAGTCCTATATAGACGCTTCGAGCAAACCACGGAGAGCAGATGTCCGCCCCTGATTATGCAATCGAGGTCGAGAACCTCGAGAAGGTCTACGCTGCCTCTGGTAAGATGCCGGAAAAGCGCGCGCTCCAGTCCATCAGCCTGAAAATCCCGCGCGGCAGCATCTTTGGCCTGCTTGGCCCGAACGGTGCGGGCAAGTCGACCTTTATCAACATCCTTGCTGGCCTCGTGACCAAGACATCCGGCACGGCCCGTATCTGGGACATGGATATCGACCAGCATCCGCGCGCAAGCCGCGCGGCGATCGGTGTCGTGAACCAGGAAATCACCATGGACCCCTTCTTCACGCCGGAAGAGGCGCTGGAGCTGCAGGCTGGTTTCTATGGCGTACCGAAGGGCCAGCGCCGGACGCTGGAAATCCTCGATGCGGTCGGCCTTGCTGACAAGCGCGACGCCTATGTCCGCCAGCTATCGGGCGGCATGAAGCGCCGCCTGATGATCGCGAAGGCGCTGGTGCATCAGCCGCCTGTTCTTATCCTTGATGAGCCGACGGCCGGTGTTGACGTGGAGCTTCGCCGCTCGCTCTGGCAATATGTCCGCCGTCTGCACGATGAGGGCACGACCATCATCCTGACGACGCACTATCTGGAAGAGGCTGAAGAGCTCTGTGACGAGATCGCCATCGTCAATCATGGTGAGATCATCGCCTGTGAGCCGACGCCGAAACTGTTGGCGCGCATGGACCAACGCATCCTGAAGATCCAGCCGCGCGAACCGCTCACTGATGTGCCAGACAGCCTGAAGCACCTCGATATCCGGCTCCTCAAGTCTGGCGAGCTTGAAATCGCATATCGCAACAGCGAGACCGGCATCGGCCGCCTGCTGGAACAGGTGCGTGAAGCAGGGATCAGCGTGGCGGACCTCTCCACCGATCAGCCGAAACTGGAAGACGTGTTCGTCGCCATGACGACCGAGGCTGCCTAGGCTCAATTACAGGACTATCTCCCGCGACGCCGTCCCTCCACTGAAAAGTGGGTTCTGTGGCGGCTGGGGATGAGCGCGCTCAACCGCCATTGGTCCCAGCTTTCGCTGGGAAAACGGCGTGCGGGCGCTCGATCTTGGGACGTTTTCTAACCGAGGCGCCGGACCATGAAGCCGGTGCGTGGGAAGTGCAGGTTCAGTGTTTCGGCCTGCTCATCATGGCGGTGGATGATGATGCGGTCGGCGGTGGCGATGACGATCTCGCCCTCGACCCAGTCGCGACCATAATCGTCGGCCGCGACAGCGACGCGCTCACCAGGCTCGAACTCCTGAAGCTCGCCTTCGGTCTTGGCGGCCTTGAGGCGCGGGGCGGCGTGAAGCGCGATCTCCAGCGCCTCTTCGCCCGTGATGTCTTCTGGCGTCTGACCCTCGATTTCCTTCATGCGCTGATACCAGTCTGCGGTACGCGGGAAGGATTTGAAGCACTGCGCCGCAAAATCAGGCAGGGCGCTCTCCATGAACCATGGATTCATATAAGCGTGCACATCGACGAGGCCGGGCTTGGTGCTGACCAGCCAGTTGCCGGCACCCGCGCCCTGTCCGCCCGTTAGGCGCTGTTCGAGCCAGGCCATCTGCGCGCGCCACTGATCCTTCATCATCGGCACGACAGCCTTCATGGCATCGGTATCGAATGGGCGGCCTGAAAGCTGCTCGCGGTCTTTCTTGAAGGCTTCCGGCACCTGATCGCCGATCGTGCCGAAGATGATGGCAACGCTGGTCTGGAACCACTTACCGTCAGCCCATGAGCCGACGACATTGGAAAGGCCCTCATGGCCCGGCAGGTCGAGCTGCGGGATCTCGAAGCGTTCCTCCAGCGCGCGGATAATCATCGCGCTGTCGAGGAAGATGTCCGCGCCAATCTGCATGACGGGCGTCTTGCGATAGCCCCCCGTCAGCGGCATCAGCAGCGGCTTTGGCATCATGTTGGGAATTTCGACCGACGCCCAGGCGAGGTTCTTCATTCGCAGCGCGAGCCGGACTTTCTCCGAGAAGGGAGAAGTCTGGTAATGGTGGAGAATAATCGTCTGCGCGCTGGCCATCTGCGTTCCTTTTCGCTGTCTGGCAGGCACCCTATCCCATCTGAGGGCTTGCCCGCCGCGTTCAAAGCGATTTCAAGCGGTAAAGAAAAAGAAGCAAAGCTCAAGAGGAAGTCCAGAAGATGCTCGATCCCGTCCTGATGCCACACCTCGCCGATATTCCGCGCGTGCAGTCCGAGAAACTCGCTGACAAGCCCGCGATCTGGTTCGAGGGGAAGACGACGACATTCGCCGGTCTCGAAAAGAATGCCAACAAGGTCGCCAATGGCCTGCTGGCGGCAGGCGTGAAGCCGGGCGACCGGGTCGCCTATCTCGCAAAGAATATGGGCTGTTATTACGAGCAGCTTTTCGGCTGTGCGAAGTCGCGCTCGACCATGACGGGCATCAATAACCGCCTCGCGCCGCCGGAGATGAAATTCATCCTCTCCGACAGCAAGTCGAAAGTCCTGTTCGTGGCCAAGGAATTCTATGAGGCCGCAGAGAAAATCGCGCCGGAATGCCCTGAGCTGAAGACGATCATCGCGATTGATGGCGGCCACAAGGACTGGCCATCCTATGACGACTGGATGGCGAGCCAGAGCGACAAGGCGCCGGAACTCAAGACCGAAGATGATGACGATGTCATCCAGCTCTACACCTCGGGCACCACGGGCCTGCCCAAGGGCGTCATGCTGACCAATGCGAACTATCGCGCCGTCTTCACCGAAGCGGCGAAGCTCGACTGGGCTGCCTATGATGAGGGCGATGTGGTGATGAACGCCATGCCGCTCTTCCACGTGGCGGGCTGCAATATCGGCGTTCTAGCCAGCGCGCAGGGGGCGATGACGCTCATCCTGCGTGAGATCGACCCTGCCGCCATCCTCGACCTCGTCGAGCAGCACAAGGTCAATCACGCCTTCTGGGTGCCGGCTGTCATCCTGATGCTATCGCAGATGCCGGGCGTCGATGAGCGGGATTTCTCGTCGCTGAAGACGATTTCCTATGGTGCATCGCCGATTGCCGAAGACCTGCTAAAGCGCGCCGTCGACCTGTTCGGTGCGAAATTCACCCAGCTTTACGGCCTGACCGAGACGGTTGGCCTTGGCACCTACCTGCCGCCAGAAGCGCACGACCCGAGCTGGGGCAAGCTGCGCTCCTGCGGTGTGCCTTATCCGACTGCCATCGTTCGCGTGGTCGACCCGGAAGACAATCCGGTCCCACAGGGCGAGGTTGGCGAGATTGTGATCGGCGCGGACTTCGTCATGAAGGGCTACTGGAACCGTGAGGAAGCCACAGAGGAGGCGCTTCGCGGGGGCCTCTTCCATACGGGCGATGCCGGCTATTTCGACAAGGATGGCTTCCTCTTCATCCACGACCGGATCAAGGACATGATCGTGTCGGGCGGCGAGAACGTCTATCCGGCCGAGGTCGAGAATGCGCTGTTCAGCCACCCGGACGTCGCCGACGTCGCCGTCATCGGCATTCCGAGCGAGAAATGGGGCGAAGCGGTCAAGGCGATCATCGTTCTGAAGGAAGGCGCGACCCCGGACAAGGACGCCATCATCGCGTTCACGAAAGAGAAGATCGCTGGCTACAAGTGCCCGAAATCGGTCGACTTCGTGAAGGTGCTGCCGCGCAACCCGTCCGGCAAGATCCTTCGCAAGGATCTGCGCGAGCCTTACTGGAAGGATACTGACCGCCGGGTTGGCTAAAGCGCAAACCTCAACGCGCTCGTCCTTCGACCCCTGCCTTCGCAGGGGCATGCTTCGCTCTGGGGCAGTCCGGTGTATGACTAGAACCGGACGTTCAGAACCGGACGTTCGAGACAGGAGACCACTCGATGGAAGACGAACCGCACGGTGTGCATGACTTTGTCTATGATCCGCGCAATGCGGATGTGCTGATCTCCGTCAATGGAGAGCTGAAGCACCGCGATGAAGCGACCGTCTCGGTATTCGACAGTGGCTACCTGCTGGGCGACGGGGTTTGGGAAGGCCTGCGGGTCAAGAATGGCGGTGTGGCCTTCCTCGATGAGCACCTGAAGCGGCTCTATGCGGGCGCAAAGACCATCGACATGGATATCGGGCTTTCGAAGGAGGAGCTCACCCAGCGCCTGTTCGACTGCCTGAAGGCGCAGGAGATGAGCGACGGTGTGCATATCCGGCTGATGGTGACGCGTGGCATCAAGAAGACGCCTTATCAGGGCCCGCGCTTTACCATTACGAAGCCGACCGTCGTCATCATACCGGAATACAAGGCGCCCGTGCCGGAAGTGATCGAGAAAGGGCTTTCGCTCTTTACCGTTCATGTGCGTCGCACTGGGCCTGCCGAGCAGGACCAGAAGCTCAACTCGCACTCAAAGCTCAATTGCATTCTCGCCTGCATCCAAGCCGACAAGGCGGGCGCGGATGAGGGGCTGATGCTGGATGCCAACGGGTTCGTCGCGACCTGTAACTCGACCCATTTCTTCATCGTGCGCGATGGCGAGGTCTGGACGTCGCCGCCCGATTACTGCCTTGGCGGAATCACGCGCGGGAATATCATCCACGTCTGCGAGGAAGCCGGGATTACGGTCCGTGAGAAACGCTTCTCGCTGTTTGACGTCTATTCGGCTGATGAAGCCTTTGTGACGGGCACGTTTGCAGGCGTGACGCCGGTGCGTGAAGTGGACGGGCGCACAATCGAGCATGTCGGCGGGCCAATGGCGAAGCGGATTACCGGGCTTTACCAGGATCTTGTCGCCCGCAGCCTGACACCAATCAAATGAACGAGCCTGTCCGCATCGCCATGTGGTCTGGCCCGCGTAATCTCTCGACCACGATGATGCGCAGCTTTGGCGCGCGGCCTGATACGGCCTGCGTCGATGAGCCGTTCTACGCGGCCTATCTTGTCTCTACCGGCACCGTGCACCCGATGCAGGCGGAGATCCTGGAGGCGCAGGCGCATGACGGCGCCGTTGTTGCGCGAGAGCTGAGCGAAGCGCCCGTGCCGAACGGAAAGCCCGTCTTCTACCAGAAGCATATGACGCACCATATGGCGCCCGCTCTGCCCCGCAGCTGGATGCACCGGGTGACCAATGCCTTCCTCATCCGAGACCCGGCACGTGTGCTCGCCTCCTATGCGCGCAAGATGGAGACGGTAAGCCTCGAAGCGATCGGGGTGCCGCAGCAGGCAGAGCTGTTCGACAGGGTGTGTCAGATCAGGGGCGAAGCGCCGCCTGTGGTCGATTCCGATGATATCCTTGAAGACCCAGCCGGGATGTTACGCGCCCTCTGCGCAGCGCTTGGCATCGAATACACCGATGCCATGCTGAGCTGGGAGGCGGGGCCAAAGCCGGAAGACGGGGTCTGGGCGCCGCACTGGTATGATGCGGTGTGGCAGTCGACAGGGTTTGGCGCGCCGCGAATGGAAAATCCGGTGCTGCCTGACGCGCTGCGCAAGCTGGCGGATGAGGCGCGGGAGAGCCATGAGGCGATCGCTGCCCACCGATTGAAGCCGAAATCCGCCTGAGGCTTCCTCACTTCCGCCTCCCCACCGCAAGGTGGGGTCCATGACGGCCGGGAGGTGATTTCTCAACCGCCATGGGTCCCAGCTTTCGCTGGGATGACGGAAAGAGGGGGTTGGGCAGCAGCTACTTCCAATACCCCGCCATCAGCGCCTTTGACCAGTCAGGTTCGAGGATTTCACCGCGGGGCAGGAAGCCTTCCATGACGGGTTTGATGTCGATGACCGGGGTGCCGTCGATCGCGTCGAGGCCTTCGAGATAGAGGTTTAGCCCGTCCACCTTCAGGACGCGGCAGACCGTGACGCCGATCCGGTTGGGACGGTTCTTGCCGCGCTGAGCGAAGATGCCGGTCAGTGGCCAATCCTTGTTGCCGCGCGGATGACGCGCGCCGCGCTCAATCTTCTCATCGGGCACGCGGTCGAAGAGGAAAATGATCTCCGCGTGAGAGAATGTGTCGAGACCGAAAAGTGCTTCGGGCGTGAACTGATCGGGGTCGAGTTCGATGTGCGCGGGGATGGCACCCCATCCGTCATCTATCGGTTCAGAGCGCTTGGACCTAACAATTCCGATAGGGTAGATACCTATATTACGTTGGGTCATCGGCGGGTTTCTCTTGGCAGGAATTTGCCTGTGTATAGACTGGTCGGGCTATACAAAAAACTGAATTTCAAGGGAGATACCCATGGCTGACGGACAGGCTTTGCCGCCATTTCGCCCCCTGCCGCAGAAAGAGCCGGACATCGAGATGGTCCGCAAGGATGACGGCACAATCTATCTGACGCCGCGCCAGACACCCGGCGACCGGCCGAAGACCATTCCGCACTGCCTGGATGAGCGCGCCGCAGAACATCCGGACCGCCCATGGCTGAAACAGCGCGACGCTGAGACCGATCAGTGGCGGACCGTCACCTATGGCGAAGGCAAGAAGAAGGTCGATGCGCTGGCGCAGGCTTTCCTCGACATGGGTGCTGGCCCGAAATCGCCGGTGATGATCCTGTCTGGCAACTCCATCGAGAGCGCGCTGGTGATCCTGGCAGCGATGAAGATTGGCGCCCCCGCCGCGCCGATTTCTGTGCCCTATTCCACCATGTCGACCGATTTCGGCAAGCTGAAGCATTGCTTTGAGGCGGTGCAGCCCAAGGCGATCTTTGTTCAGGATGTGGCGCCGTTCAAGAATGCGCTCGACGCGCTCGGCGAGCATGGCTGTACGATCTTCGCCAAAAATGGCGCGACGAATGAGATCCAGTCCTTCGACACGCTGGCAGAGACCAAGCCGACCCCGGCCGTCGATGAGGCCATGTCGAAGCTGAACGATGATAGCGTCGGCAAATACCTCTTCACCTCCGGCTCCACCGGTATGCCAAAGCCTGTGCCACAGACGCAGGGCGCGATGTGTTCGATGATCGCCGGCGTCGATGGCCTGCGCGATGACGAGAAGGACCCGGACTATGATCCGGACGAGGTCCACAACGTCCTCGACTGGCTGCCGTGGAACCACATTTCTGGCTCGAATGTGAACTTCAACGGTGCGCTGTTCAACGGCTCAACCTTCTGGATCGATGGCGGCAAGCCGACCCCGGACCTGTTCGGTGAAACGATCCGCAACATCCGCGAAGTCAGCCCGTCTTCCTTCGGCACCGCGCCGATCGCGCTCTCCATGCTGGCCGATGCGATGGAGCAGGACGATGACCTGCTCGAGGCTTTCTTCAAGAACATGCGCTCTGTCGGCTATGGCGGCGCGACGCTGTCGGATGACCTTTATGACCGGCTGCAAAAACTCGCCATCAAGGCGACCGGCAAGCGTATCCCGATCATCACCATGTATGGCGCGACCGAGACGCAGGGCATTACCGTGGTGCACTGGGTGGTGGAGCGCGTAGGCCTGATCGGGCTGCCGCTGCCGGGCTCTACCCTCAAGCTGGTGCCAAATGGCGCAAAACTGGAAGTTCGCGTGAAGGGCCCCAGCGTGATGCCGGGCTATCTCGACATGCCGGACAAGAACGCCGAAGTGTTCGACGAAGAAGGCTATTACAAGCTCGGCGACGCCGCCATCATGGTGGACGAGAATGACCCCAACAAAGGTATCATTTTTGACGGCCGCGTTGGTGAGGACTTCAAGCTGTCGACCGGTACATGGGTGTCGGTCGGCACGCTGCGACCCGACCTTGTCGCGGCCTGTTCGCCGCTGGTCTTTGACGCGGTCATTGCCGGTCAGGACAAGGACTTTGCAGCTGCGATGTTCTGGCCTGCGCAAGCGACCTTCATGTCATACGTGAAGAAGGCAGAAGGCGACGCGCCGAAAGCGCTCGCGCAGCTGACCGCCGACCTCACAGAAAAAGTGAAGGCGTTCAATGCGGGCGAAAAAGGCTCTTCACGCAAGATCCGCCGTTTCACCGTCATGACCGAGCCGCCATCCATCGATGCGGGCGAAATCACCGACAAGGGCTATGTAAACCAGCGCTGCGTCATCGACCGGCGCGACGATCTGGTGCGCGGCCTCTTCAGTGAACCGCCAGCACCCGGCGTCATCACAGCCTGAGTGTGAGCGGCGAACCAGACAGACCGGATGGGGGGAAGGGCAAGGCGGCGTCTGGCGGCACCTGGATTGTGGCCGCCGCCTTCGTACTTGCCCTCGCCGTCACCGGTCTCCTGTTCGCCTGGCCCTCTCTCACCGGCGGGCAGATCAGCGATGAAGTCGCCAGCGACGGGAAAGCTGACGCCGAGGCCGCGCTTGCCGAGCTTGGCGAAGACCCGCTGACGCGCACCTATTTCCGAAAGCTCGACAGCGCGTTTCCGGCAGAGGCCCGGCAGTTGCGCGAGACATTGCTGGTCGCCCTTGAGCGGGGCGTGCCTGAGGGAGAGATCGGCGTGCTGCTCCTGCAGGCCGGTAGCGAGCCGATCATGCAGAGCCTGCAGCGGCTGTCCAAGGCCGACATACGCTATGCAAATGAGGTCATGGAGCTGACGCGCTCGCGTCTGGAAAGCCTGTCAGAGTCCGGCGCGCCCTATTGTATGGGCACCGACCTTGTCGCCTATGCAGAGCTCGCCGAGCAGGATGCCTACCTGCTGCTGCAGTCCTATCTCGCACCCGGTGAGCCGCTTTACGATTATTCGCTGGAGACGCTGACCATCCTGCTCGATGCGGTGATCGATGCGAGGATACGGCCACAGAACAGAGGCTATCCATCGCGCGCCGATATGAGCGCCCTCCAGACGCTCGGCACCGGTGCCTTGTTCGATAGCGACCTTACCCTACTGCTGACCACCGAAGGCAAGAGCCGGCGGGAGATGGATGCGGCGCTTGAGACCGTAAACTTCTGCGATCTTGGCGTTCGCATGATCCAGCGCGTCGAGAACCTGCCCGAGATGACCAAGGCGCGTCTGTGGACGACCGGGCTCGACTATCTGGACCGCTATGGCATCCGGCGGATCATCTGGATGATGTCAGCCTATTAGGCCCGCCCACAAAAAACCCGGGGCCTTGCGCGAAAATATGCTTCAAAAAAGGTGAGTGAAGCGTCATTTTAGGGTGATGGCTCTCGACGAAACCCTGCGAACCTTTCTGGACCGCTTCAAGCTCCCTGACTTTTCCAAGCTGGATTTCGTCCAGTCGGCCGACAGGCTGAGGAGTAGCTTTTACCGGGCGAGCCGGTCGGTTGAGCGCGATGCGCCGGAGCTTGCCGATATCTCGACGCTGGCCGTCGATGGTGCGGACGGCCCTCTCAAGGCGCGGCTCTATACGCCGCTTGGCGCCGGGATCGGCCCCGGGCCGGGCATCGTCTTCTTTCATGGTGGCGGGTTTGTGCTGGGCGACCTAGACAGCCATGACATGATCTGCCGCCGGCTTGCGGCCGGGTCGCGCTGCCGCGTCCTGTCCGTTCACTACCGGCTGGCGCCGGAACATCCATTTCCGGCCGCCCACGAAGACGCCATGGCGGTCTGGAAATGGACCACCGCGCGCACCGAGTTCCTGAAAATGGATCCTGAACGGCTCTGCGTGGCAGGAGACAGTGCTGGGGGCAACCTTGCCGCCTATCTCTGCCAGGAGCTGAACCGTCAGGGCGAACCTTCACCGTCTTTCCAGCTTTTGCTGTACCCGCTCGTCCAGTTTGCCGACATCAGCACCAAAAAGCTGACCTTCCAGGAAGGCTTCTTCCTGTCCGAGCGCCTCTTCGACTATTTCCGCGATGCCTACATCCAGGCAGAAAGCGACCGGATGGACAGGAAAGTGTCTCCGCTATTTGCGCCGGACGACGATTTCTACGGTCTGCCACCCGCGCATGTCGTCCTTTGCGGGTGGGACCCACTTAAGGATGAAGGACGCGCCTATGCCAGCAAGCTGGCCGCGCATGGCGTCCCCGTTACGATCCGTGAGCATCCGGGCATGGTTCACGGCTTCATGAATCTTACCGCCGTTTCGATGCCGGCACGCGACGCGATCCACGAAGCCGGCGAAACGGTCGGCCGGGCGCTCGGCGCGATCTAGACCAAAGCGCTCGCTTTTTGTGTCGATTCACAGTATTCGCCTCCTCCACATGAAAACCCTACGGCCCCTCCTGTCCCGGCCATTGGCCGCGCTGCTACTGGCCATTTCTGCCAGTATTTCCCTGCTTTCGGCATGTGACCGGCAACAGGAACGCCTCGACCGCGTTCAGGACATTGCTGAAGGCGTCAGCGAGCAGGTGAGCGAGCTTGAGGCTGACGAAAATGAGGAGAGTACCGAAGATGGCAACGACAACTGAGCGTCCAGCAAGACGTCATCGCGGCGGTCAGATTGGGCTCTTCGTCCTCCTTTCCATGGTTGCGGCCACCAGCGCACTCGCGCTCGTGCAAACGCTGGGTCTTTAAGGCGCGGACGAAACTGTTGATCGTTTCGCAGGCGTAATAAACGCACAATACACCGTGGGCGGATCAAGATTTATGTGTTAACAAAATCTTAATCGAAGAAGCTGCGGCGCTTGATCAAGACGTGTCGCCAGCGCGCCACGACCGGATCATCGACCGCATGAACAATGTCGAAAAGCTTCCAGTAAAGACCCGCGAGGACGGGCCTGCTGTGACGCTGATCGGGACTGACCTGCCGGACTCCTATCTTGATGAAGCTGAGCCGTCGCCCTTGATGCGCACGGCTGAATGGTGGTGGGCCAGAGGCGTAAAGACGCTTAAAGTCTTCGGTATTCTTGCCATTGTGGCGTTTTATCCGGCGCTCGTGGCCGGATCACATGACATCAAGGATGAACCCGTCGTCCTGTCAGCCGAGCGACCCTGGACCTCTCCGGAAACGGGTATCATCATCACCATGATCGGCCGAGAGATCGAAGGTCCGGGCTGGGCCAATGACCGGCCGGGCTGGCATCCGCAGGCACGCCTGACCGGCCTTCCAGCCTGGCAGGAAGCGCTCTCATCCTCGATGAGTGAGTATACGCGGCTGATGTCGATGCAGGCCAAAACGCCTCGCGGCAGTGCAGACCCTGATCTTTCAGCTGCGGCCCGGCTGCTCGCGATTGATCCGCAACTGGAACAGACACCGCGCCTTGCCGCCGCCGCCGAGGCGCTGGCCCGATATGAGGGCCGTCTGGAGCGCGACCTCGCCGCCGAAGCTGCAGGGTTCGAAAGCCTTCTGGACAAGCTCGGCCTTCTGGCGAGTTGGTCTGACATCTCCGTCGCCGAGCTTGGAGAACAGTCAAACCTTCGCGATGGATGGCCTGCTTCGAAGAGCGATATACGCGCGTTCTATGCTGCACGCGCCCGCGCGCAGCTTGCAAGCCAGCTGATCACCGCCAGCCTCAATGCTGAACCGGACAGTCTGGTCAGCGAGGCCGTTCAATCGCGGATTGACCGGCTTTCAGCGGCATGGCGAAAGGCAGCGACGCTGGACCCGCTTTTTGTGTCGAACCAGTCAGGCGACGCACGTCTCATGGCCGACCATCTGGCCATGATGGCCTTCTATATCGGTGAGGCTGGCCGGGCGACGCGTGATCTCGGCGGCGCCATCATCATTGACGCAGAAGACCGGGCGGAGGCTGCCCTGGCAGGGGCGTCGGGCACGCAATAGCCTGTAGCGACGTTTGCGCCAGACGGCTGTGAGTGGCTTGAAACAAGCGGTATGGGCGTCCATCTGAACGGCGTTAGCAGACAAGAGAATGCCGGACCTTCGATGTTTATACAGACCGAGCCCACGCCAAACCCCGACACAATCAAGTTCATCCCCGGCGAAACCGTTGCGGGCGCCGTCGGCCCGTTTGATTTCGCAAGCGTTGAAGAGGCTGGCTCCAGCCCGCTTGCCCAAACTGTTTTCAATGTGGACGGCGTAACTCGTGTTTTCCTCGGACCGGACTTCCTGTCTGTCTCCAAGGCAGAAGGGTCTGACTGGAAACATCTGCGCCCGATGGTGCTTGCCGCGATCATGGACCACTATGTCGCCGGGCTTCCCGTGCTCAGCGATGGCGGCGCGTCGCCGCAAGTTGACGCCAATGCGACCACCGCGGACGACTATGAAGGCGAGACCGCTGAAATCGTCGGCGAGATCCTGGAGCTGATCGAGACGCGCGTGCGTCCTGCTGTGGCGCAGGATGGCGGCGACATCACTTTCCAGCGCTTTGATGCCGACACGGGGATCGTCCACCTTGCCATGCGCGGCGCCTGCGCAGGCTGCCCATCGTCCACGATGACGCTGAAGCAGGGTATCGAAAATATGCTGAAGGCCTATGTGCCCGAAGTGAATGCGGTCGAGGCCGCGCTTTAGACTTTTACCATCAAGGAGTTTCGGGACCATGTCTGATCCGGTCAATGATTACGCGCTGGACCTCATCTGGCGGAAGGGGCGTTCGTACAATGGCTGGCACGACAAGGATGTGCCCGAAACTCTGATCCGCGCCGTCTATGACCTTGCAAAGATGGGCGCAACAAGCGCCAATTGTTGCCCCGCCCGCTTCGTTTTCATCCGCACCGAAGAGGCCAAGGCGCGCCTCAAACCGCATCTGATGGAAGGCAATGTCGAAAAGACGTTGAGCGCGCCCTGGGTCTGCATCATCGCCAACGACTTCATGTTCCATGAGAAAATTCCGCAGCTTTTCCCGCACAATCCAGGCGCCAAGGACTGGTTCTCCGATCCGCATGCCCGCGAAGAGCACGCCATGCGCAATGGCTCGCTTCAAGGCGCCTATCTGATGCTGGCCGCGCGCGCGCTGGGTCTCGACTGCGCGCCGATGTCTGGCTTCAATCAGGATGGTGTCGATCTCGAATTCTTTGCCGACAAGGATGAGACCCATCACTGGCGTTCGAACTTCCTCTGTGCCATCGGCCATGGCGATGACAGCACCATCTTCGATCGCAGCCCGCGCCTCAGCTTCGATGAGGCTTGCAAGATCCTTTAGCCGGGCGTCCCTCGCATGCTGACGCTTGGTATCAACACATCCGGCCCGGCCTGCGATGTCGCGGTCCTGAAGGATGGCACCTGCCTGTCCGAACGCCATGAAGACATGGTACGCGGACAGGATGCGCGCCTTCCCGCAATCGTCGAGGCCTGCCTGAAAGAGGCGGGTTTCAGTCTTCAGGATGTTGAGCGGATTGGTGTCGTCACCGGCCCCGGAAGCTTTACCGGCATCCGCGTTGGCGTCGCATTTGCGCGCGGCCTGTCGCTGGCGCTTGAGGTGCCGTGTGTCGGCGTGACCGCGCTGGAAGCGACACTCCCTGCAGGCCAGCAAGGCTCGGCCATCGTTGCCCTTCCCGCCAAGAGACGCCCACCTGACCTGTCCTATTGGGTGCAGCGGTTCCGCACAGGCGCGGCGACTGGTGAGCCGGAGGAGCTTGGTCTCGACGCCATAAAGGCTGAACTCAGCGCTCACCCGCATTTTGTCTTTGGCGAAGTGGGCGGCCCGCTGGATACCGCGCTTGAAGGAATCGAGATTCATGAGGCCCGCCCAAGTGCGCGGCGGACGGCGGAGTTTGCGGCGGTCGCCGACAATCCTGCAGGCGTGGCGCGCCCTGTCTATGTACGCGCGCCCGACGCCGCCCTGCCCGGCGGCCGCAAGCCCTGATGGCCGGAAGGCGCGGCATCGTCATCCTGAATGAGGAAGATTCAGCGCGTGCGGCCATGCTGCACGCAGCCTGTTTTGACGTCAGCGGGCAGTGGAGCGTCCGCTCCATGCGTGAGTCGCTCAGCGCGCAGACCACACTCGCGCTCGGCCTGGAGGAAGACGCCAATCTTACCGGCCTGCTTCTAATACAGCGCGTCCCACCGGACGCTGAAATCCTGACGATCTGCGTTCATCCGGACGCAAGGCGCAGCGGCGCAGCGCAGCAGCTCTTCGAGCACGCAGCCACATTGCTCGGCCCCTATGGTATAGACCGGTTGATGCTGGATGTTGCTGGTGACAATCTTGCCGCTATCTCTTTCTATGAACGCAATGGGTTCGGGCGTGATGGTGTTCGCAAGAACTATTACCGCCGCGAAGACGGCGCCGCTGTCGATGCGGTGTTAATGTCGCGTCCGCTCGCTGGACACACACACAAATCGGGGGCATGAACAGGCCATGGATCGTCTCGAAAAGCTTTGCACCGAAAAAGGTCTTCGTATGACCGAGCAGCGCCGCACGATTGCGCGTGTGCTGTCCACGTCCGATGACCATCCCGATGCCGAAGAGCTGCACCGCCGCGCCAATGCGCTCGACAACTCCATCTCGCTGGCAACTGTCTACCGAACCGTGAAGCTGTTTGAGGAAAGCGGCATCATCGAGCGCCACGAATTCCGCGACGGGCGCGCCCGCTTCGAGGAAGTGCCTGAAGAGCATCACGATCACCTGATCGATGTGAAAACCGGCGACGTGGTCGAGTTTCACTCCGAAGAGATTGAGCGCCTTCAGGTCGAGATCGCTGAACGCCTTGGCTATCGGCTGGTCGATCACCGGCTGGAGCTTTACGGCGTGCCGCTGAAATCGGACAAGTCCAACTAACTCCCGAGGCTGGCCCCAAGGCCTGTTTTGTTGCATAAGCCCGCGGATGACCACCCCAACTTCGCGCCCAGAGCCCAAGCGTCTTTTCATCAAGACGTATGGCTGCCAGATGAATGTTTATGACAGCGAGCGCATGCGCGATGTGCTGCGCCCGCTCGGCTATCAGCCTGTCGACGGCCCGGAGACCGCTGACCTCGTTGTGCTGAACACCTGCCACATCCGTGAGAAGGCGACCGAAAAGGTCTATTCCGAGCTTGGCCAGATCAAGAAGATGAAAGAGGCCTCCGGCGGCAAGATGACCATCGCCGTTGCAGGTTGCGTGGCGCAGGCCGAAGGCGCCGAGATCATGCGCCGCCAGCCTGCCGTGGATCTCGTGCTTGGCCCGCAGGCCTATCACAAGCTGCCTGAAATGGTCGCCCGCGCCAGCCGCGCGGCAGGTGACCGGCTCGAGACCGAGTTTGAGACGCTAGAGAAATTTGACGCCCTGCCAAAGCAGCGTGAGGCGGATGGCCCTGCCGCTTTCCTGTCGGTGCAGGAAGGCTGTGACAAGTTCTGCACCTTCTGTGTCGTGCCTTACACCCGCGGCGCAGAGCTTTCGCGCCCCGTCGATGACATTGTCATGGAAGCGCGCAGCCTTGCCGCACAGGGCGTACGTGACATCTCGCTGCTCGGCCAGAATGTGAATGCCTGGCATGGCGCAGCGCCAAAGCTGGAAGGCGGCGGCGAATGGGGCCTTGGGCAGCTGGCACGCCACCTCTCAAAGATCGGCGGTATCGACCGTATCCGCTACACGACCAGCCACCCGCGCGACATGGATGACGACCTGATTGCAGCGCATGGCGAAGTGCCGGAACTGATGCCATTCCTGCACCTGCCTGTGCAGTCTGGCTCTGACCGGATCCTCAAGGCGATGAACCGCGGCCACACGGCCGAGCACTATCTCGACATCATGCGCCGGATGCGTGATGCGCGCCCTGACATGGCGCTCGCGTCCGACTTTATCGTCGGCTTCCCGGGTGAGTCCGATCAAGACTTTGAGGACACGATGAACCTCGTCCGTGAAGTCGGCTATGCCATTGCCTATTCGTTCAAGTACTCCCCGCGCCCGGGCACACCAGCGGCTGACATGTTCGGCCATGTGCCCGAAGAGGTGAAGGACGAACGCCTGCAGCGGCTGCAAGCCCTGCTGAAGCAGCAACAGACCGAGTTTAACGCCTCCAAAGTTGGCGAAACACTGCCTGTCCTCGTGACCGGCAAGGGCAAGATGCCGGGTCAGGCGCATGGCCGCTCTCCCTGGATGCAGGCGGTTCACTTCGATGCGCCTGAAAGCCTTGTAGGACAGATTGTGGACGTGAAGATTGTCGGCTCGACGATGAGCTCTCTCACCGGCGAATACGCCCATGCGGTGGAGGCCGCCTGACTTGAAAGGCACCGTCACCCGCCTCTACACTCCGGACAATCCAGCGCTTCTTCCTGCGATCTGCGGGCCGCAGCATCGCAATCTGATGAAGCTGGAAATGGCCCTTATTGATGGCAAACTGAAAGCCGACAGCCAGGGCGGCAGCATCCGGCTGACCGGCACGCAAGCCGCGGTCGCTGACGGCGAAGCAGCACTGGCCGCGTTCGAGCGTATGCTGAAGAGCGACCCGGCCGCTGGCGAAGATGCCTTTGAAGGCGCCATCGATCAGGCCCGCGCCCCGGCTGAAAGCTATGGCTCGCTGACCGGGCTTCGCGTGCCCGTCATGCCGCAGACCCGTACACAGGCCCAGTATATCGACTACCTCACCCGCGAGGGCCGCGACCTTGTCTTTGGTGTTGGGCCTGCTGGTACCGGCAAGACCTATCTTGCGGTCGCCGCGGGCGCTGCAGAGCTTCGAAAGAAGACCAAGGAACGCCTGATCATCACACGCCCTGCCGTTGAGGCCGGCGAAAATCTCGGCTTCCTGCCCGGCGACCTTGAAGAGAAGGTTGAGCCTTATCTACGCCCGATCTGGGATGCGTTGAACGAAGTGCTCGGCGCCGATCATGTCGAGCGCATGCGTGAGAAGAAGATTATCGAGGTCGCCCCGCTCGCCTTCATGCGGGGCCGCACGCTCAAGAACGCCTTTGTCATCATGGACGAAGCGCAGAACGCCACGATCGGTCAGACCAAGATGGTCCTGACGCGTCTTGGCCGCGACTCCCGCATGGTCGTCACGGGCGATCCGGGACAGGTGGACCTTCCGCCGAAAACACCGTCGGGCCTTGCCCATGCGCTTCGCATTCTTGAAGGCGTCGAAGGCACAGGCATTGTTCACTTCACTGCTTCAGATGTGCGCCGTCATGCGCTCGTCTCGCGCATCATCCGCGCCTATGACAAGGATGCGGGCACCAGCGACGACAAGACGCCGGGGGCCGGATCGTGAGCATCGTGCTGGACCTGCGCATAGAGGACGCAGGCTGGGCTAGTGAAATGGAAGACGCCGAAGCGGTCTGCCAGCGCGCGCTGGACGCCGCTTTTACGCTTGTCGCCATTGAGGGGGAAGTCGCGCTTCTCCTGACCGATGATGATGAAATGCATACGCTTAACCGGGACTGGCGCGGCAAGAACAAACCGACCGATGTATTGTCCTTTCCGGCTGATGAAATGGACGCACCATTCCTGGGCGACATTGCAGTCGGGCTTGGCGTTTCGCGTGGCGATGCAGCCACACGCGGCATCAAACTGACTGATCACCTGAGCCACCTCGTCATTCACGGCTATCTTCACCTGCTCGGCTATGATCATATGACCGAGGAAGAGGCCCGCGAAATGGAGGCGCTCGAGATCAAGGCCCTTGCCGGTCTTGGAATTGGCGACCCCTATGGCAGGGACCTCTGAGCTGGAACGAGATGACTGACACAACTGACCGAGAGAGACGGCGCCGCCCGCGCCTATTCAGATTTAGCAGGCGGCGCGAAAACGAAGAGCAGCAAGCAGAAGCTGTAACGGTGCAAAACGCACAGCATACGCCTGCCCAGCTTCGACTGCGCCTTGCAGAGTTCGAAGAGGGCCGTGTCGCCGATGTGATGGTGCCACGCGCAGAGATTGTCGGCGTCGAACTCTCGACTGACCTGCCAGCGCTGATCCAGCTCTACGCCGAAGAGTCGCATTCCCGCCTGCCCGTCTATCGAGAGACGCTGGATGATCCGATTGGCCTCGTTCATATCAAGGACGTGGTGGGAGAGATTGCGCGGGGCGGCGAAGGCATGGACCGCCCGCTCGAACGCCTGCGCCGTGACATCCTCTATGTCCCGCCATCGATGAAGCTCGCTGACCTGCTGGTGAAGATGCAGACAAGCCGTATCCATATGGCGCTCGTCGTCGACGAATATGGTGGAACGGACGGCCTCGTGTCGCTCGAGGACCTGATGGAAGAGATTGTCGGCAACATCGAAGACGAGCACGATGAAGAGCCAGCCATGGTCGTGCGCCGCGGCCGCCATGCCTGGGAAGCCGACGCCCGCATGGAAATCTCGGACTTCCTCGAAAAGACCGGAATGGATCTCGACCTCGGAGACCAGGACGTCGAGGTCGACACGCTTGGCGGCGTCGCTTTTGCGCTCGCCGGCAAGGTCCCGCTTCGCGGTGAAGTCCTGCGCCATCCGGTCGGTGCCGACATCGAAATTCTGGACGGTGATGCCCGGCGGATCGAACGCCTTGTCGTCCGTAGCGTCGCAGCAGAGGCCGGGGCTTGAGCGCTCGCGAGCAGAGCTACGGGCTAACAGCCCTCGCCCCCCTGCATCAGGGCGTCTCCGGCATTTCCGGCCTGCTCGCTTTCATCATCTGCATCTTTCTCGGCGCGGTCGCTGCGCTGGGCTTTGCGCCATTCCACATCGCGCTTGCGCTTGTCGTCTGCGTGACGCTGCTCGTCTGGATGATGGATGGCGCGCGCAAAAAGGCCCGTTGGGGCCGCGCCCTCTTCATGCGCGGCTGGGCCTTTGGCTATGGCTTCTTCCTGGTCAGCATGTACTGGACGGTCTCTCCATTCCTGGTCGATCCAGCCCAGCATGCCGCTTACATCTGGATGCCTCTGGTCCTGTTGCCGGGCGGCATGGCCCTGATCTGGGGGGCAGCTTTCTGTCTGGCTGGTGCCTTCTGGTCTGCCTCTCCCTCGCGGATTTTCATCTTCACCGTCTTCATGGGACTGGCAGAGCTCGTCCGTGGCTATCTGTTTGGCGGCTTTCCCTGGAACGTTTTCGGCACGACCTGGACGCCGGGTAGCTCGCTGTCGCAGGCGGCATCGCTTGGCGGGGTTTACTGGCTGACGCTGCTGACACTGTTTGTGAGCGCAGCCCCGGCTGCCCTTGTCGATACGCGTGAAGTCCGCGGCCTGTTCGAACGGGCCTTGCCAATCACCGCAGCAGTTATCCTTGCCAGTGTCGGCTGGGCCTGGGGCGCGCAGCGTCTTGCAGAACCATCCCAGATGACAGAGCAGCACGTCGTCCTGATGGATCCGGGTGTGCCGCAGGCAGACAAGTATAATGGCGCCTCTGACCGGCTGTTTCGCCGCTATCTCAACTTCCTTCAGGAGGTTGAGAGCGCCGAAGATGACATCGTCATCTGGCCCGAGGGTGCCCTTCCCTTCTACCTGCTGACCAACACCTATGCGATCGACACGATTTCGACCTATCTCGGCAATCGCACGCTGATCGTCGGCTCTACGCGCCGCAGCCTCGATGAGAACGACACGGTGTTTTTCAACAGCCTTGCCGTACTCGCAGCAGAAAATGGGCAGTCAGAGCTGATCGGCCTTTATGACAAACATCGCCTGGTCCCGTTTGGCGAGCTGGCTGCGACGGACATCATTCCGTTCGGCGACATGATGGCTGGTTTCCTGCCCGGCGCCATGCAGGAGCTGGCGTCGGCAGGCTTTACGCCCGGTGCGGAACCTACGGTCGTCTTCCCGCGCGACGTGCCGCCTTTCATTGCGCTGATCTGCTATGAAGCGCTGTTTCCCGAAATTACCCGGACCGCAAAGCCGCAGCGTGAAGCGGCAGAGTGGATCGTCACCATCTCCAATGATGCCTGGTTCGGCCGCGGCCTTGGACCGGCGCAGCACTACGCCCAGAACCGCTATCGCTCCATCGAAAGCGGGCTGCCCATGGCGCGTGTCGCAAGCCGCGGCGCGACGGCGGTCATCGATGGGTTCGGCCGTGAGACCGCGCGTGGTCAGAGAAGGCCCGGCGACCCTGATGGCTGGGTCTCTTCGGTTGTGCGCGCGCCCCTGCCCGCGCCACTGGCAACAACACCCTATCAACGCTTCGGGGCCGCGCTGTTCTGGCTCACGCTGGCCGGGTTTACGGTTCTGGCCTTCTTTACCTGGCGGCGCTAGAAGCCAGCGACCACCCTTCTCAAAGCCGTACCCTCAAAAAGCGACGCTATGCCCGAGAGTAAATTACCCAACAGGATCGACGAACTCGTGGGCCAGCGCATCCGCTGGCGCCGCAAGGAACTCAAATGGACGCAGGAACAGCTGAGCGAGCGGCTCAGCCTCACCTTCCAGCAAGTCCAGAAGTACGAGAAAGGCGTGAACCGCATTTCCGCAGGCCGGCTTTATGAGCTTGCTGGCGTGCTCGACGTGCCGATCGCCTATTTCTATGAGGGCGCCGAAGAGTACCTGTCCCTGCCGGGCCAGCTGCATGAGGATGCCAGTGAAGCGGCGCCGCTGCCCCAGATCGACCATGAGGCCATGGAGCTAGTCTCTTCGTTTCAGAAGATCCGGGACGAAGCGCTGCGCAAGTCGCTGCTTGCGACCATCAAGGCAGCGGCGGCTGTCGATGATGAGAATTCGTGAAAAGCCTAGCGTCACCAAGGCGAACCCTATAACAGGGCTAAGTCGACCAATCTAAAAGCGGAATAGAATTTTGACCGATCCAGTATTTCTTTTTACCAGCGAGAGCGTCTCTGAGGGACACCCGGACAAGGTTTGTGACCGCGTTTCCGACGAGGTCGTTGATCTCTATTTCCGCGAAGCCATCAAGGCTGGCTACGACACCTCGCGCGTCCGCGTTGCCTGTGAAACCGCTGCGACGACGAACCAGGTCGCCCTTCTCGGCGAGATGCGCGGTCCGGACACGATCACGCCCGACATGATCGAGGATGTCGTTCGCGCCGCCGTCAAGGATATCGGCTATGAGCAAGACGGCTTCCACTGGAAGAATCTGAAGCTCAATAACTGGCTGCACGGCCAGTCCGAAGATATCGCCGCTGGCGTCGATGAAGGCACGGGCACCTACACCGAAGAAGGTGCTGGCGACCAGGGCATCATGTTCGGCTATGCAAGCGACGAAACCGATGAGCTTATGCCGGCTCCGATTTCCTATTCGCACCGCATCCTGAAGCGGATGGCAGAGCTTCGCCATTCCGGTGAGCGTCCGGAATTCGAGCCTGACGCAAAAAGCCAGGTCACCATGCTGTACAGCAATGGCAAGCCTGTCGGTGTCGACGCAGTTGTGGTCTCGACCCAGCACCAGGATGGCCTATCCGCCGCTGATGTGCGCGAGCTTGTCCGCCCGGTGGTTACGGAGATCCTTCCAGACGGCTGGTTCCCGGACGAAGACAAGTTCTATGTGAACCCGACCGGCAAGTTCGTCATCGGCGGTCCGGACGGCGACGCAGGTCTCACAGGCCGCAAGATCATCGTCGACACCTATGGTGGCTCCGCCCCGCATGGCGGCGGCGCCTTCTCCGGCAAGGATCCGACGAAAGTTGACCGCTCGGCCGCCTATGCCGCGCGCTACCTCGCCAAGAACGTTGTCGCAGCTGGCCTTGCCCAGCGCTGCACGCTCCAGCTTTCCTACGCGATCGGCGTGGCGCGCCCGCTCTCCATCAACGTCAATCTTCACGACACCGCGAAGACCGACGAGCGCAAACTTGAAAAGCGCCTGATGGAAGTGATGGACCTGTCCCCCCGCGGCATCCGCACGGCGCTCGGCCTCAACAAGCCGATCTATGCCCGCACGGCAGCTTATGGCCACTTTGGCCGTAAGCCTGACGCCGATGGCGGCTTTGCCTGGGAAAAGACCGACCTGGTTGATCAGCTGAAAGACCTGCTGGGCTAGGTCCTGCCCTGCCAGGATGCCGGGCAGATTTTCCAGTAAACGCCGGGCGTATCAAATGAAGAATTGATACGCTCACATTGCCAGGTCTCTACGGCCACATTCTCAATCTGCTGAAGTCGGCGGATGGTTTCTTCAAAGGAACCTTCCGCCGTTTCTGTTATGACTACATAGAGTCTCATCGACGGATCACGAACGAGGTCGCGTATCTGGCGGCGGTAGCCTTCCAGTGCAGGCGCGCTCCAGTCCTGCGGCACGAGATGGGTGAGCCGCGCTGTTTCCGGGAAAAACGGTGACAGGAACGCCCCAGGATAGCCGCCAGCAAAAGCTATGACCGCACCATCATAGGCGCCCTCATTCGGCAGCTCGGCGCTAACATAGGGCGCGCTCCAGTCCGCGGGCCATGGCGCGCGGCGCAGGAGCGAGGGCTGCGTTATCACGGAGAGGCCAACGGCTGCCGCAAGTCCCGCGAGCGACGCTCGGCTTCCTGACAGCAATCTTGGACGCCAGAGCGCGATGACGAGCGCGGCCATAAGCGGGCCGATCATCCAGGCCGCAATGATGTAGCGGGCAATCGAGAAGACAGCGGTCCAGCCTGCCAGCATGACGATAAAGCCTGCAGCAAGCGCGCAAGCTTCGCGGACGCCTGCCTTCTGCCAGAATTGCCGCAATGCGAGCGCAGCAATCAGAATAACAAGGCTGGCGAGATAGCCGATCTGCAGGCGCGGATCGAAAAAGTCGTGCTCATTTATGAGCTCGCCGTCGAAGAGGAAGGCGAATGGCCGGAGAATAGCTTCACCAAATCCATGCGGCAGATAACGCTCATCCCGGAACGCTTCTTCCGGTCCGAGTGGCGCGTCGAATACCCCGTTCAGTAGAGGAAAGATCGGGTTGCCATAGACGTTATAGAGATAGAGAGCCCATGCTCCGCCGGTCACCATAATTCCGATGAGCGCGAACCCGGCGCAGATGAGCGCGCCCGAGATACGCTGACGCCAGCCCTGCAGTACGATCAGAGCGCTCGTCGCGAAAAACAGTGCATAAACCGCATTGGTAAGCTTGAGACCGATGCATAGGCCAAGAAGTCCGCTGGCAATACCAAGGCTCTTCCAGCCCGGCGCCCCACCATCCCGAGGAAAGAGCAGGACGAGAGAGCCAAGCAGCGCGACCGTAAATACAGAGTCGTTGCGCACGGAGCCGAACAGGCCGAACTGGGCCTCGGCAAGAAAGCCCGCCGCCGCAATCGACAGCACGACAAGCAAGCTCGGCTCTGCGCCGGTGCGCTGGAGGACCCGCCGGGACAAGGCGTAGAGCGCTGGCAAGCCAAGCCCTTGCAGGACACCGAGCAGGAAGGCGACGGCCCGTCCGGGCAACCACTCGATCAACAGCCAGACAAAGACCTGCCAGCCCGGACTGGCGAAGCTGTGCATTTCTGCAGGCGCGAGATCGTAGCCGTCACGGCCATTGAGTGCTGCCCAGCCATTGTGAAGGTGATAATGGGCGACATCGAAACTTGCATCGCGCGGCACCATCATGGAGAACGCGCCAAAACAGGCCAGCCACACCGCCCACCACAGCCACGAAATCTCAGTGGCTGGAAGGTCGGTCACTGACTGGCGCCGCGTCACCGGAGCTTGTCGTGAAATCGTCTGAACACTCACCCATCCGCTCCTTCGGCCGAAAGGGCGGCCGCCCCTTGTCGGGCAGACAGCAGAGTTTGGTTGATAATCTCTTGCCCCGCCTGCGCCTTCCGGGCGACGCGAACGCACTGAAGCAGCCTCTAGGCCTCTTCGATGCAGAGGTTGGCCAGCTTTGGCTTGAGATCGGTTTTGGCGGCGGCGAACATGTGAGCGCGCAGGCAAAAGCCAACCCGGACGTCGGCATCATGGCGGGCGAGGTCTTTGTTGAGGGCATCGCGAAGTGCCTGTCCGATATCGAGGATATGGCGCTGAAAAATGTCCGCCTCTGGGATGAGGATGCCCGTGAACTCGTGGATCTGCTGCCAGATGCCTGCCTCGACCGCGTCTTCATCCTGTTTCCCGACCCATGGCCGAAGAAACGCCACCAGAAACGCCGGATCATCCAACCTGATTTCCTGACGGCCCTCAGGCGGGTGATGAAGCCCGGGGCGCGGCTTCGGTTTGCAACCGATGTGCGCTCATACGCCGACGAAGCGCTGAGCATATTTCTCGCTGCTGAGGGCTTTAATTGGCTCGCTGAGAAAGCCGATGACTGGCGCCAACCACCCGCCGATCATTTCCGCACGCGGTATGAGACAAAGAATCTCGGCGATATCGCGCCCGTCTTCTACGAATTCACCCTCGACTAAATAAGCCAAAACTTCATGTTGATCTTGTTCAGGTTTTCCTGAACAAAGACGTATGCATGTACGAAAATTCATCTTGATCGGTGTCGGCTTCTTGCTGGCAATCTCAGGCCCGGCACAAGCAGTTACGCTTGATGAAGCTAATGCCCTCCACCAGCGCGCGATGACGTCAGGGTCTCCGGACGACAGGACAGAGGCCGCCCGCATACTGGCAGCTTCCGTGCTCGCCAATCCGGACCGGCCAGACGCAGTGCTACGCGCATTCGAGGCGGGACAGACGCTTTGCATCTATTCTGGCTGTCAGGGCGCAAAGGAAATGGCGGCTTTCGCGAGCAGCCATCCCCTGCCGGCAAATGTCCTTACCAGCGAGGATATCACTCTTCTGAGTGCCTTTGCCGACTGGATCACGGGAGACGCCCCCGGCACGCGTGAACGCCTTGATGCCGCGCTGACTTCATATCTGACCGTTAGAGCCACACCGCTCGCAATCGTGGCGTTTCAGACTCGCTATACCGAAGATTTCAATGCCAAGGACTGGGGCCGAGCCGCCAAGTCGGCGCGAGAGGCCTCGATATACCTTGCGCCTCACCGTGCGGTCGTCGGCGAGCGGTGGAGCGACGCCGTCATCGCCTCAGCGACAGCAGGTTACAACCACAATCCGGACCTCAACGACACCCTGATCCTGGCGCACCATATCAGCGACCTCATCAAACTTGATCATGATCTCCCGCAAAGGCCAGACTGGCTGGAGAGAGACCTCTATCTTTCCACAGCGTGGAGAGCAGGCATCCTGATGTATTTCCAGTCAAACGGGTCGACCCGCGCAATGGGCGCCTCACGCTATGAAGTTTCGGGACCTGACCCTGACGTGTTCAAACAGCAAGCGGCCGAAATCATCGCAGGAGCCGGCCCCACCGATATGCTGCCGACAAACCCGAACCTCTGTGAGGGCAGTTTCGATGAGGATCCTGAATTTCGTTATCCCTTCAATGCGCTGAAGGGCAAACAGAATGGCGCCGTTGTGCTCCGCATGGATCTCAACAACGGAAAAGCCTCAAACGTTGAGGTTCTCGCCTCCATCCCGGAACGCACCTTCGACAATGCGATCATCTCATCCATTCGCAAATGGACGTATGAGCCGGACGAGGATGCTGCCGATGATGGCCCCTGTGAAGCCTCCGCGAAGGACCTGATCTATACCTATTCCTTCGGCGTGAATTGAGAGCGCTGTCTGCGCCACTTCAAGGTGCATCCCCTTGTCAGGAGGAAAGATGAAACTGTTTGCCGTTCTTGCTGCTGCGCTGCTCGTAGCACTACCCGCTGCTGGCCAGTCTGATGAGATGAGCGATGCGATCGTCGCGTATAACGAGGCGGTGTCATCAGGCGGCGCCGCGGCACGCGTAGATGCGGCAAGAGCTCTGGGCCAGGCAACGCTTCGTCATCCGGAACGAGACGATGCCGCCCTGCTCGCCTATGAAGCCGGACAGACACTTTGCGTTTATGCAGCGTGCGATGGGGCTATCCCCTTCGCGGAATTTGCAAGCAGCCGCCCTCTGGTCGGCGACGCTGTCTACCCGTCAGATGTCGCCCTCCTCAAGGCCTATTCTGCCTGGAAAGACAAATCCGATCGCAGCACCAGAAACGCGCTCGATCAAGCGCTGGAGGATGTCGGCAATGAAGGCCTGACCAGCCTGTCGCTCACGGCCCACCACAATCGCTACATCGCAGATTTCAAGGACCAGAACTGGAGGGAGGCCAGCCAGACCGCCGCGCAGGCCGCGTCACATTTTGCGCCATTTCGGTCTGTGATTGGCGAACAATGGAGCGATGCGTCGATTGCGAGCATTGTTGCCGACTTCAATTCCCGCCCCGATACGAAGGACGTCATGGACATGGCCTATCATCGGCTGGAGCTGGGCAAGATTTACTACACGGTCGAAGACGAGCCTGATTGGCTGGATGGCCACTGGTACCTCACAGATGCCTGGCAAATGGCGATGTCTGCCTATTTCGCGTATGGCGCAGACTCCAGAAGCGGGCCTGGAGTTCGGACTCCCGATCACAAATACCTCGATGCAAGGGTGGAAGAGATCATGGATGGGCTCTCGGAATTCAGGGACAAACTGCCTGAAGCCACTGACGTCGATTCTGCTGCGGAAGAGGGCGAGGAAGACACGCGCCTTCCGTATTGCGACGGCACGTTCGATATGACGCCAGAGCTTAGTTATCCAGATGCCGCAGCACAGAAAGGCATGTTCGGCGCGGTGATTGCCCAGATCAAAGTGGAAGACCGCAAGGTTACGGACGTGGAAATTCTGGCTGCCGTACCATCTTCGGCTTTCGAGGAGTCGGCGGAGGCAACGATACGGCAATGGGAATGGCAACCGGAGGGTGAAGAGCCAGGCGTGACCTGTGATCCGAGCTACCGCCGGATTATCCTGCCAATGGCGTTCATGCTGGAGTGACTCAGCTTCACCGTGAAACGCCGATTGCAGGAACACGTGATTTCAGGCATAATGCATCTATCGAATATACGGTCGGTCTGAATTCATAAGACCCCGTCGGACCGACGGCCTTTCTTCACTTCCCCCGTTTCTTCGAGACCCTTCGTGACCATCCGCGCGGTGCGGGTCCGGCACGGGGAGAAGACTGGAGTAGCCAATATGGCAACCGGAAAAGTTAAATGGTTCAACGACCAAAAAGGCTATGGCTTCATCAAGCCTGACGCTGGTGGCGCTGACATTTTTGTTCATATCTCGGCCGTCGAGAAGTCCGGCATGCGCACGCTCGCCGAAGACGCACCGATCGAGTATGAGCTCCACACTGATGAGCGCCGCGGCAAGACCTCGGCCGTGGACCTGAAACTTCTCTAGATTTGGATTGGCCAGAAATGGCCTCTACTGATCAGGCGGCGGCTTCTCCGGAAGCCGCCGTTTTTCGTTTTCACGCCGGGTTTTGCGGTTGACCGCCCCCGCTTCGCCCATAGTATCCAAGGTTGATCAGAGGGGCAGGCGCATGATCCAGAAGTATGCTTTCATTGGTATTTTCGCTGTGCTTGGCGTCCTGCCTGCCACTGCTCAGATCACAGACGCGACGCTCGAACGCTATAACGCCGCCGCAGGTGGCAATGTCATTGAAGAAAAACTTGCGGCCGCCGAGCAGTTGGCAACCGAGGCGATTGCGACGCCGCAAGACGCCGATGCAACACTGCTGGCCTACGAAGCTGCCTGGACCATGTGCAGCGTCGGTTATTGTACGCGGGCAGTACCCGCCGCTGACTTTGCAGTTAGCCAGCCCGCGACCGATGCCCACCCGGTAATGGCAGACCGGAAACTGCTTGCAGCCTATGCAAGATGGAAAGCTGCCCCAAACAATGAGACCAGAGCCTCGCTGGACTCCGCTCTCAGCACCGTTGCAGATGAGCCGCCCAGCATGCTCAGCGTCTCGGCTTTTCATAATAGATACATCGCTGACATGTCGGAATCGGACTTCGAGACGGCCAAGCAAACAGCAGCTGCTGCGGCCGCTCACCTATTCCCGGTACGCGATCAGGTAGGACCGACATGGTCTGGCGCTGCCATCACTGCGGCCGTTGCGTCGTTCAATGACGACCGTGAGCCAGAAGCTATTATCGACATTGCGAAAGCTCACGCCGAAATTTCAATAATGCGGCATATGTCTCCGTCACCGCCTGACTGGCTGCTGGACCGCTACTATACCAGCATGGCCTGGCAGTCCGCGATGAATGCTTATTTCAGTAGTGAAGGCGACGCGGCCAGGGAGATTGAGATCGCCGACCAGATCGTTGATGACGCGATCACGGACGACAATCACACCCACCCTGACGGACCTTCTATTCACACTATCGATGGTCTGCCCTCCTGTGACGGAAAGTTTAACCGGCCACCAAAGCCAACCTACCCGAACAGGCCTGCGCACCAGGGTTATGTTGGCGCCGTAATCGCGCTTATGGACATAGACGAGAGCGGAACCATCACACCCCGGATTGGCGCCTCTGTTCCGGGCGACATGTTCGACGATGAGGTATTGCGCTCGCTCAAACGGCTGAGATGGAAATGGGAAGACACAGCCGATGGCGATCCAAACTGCCGCAAGATCAATCGGGATGTCGTATATCCTTTCCAGTTCCAGCTGGATGGATGACTGACGAGGCATATGGACAAAAGAGTCTGAGACGACTATTCTACCGTCCAAGTCGAAAAATATCGGCGGCGGGTCCGGCAACGGGTCCGCCGCTTTCTTTTGTCCCGGAGACAGTTGAACCGTGATCGCGCTTTCGCAGCAGGAAAAAACCATTCTTAGCCTCATCGAGCCCGTGGCCGATGGCATCGGCATGGAAATCGTGCGCGTGCGCCTCATGGGCGGCAAGCGCCCGATCCTTCAGATCATGACTGAGAAGGCTGGCGGCGCGCCGACCAATGTCGAAGATTGCGCCGACCTTTCGCATGCCATTTCTCCGTTGCTTGAAGCCGCTGACCCTGTGTCAGACCCGTACCGGCTCGAAGTATCCACGCCGGGCATTGACCGCCCGCTGACCCGCAAGGGCGATTTTGGTCGCTGGACCGGACACCTCGCCAAGGTCGAGCTCGCCATGCCGATCAGTGGCCGCCGCCGCTTTCAGGGCATTATCACTCGTGAGGATGACCGCGGTGTCGCGATTGAGCTCGACGATGAGAGCGAACTGGTCGCGCAGGTCGATGAGATGTCGAAGGCGAGCCTTGTGCTCACTGATGAGCTGATCGAAGCGGCGAAGAAGGCAGGCGGCCTGCCGCCGCAGCCAGATGATGAAGATTTTTTCCGGCCTCGATGTCGATGACAGCGAGGACGAGGACAATGAAGACAATAAAGAAGAAAGTGGAGCGAACAGATGAGTACAGTCGGCGTTTCAGCCAACCGGCTCGAAATTCTTCAGATTGCTAAAGCCGTCGCGGAAGAGAAATCCATCGACCGCAGCATCGTCATTGGCGCGATGCAGGAAGCGATCGAGAAGGCCGCGAAGTCCCGCTATGGTCAGGAGCACGACATCCGTGCCGTCATCGACGGGGACACCGGTGAACAGACCCTCTGGCGCGTCCAGACCGTCGTCGCTGACGATGAAGTCGAGGACCCGGCCCAGCAGCTTGCACTGACCGAAGCCAAGAAAATCGATGCCAGCTACGAAGTCGGCACCGAGATCAAGGAAGAGCTTCCGCCATTCGACTTTGGCCGCGTTGCTGCACAGACCGCCAAGCAGGTCATCATGCAGAAGGTGCGCGATGCCGAGCGTGAGCGTCAGTATGACGAGTACAAGGACCGTGTCGGCGAGATCATCAACGGCATCGTCAAGCGCGTCGAGTATGGCCACGTGATCGTGGACCTTGGGCGCGCCGAAGGCATCATCCGCCGCAATGACGGTATCCCGCGTGAGAACTTCCAGCCGAACGACCGCGTTCGTGCCTATCTCTACAAGGTAAGCCGCGAGACCAAGGGCCCGCAGATCTTCCTGTCGCGCGCCCACCCTGACTTCATGGTCAAGCTATTCGCCCAGGAAGTGCCGGAAGTGTATGACGGCGTCATCGAGATCCGCGCCTGCGCCCGTGACGCAGGTTCGCGCGCCAAGATCGGCGTGATCTCCAATGACAGCTCGATCGATCCGGTCGGCGCCTGTGTCGGTATGCGCGGCGCACGCGTCCAGGCCGTCGTTGGCGAACTGTCAGGCGAGAAGATCGACATCATCCCTTGGAACTATGATGCCGCAACCTTCATCGTGAACGCGCTGCAGCCGGCCGAAGTGTCGAAAGTGGTTCTGGATGAAGACGAGCAGCGCGTTGAAGTCGTTGTTGCTGACGACCAATTCCCGCTGGCCATTGGCCGCCGCGGCCAGAACGTCCGTCTCGCGTCGCAGCTGACCGGCTGGCAGATCGACCTCGTCACCGAGACCGCCGATTCCGAGCGCTACCAGAAAGACTTCCAGGCACGTACCGAGCTCTTCATGAAAGCGCTCGACGCCGATGAGACGCTGGCACAGCTGCTGGCATCTGAAGGCTTCGAGAGCGTTGAGGAAATCGCCTACGTCGCACCTGAAGACTTCATCTCCATCGATGGCTTCGACCTTGAAGTCGCCAATGAGATCCAGGAACGCGCCCGCGAATACCTCGAGAACCTCGCAGCTGAGCAGGACGCTCGCCGCAAGGAGCTTGGCGTTGAAGACAACGTCATGGAGCTTGAAGGCATGACCGTCGCTTTCGCCGTGAAATTCGGTGAGAACGAAGTGGCGACGCTTGAAGATATCGCTGGCCTGGTGCCAGACGACATCACGGGCTGGCGTGAGCCTGGCCCGGACGGCAAGCCGGTCTTCAAAGAAGGCATCCTGAAGAAGGGCGAAATGCGCAAGGATGAGGCCCAGATCTTTATCATGCGTGCCCGTGTGGCCGCAGGCTGGGTTGAGCCGGAAGCGCTTGAGCAACTGGAAGCCGACATGGCTGCCGAAGCTGAAGGCGAAATGGCTGACCTGTCCGAAGAAGAGCGCGCCCTGCTCGCTCTCGGCGACATCGGCAAGGGCGGCAATGAGGCCGACGAAGAGCTCGCTGAAGAAGAGCTGATCTTCGACCTCGACGCACTCGCTGCCGAAGAGGCTGGCGACGATACCGCAGAGGACGGCGACGATGCCGACTCCAAGGAATGATCGCCGCCAACGCCTGAAGGCGTCCGACAATCAGGAAACCGGCACTGACGGCCCCGTCCGTCAGTGCGCGGTGACCCGCGAGTCTTGGACACAGGACTGCATGATCCGCTTTGTCCGCTCTCCGGACGGGATTGCTGTGCCTGACGTGGCCGGCAAGCTGCCCGGACGCGGCGCATGGGTGAAGGCAGATCGCGAGACTGTCGATGCGGCAGTGAAGCAGGGCGTTTTCGCCCGTGCCTTCAAGCAGAAAACGACCGCTGAAGCTGGCCTTTCCGACCTTGTAGAGCGTCAATTGCTACAGAGGTGCCTCAATTATCTCGGCATGTCGCGCAAGGCAGGTGAGGTGGTCATTGGATTCGACCAGGTTCGTGCCTATCTAAGGAACGAAGCGCCCGGCATCCTCCTGGAAGCCAGCGATGGCAGCGAAGATGGCCGCAAAAAGGTTCATTTTCTCGCCAAGGCCATATATGAAACGCCACAGACAGCAGGTGCTCTCACTTCTGCTGAATTGGGCATGGCCTTTGGCAGGCCGCATGTGATACACGCGCTGCTTCAGCAGGGGGCGCTGTGCGAAGCCTTCAAGGACGCATACTGGCGTCTGACGGGATTTCGCCCGGCACCGGAGCGAGACTGGTTTTCTGGTCTTAAACGGTAAGATGATTTCGGCAGGGCGTTCCTGCCGGTAAATACGCAGGTATATGGAGTCGCATGAGCGATACGAACGACAAAGGCAATAATAGTGGACGCAAGCCCCTGACGGTGTCCCGCGGATCAAGCGGCACGGTCAAGCAGAGCTTTAGTCATGGCCGTTCCAAACAGGTCATCGTCCAGACGAAGAAGCGGCGGGTCGTCGGCCCCGGCGCCGGTCAATCCGGTAGCGGGGGCGGCGCGAATGCGCCTGCTTCAAAGCCTTCGTCCCAATCTGGCAGCAAGCAGCCTTCGAAACTGGCTGAAGCCGCCAAGAAGCTTGGCATTACTGAAGAAGAACTGATTGCGCGCCAGAAGGTCCTGCTGCAGCGCCGGGAAGCCGAGCAGAAGCAGAAGGCCGAGAAAGAGCGCCAGGAAGCGGCCCGCGAGCGCCTTCTGTCTGAACAGGAACGCAAGGTCCAGGAAGACAAGGAACGCGTCGAAGCCGAAGCCCGCCGTAAGGCTGAGGAAGAAGAACGCAAGGCCCGCGAAGAAGCTGAAGCTCGCAAGAAAAAGGCTGACGCCAAACCACGCGGTGCTCAGGGGGGTGCAGCTGCGCCATCGCCTGACATGCCGATGCCGGAGCCTGCTCAGGGCCGCAACAAGAAAGCCCGCAAGGGTGGCAGCGACCGCGACTTTGACGACAGCAATTCACGCAATCGTGGCGGCGGCGGCAATAACAAGCGCCGCAAGGGCAAGCTGACCATTGCCAGCGCGCTCGGCGATGACGGTGACCGTCAGCGTTCGCTCGCATCCGTGAAACGCGCCCGTGAGCGCGAACGTGAGCGTCGTCAGGGCGGTGATCAGCAGGAGAAAGTCTCCCGCGAAGTCACCCTGCCAGAAACGATCACGCTGCAGGATCTTGCCCAGCGCATGAATGAACGCGTCGCTGACGTGGTCAAATATATGATGCGCCAGGGCGAAATGATGCGCGCCAATGACATCATTGATGCCGACACCGCTGAACTGATCGCCGAGGAATTCGGCCACACGGTGAAACGTGTTGCTGAATCTGACGTCGAAATCGGCCTTGGCGACGACAAGGACGATCCGAAGGATCTGAAGCCACGTGCGCCGGTCGTCACCATTATGGGCCACGTTGACCACGGCAAGACCTCCCTGCTCGACGCCCTCCGCTCGACCGATGTGGTCGCAGGCGAAGCTGGCGGCATTACGCAGCATATCGGTGCCTATCAGGTTCAGCTGGCGTCAGAGGACAAGATCACCTTCCTCGACACGCCGGGCCACGCAGCCTTCTCGGCCATGCGGGCGCGCGGTGCGAACGTCACCGATATCGTGATCCTCGTGGTTGCCGCAGATGATGGCGTGATGCCTCAGACGATCGAGGCGATCAAACACGCCAAGGCCGCTGAAGTGCCGATCATTGTTGCGGTCAACAAATGCGACAAGCCGGACGCCAATCCGGACAAGGTCCTGACAGAGCTGCTCCAGCACGACATCCAGGTCGAAGCGATGGGCGGTGACGTCCAGGCGATCAAGGTGTCGGCACTTGAGAAGACTGGCCTCGATGAGCTGACCGAAGCTATCACGCTGCAAGCCGAGCTTCTCGAACTGCAGGCCAATCCAGACCGTCAGGCAGACGGCATCGTGGTGGAATCCCAGCTCGACAAGGGCCGCGGCCCGGTCGCGACCGTGCTGATCAATCGCGGTACGCTGAAGCGCGGCGAAATCGTCGTTGCAGGCAAGCAGTGGGGCAAGGTTCGCGCCCTCGTGAACGAGCGCAACCAGCAGCTCAAGGATGCAGGTCCGGGCGTTCCGGTCGAAATCCTTGGCCTGAATGGGGCCCCGGAGCCGGGCGACATGTTCAACGTGGTCGATAGCGAGGCACGTGCCCGCGAGATCACTGAATACCGCGAACGCGCTGAGCGCCAGAAGCAGGGCGTGGCCTCCGGCCGTGCATCGCTCGAGTCGCTCATGAACTCGATGAACGCTGCGGAGGTTTCGGAACTTCCAATCGTCGTCAAAGGCGACGTTCAGGGTTCTGTCGAAGCGATCCGCCACTCTCTTGAAGGTCTATCGACCGAAGAAGTTCGCGCAAATGTCGTTTACGGTGCCGCAGGCGGTATTTCTGAAAGCGATATCCTGCTTGCGAAATCGTCCGGTGCACCGGTCTTTGCGTTCAACGTGCGTGCGAACAAGCAGGCCCGTGAGCTCGCTGAGAAGGAAGACGTGGAGATCCGCTACTATTCGGTGATCTACAACCTGATCGACGATGTGAAAGACACGCTGTCGGGCATGCTCGCCCCAGAGAAGCGCGAAACCTTCATCGGCTATGCCGACATTCTGGAAGTCTTCAACATCACCAAGGTCGGCAAGGTGGCTGGCTGTAAGGTATCCGAAGGCACGGTCAAGCGCGGTTGCGGCGTCCGCCTGCTGCGCGACGATGTCGTGATCCACGAGGGTAAGCTGAAGACGCTGAAACGCTTCAAGGACGAAGTCGCTGAAGTTACCTCCGGCATGGAGTGCGGCATGGCCTTCGAGAAATACGAAGACATCCGCGAAGGCGACAAGATCGAGTGTTTCGAGATCGAGATGATCGAGCGCAAGCTCGACTAAGCTCACCGCCCGACATTGATACCAAGTTGAGAAAGCCGGGAGATTTCCCGGCTTTCTCCATAAGCGGTTAAACAAGATGTGGTTTGTGGCGGCCATGCCATCGCTCGCCGCCACGCCCCTCTATTCCGCCGATGCCGACACGATCAGCATCTCAGGTGCCCCGAGCGACCGCGATATGAAGCGGCTGGTCAGCCAGACCCGCTCCTCGAATATCGGCCCGACCGCGCTCTATTACGCGGGCGTCACCGCGCCGGTGATTTCTGCAGGCACCGCGTTCGTGACGCGCGAGATGCTCGCTGGCACAGCCTTCACCGACTACTGGATCCTGCTGACCTCTTCCCTGCTCGCCGCCATGGCGGGGATCAGCTGGTATCTGATCTTCATGCGCTGGTCCTATCGCCACAATCATGGGCGCGCCGCAGAGCTCGACAGCGAAACCGCCATTGACCTTACGCCCACGGGCCTCCACATCCGTCGCGGCGATGTAGAGACACGCATCGCCTGGCGCGCGCTCCGGTCTGTCCGCGAGAGCCGCCGTGATACACTTATCACCTTCAGGGGCGCAGATCCGCTGCTCGTCCCCGACAAGTGGTTTGGCCGCGACAAGCAGGCAGCGCAGGCGTTCCGCGCTCGTCTGAGAGAAGGATTGCACGATGGCGAAGAAGAGACGATCGCAGGCACCCGCCGCAAATGAACCCTCACAGCGCCAGCTGCGCGCTGGTGAGCTGATCCGCCATGCCCTCACAGACATCATGATGCGCGAGGAGTTCCGCGATCCGGACCTTCAGGGCGTCAATGTCACGATTGGCGAGGTCCGCGTTTCCCCGGACCTGAAACATGCGCACGTCTTCAGCTCGCCCCTCGGCGAAACGGACGAAGCTGCACAGATCGTACTCGCCAAGGCGCTCAACCGCGCGGCGCCCTATATTCGCGGGCGCCTCGGCAAGCATATCGACATGAAATTCACCCCGCAGCTGCACTTCATCGCCGATCATTCCTATGATGAAGGCGCCTATATGGAGTCGGTCTTCAATAGCCCGGAGGTGAAACGCGATCTCGTCAGCGATGACGATGAAGGCGACGACGACTAGTTTTCCGACGGGGCGCGATTAGCCGGTCAGGCCTTTGCTGGGCTGCGAAGGATTTTCTCCATCGCCTTTCCCTTGGCCAGCTCATCGATGAGTTTGTCGAGATAGCGGATCTCCCGCATCGTCTCTTCCTCGACCTCCTCGACCCGCACCCCGCAAACGACGCCCTTGATCAGGCCCCGGTCAGGATTCATGGCCGGCGCAGTCGCAAAAAAGGTCTCGATATCGGTGCCGTCCTCCAGGACGCGGGCGAGGCTCGTCGCATCGTGGCCAGTCAACCAGCAGATGATCTCGTCGACCTCAGCCTTGGTTCGGCCCTTCTTCTCTGCCTTGACGACATAGGCTGGATACACCTTTGCGAAGGCCATCGTATAGATGCGGTGCTTGGTCATGGCGGGTCGCTTTCCAGCTTTTCGAGCGAGAGTTTACGCCGATAAAGAGCGATGAGCCACTCCCTGCCTTTACTCCACCGGTCGTCCGCTATCGAGAAGGTCTTTCTCGCCGGTCTGCGCGCGTTCTTCGTCGACTTTCTCGGCGATATGGTCATCCGGTCTTGTATCGAGAACATCAGCTTCAGCTGTGCGTGCATCAGGTGAGGTGGCTGGCTTTGACCTTGCTGGCGGAGCGGTGGCCGCATCGCCTTCTGACACGGTCACCCCAGTGCCTGCTTTCACCTGAACCGGCGCGCCGTCGAAGCGCAGGCGATAGATCGGCTCTGGCAGGGTGAAGCCTGCTTCTTCGACCGCATCCTTGGCGGCCCGAATGGCGAGGCTGCGGGCCTTGCCGAAATTCGTCTCCGACTGGTTCACCCAGCCCATGAAGCGGATGACGATATTGCTGTCGCCCACCGACTTGATGATTGCGTCGGGCTTTGGCTCATCGAGAACAAAGTCGAGACCGGCGATCGCCGCGATCCCCGTCGCCATGGCCGCAACCGGATCGTCCTCAGCGTCGACACCAAGCTCGAACTCGAAGCGGCGCTCCGGATTGCGGGTATAGTTGAGGATCACCGCCTTGAAGACGGTGGAGTTCGGCACGCGCAGATGATTGCCATCAAGCGTCATCAGCACGGTCGCGCGAGACGTCAGCCGCACGACGCGGCCCTCATGGTCGTCGATCAGCACATGGTCATTCGCGCGAAAAGGCTGGCGAAGGCTGAGCATGATGGAGGCGATATAGTTCTCCACCGTATCCCTAACGGCAAAGCCGATGGCGAGACCGATCACGCCCGCACCGCCAAGGATCGCCCCCATCAGCGCCGTCGCGCCAACGAGATTAAGCGCCATGACGAGGCCCACAACGACAGCGATGAAGCGGACCGCTTGCGACGCAATCTCTGCCAGGAACGGGTTCGGCGTCACACGCCGCCAGAGCGCAGACCAGCTGGCCAGCAGATGACCGATAATCAGGATGACCACGAAGACGGCGATGGCGAGACCGACAAGCGGCAATGCTTCCCAGCCCCGGCGCAGGCTGTTCTCAAGATTCGCGATGGCAGGAGAAAGCGAGCGGTCGACAGACAGGTCGCGCTCAATGCGCTGCTCCACCGTCACAACACCCTGAAAGCGGCTGGCAATGGAAACGGCACGGTCGATATCGGCCTGGCTCGCCACCATGCCGGAAAGGGAAACGACACCTTCGGTGACGCTTGCCTCAACGCCCGACAGCGCGGAAATTTCGTCGAAGATGGCGTTGATCCGCGTCTCGATCGCGCCGTCATCGCTGCTCGAGACCGAGATTTCCTCTGTCGGCTCAGAAGCGCCGGGCGCCTGCGCCAGTGCGGGGCCCGGGAGGACTGCCAGCTGGACTGCGGCGAGCGCGGCAAGAGCGATCAATATGCGCGTGAACATCGTGGTCATAACCTGATCAGCTAGGCCGGCGTTCCCGGCTGGCGACGGCAAATGCCCTGTTATTCAGCACGAGCGCAAGATGCGGCCTTCCTCTTGCAAGTTACGGGAGCGCGCGCCAAGAGAGCGCATGTCTGGCATTCTTACCCTCATCGCCCTCGCCTTCGGCCTGTCCGTCGATGCCTTCGCGGCCGCGCTCGGCAAGGGGACGGGTGAGCGCACATCGACGTTCACGAGCGCGCTTCGCATCGGTTTCGTGTTTGCGGCGATGGAAGCGATCATGCCAGTCGTTGGCTATTTGATCGGGATGGCGCTATCGGCCTGGGTTGCCGGGGTCGATCACTGGATCGCCTTTGTCCTTCTCTCCCTCGTCGGCCTTCACATGATCTGGCAGGCGTTCAAGGACGAACCAGAGACAGTTGAAGACCACGCGGAAACCGCAGCGAACGGCCCGATCAAGGGCCCGCGCTGGGTTCACCTTGGCCTTGCAGCCGTAGCGACCAGCATTGATGCGACCGTGGTCGGCGTGAGCCTCGCCATGGTCGGCACCAATTTGATCCTCGCTTGCCTCATCATTTTCGCCGTGACTCTGTTCATGTGCACCATCGGCGCCCTTATTGGCCGCAAGGCAGGCGACTGGCTTGGGCACTGGGCTGAAGTTGCAGGCGGCGTTGTGCTGATCGTGATCGGCGTTCTGATCCTGAGCCAGCATCTCAGCCAGGGCATCTAGCTGGTTGACGACGGGCCGCGGGCCGCCTAGCTCGCCTGCTCAAACGACATATCAGGCCCCGCGCCCGCGTTCGATCCGCGGCGCGACCCGGGAAGAATGGAGACACCCTCGTGGGACGCAATCGCAAGAAGAAGGGCCAACCGGTCCATGGCTGGCTCAATGTCGACAAGCCGTCTGACATCACGTCGACGCAGGTCGTCGGCATCCTGAAACGGCTTTTCGATGCCCACAAGGTCGGTCATGGCGGTACGCTCGATCCACTGGCTGACGGCATCCTGCCGATTGCCTTTGGCGAAGCGACCAAGACCGTCCAGTGGGCGATGGACGCCGACAAGGAATATGTCTTCACGATTGCCTGGGGCACGTCCACCAACACGCTGGACGCTGAAGGCGAAGTCATTGCCTCGTCTGACACGCGTCCGGACCGCGACGCGATTGAAACCGCGCTTGAAGGCTTTGAAGGCGAGATCGATCAAATCCCGCCAAAATTCTCCGCCATCAAGGTCGACGGCGAACGCGCCTATGATCTTGCCCGCGACGGGGAAGAGTTTGAAATCCCATCCCGCACCGTGCTCGTGCATGAGGCACGCCTTGTCGACATGCCGGATGCCGACCACGCGGTCTTCCATGTGCGTTCCGGCAAGGGCTTCTATGTTCGCGCGCTCGCACGCGATCTTGCAGGCGCCCTCGGCTGCGATGGGCATATCTCTCAGCTGCGCCGTATTCGTGTCGGCGTGATGCATGAGGGCGCCGCCTTCAAACTGGCAGACCTCGAAGCCATGGAGAGCCGTGATGCGCTTCTGCGCACCCTCGCCCCTATCGAGGCGGTGCTCGACGATGTACCTGACGTCGAGATCAGCGAAGAAGACGCTGCCGATATCCGTCAGGGCCGCGAGGTCATGCTGATGCCGCATGTGACAGAACGCTGGCGCCTCGAAAAGAACCCCGATCCGGAAGACCGGCTCGCGCTTGCCATGTGCAATGACGAAGCCGTCGCCATGGGCGAGGTTCGCGCCGGGCGTTTCCAGCCAATGCGGGTGTTTCAAGTCTAGCTAGCAGCCGCCATAAGCGTCCGGCTCCCATGCCTGGCTGTCGATCGTGAAGTTGGCGGGGGCATAGACATAGCCGACGCCCACCTTCTGGCCTGTCGGCAGATAGTGTTTGCCGTCAAAGCTGTGACCGCTTGTGCTAGAGTTTGGTCCAAGCGTCAGGCCGAGGCAGAGAGGCCGGCTGCCATTATTGATAGCCCAGAAATTCCAGAAGCGGTCGCCCTCGAACGACTCCGACAGCTCGCTATAGATATAGAGCCCGTCGGCGTCATAGATCGTGTCGCGTTCGAGCAGCACGGGCTCATACAAGGTCTCGCAGCCGGCCAGCACGAGAAATGCCGCCGCAGCGGCCATGACCCTGATTTTCACGAATAGTCCCCAGAGTTGGAAACCCAGCGGTAGCAACAGTTTCCAGCGCCGCCTAGCGAAATCGCAGCGGTCCCCTAGAGCGCATGAACGGCTCTATGCACCAGCGGAACAACTCCTATGCGCGCGCTTTGTCTCTTCGCACGCACGAAGGCTTCCTAAGTGAGGCCTGTAAGCCAACAGGCAGAAGGAACACTCCCAAATGACCGAGAAGCTATTTACCCCCATTGACCTTGGCGACCTCACCCTACCCAACCGGGTCTTCATGTCGCCGCTGACCCGCAACCGCGCCACCGATGGCGAGAACCTCCCGCACGAACTGCATGAGGAATACTATGCCCAGCGCGCAGGCGCGGGCCTCATCATTACCGAAGCGACGCAGATTTCGCCCGAAGGCAAGGGCTATGCCTGGACGCCTGGCATTCATAGCGATGCGCAAGTGAAGGCCTGGAAGAAGGTGACCGATGCGGTCCACCGAAAAGGCGGACATATCGCGATGCAGCTCTGGCACGTCGGGCGCATCTCGCACACCTCTCTCCAGCCGGACGGGCAAGCGCCTGTCGCGCCATCGGCTATCGCCGCAAATGCGAAGACTTATGACGGCGAAGGTTTTGTCGACACCTCCACCCCGCGCGCGCTCGAGACCTCGGAAATCCCTCGCCTCCTGCAGGATTATCGCAAGGCCGCAGAGAATGCGAAAAAGGCCGGTTTCGACGCCGTCGAGATCCACGCCGCCAATGGCTATCTCCTGGATCAGTTCCTGCGCGACAGCTCAAACAAGCGCGAGGATGAGTATGGCGGCTCTGTCGAAAACCGCACGCGCCTCCTCAAGGAAGTCATCGAGGTCGTCACAAGCGTCTGGGAGCCAAAGCGCGTTGGCGTCCGCTTCGGCCCGTTCTCCAATGCGAACGATGTCTCTGACAGCGATCCGATGGCGCTCTTCTCCAAGGCTTACTCGCTGGCCGAAGAGGCCGGGCTCTGCTTCATCGATATCATCGAGGGCCAGACAGGTGGCCCACGCCATGCGGACGCTGACAAACTCGCGGAGCTCCGCAAGCATTTCAGCGGCATCTATGTGGCAAATAACGGCTTTGACCGGGCGCTTGCCATTGATCATGTCGAAAGCGGCAAGGCTGACGCCGTCGCCTTCGGACGCCCCTTCATTGGGAACCCTGACCTCGTCGAACGCCTCAAACAGGACGCGCCGGTCAATGAGAGCAATCAGGAAACCTGGTATGGCGGCGGCGCCGAAGGTTACACCGACTACCCAACACTGGAAGAAGAGAAGGCCAAAGCCTGATTTCGCCCGCCCTCTCAACGAAAAGGCTCGTCCCTTCAGGGGGCGGGCCTTCCTCCATTCCTGCAAGCGAACTGGAATGGTCTTACAATGAACCCTTCCCTTTCGGGCTCAAATGTGCCATCTGCGCCCCCGTGAGGCGAGTTTTCTGCTCTCTAGCCCGGCTGGACGACATCCCGGCCCTGGCTGAATGGCAGCTCTCCCCTCTAAACCCCGCCATAGAAGGCGACAAACCCACCCGCCGCAAGGCGAAACAGAAAGTATTTGACGATGTCGATCACGGCAGAAAAAAAATCCGAACTGATCAAGAAATTCGCCCAGAATGACGGCGATACCGGTTCTCCGGAAGTCCAGGTTGCGATCCTCACCGAGCGTATCTCGAACCTGACCGAGCACTTCCAGACCAACAAGAAAGACCACCACTCGCGCCGCGGCCTGCTCAACCTGGTCGCCACGCGCCGGAAACTCCTCGACTATCTGAAGAGGAAAAATGAGGGCCGCTATCAGGCCCTGATCGAAGAGCTGGGTATCCGCCGCTAGGCACTGGCTCACAAATAGCCCGCCAGGACATGGGGTCCGGGCGGGCTTTTCGCATGAAGAGAAAGAAAACGCATGTTTGATAAGCAAACCGTGTCGCTGGAATGGGCCGGCCGCACGTTGACGATCGAGACGGGCCGTGTCGCTCGTCAGGCTGACGGGGCCGTCCTCGTCACATATGGCGACACGACGGTCCTCGCGACCGCGACCTTCGCCAAAGAGGCCAAGCCGGGGCAGGACTTCTTCCCGCTCACGGTCAACTACATGGAAAAATACTACGCTTCAGGCCGCATCCCAGGCGGCTTCTTCAAGCGTGAGGGCCGTCCGACCGAGAAAGAAACGCTGACTTCGCGTCTCATCGACCGCCCAATCCGTCCGCTTTTCGTCGATGGCTTCAAGAACGAAGTCCAGGTCGTCCTGACGGCGATCTCCTACGACATGGAAAACGATCCGGATATCGTTGGCATGATTGGCGCCTCGGCTGCCCTGGTCCTGTCCGGTGCGCCGTTCATGGGCCCGATCGGCGCAGCACGCGTCGGCTACAAGGATGGCGAATACCTCATCAACCCAACCGTTGATGACCTTGCGGAATCCGATCTCGACCTCGTCGTCGCTGGCACCAATGACGCCGTGATGATGGTTGAATCCGAAGCAAAAGAGCTTCCTGAAGATGTGATGCTCGGCGCTGTCATGGCTGGCCATGACGCCATGCAGCCGGTGATCGAAGCGATCATCAAGCTGGCTGAAAAAGCTGCCAAGGACCCGTTCGAGTTTGAAGGTGAAGACCTTTCGGGCGAGCTGAAGCAGATCCAGGACCTCGTCGGCGCAGACCTCTCCAAGGCTTATCAGATCACTGAGAAGCTTGAGCGTCAGGCTGCTGTTGGCGCTGCCCGCGAAAAGGCTGCCGAAGCCCTCGTTGCAACCGAAGAGAAGCCAGACGGCATGAGCGCCCAGGTGTTCAAGTCTGCCTTCAAGAAAGCCGAAGCCTCCGTGGTTCGCGGCGACATCATCAAGACCGGCAAGCGCATCGATGGCCGTTCGCTCGATCAGGTTCGCCCGATCGTTGCCGAAGCTGGCTTCCTGCCACGCACGCACGGTTCCTCGCTCTTCACCCGCGGTGAAACGCAGGCGATCTGTGTCGCGACGCTCGGCACCTCCGACGATGAGCAATTCATCGACGGCCTGGGCGGTACGCACAAAGAAAAGTTCATGCTGCACTACAACTTCCCGCCTTATTCGGTCGGTGAGACGGGCCGCATGGGCGGTGCAGGCCGCCGCGAAATCGGTCACGGCAAGCTCGCATGGCGCGCGCTGAAAGCCGTCCTGCCAAAGGCTGAAGAGTTCCCGTACACGATCCGCCTCGTTTCCGAGATCACTGAGTCCAACGGCTCGTCCTCGATGGCGACGGTTTGTGGCTGTGCGCTCGCAATGATGGACGCAGGCGTGCCAATCGCACGTCCGGTGTCCGGCATCGCAATGGGTCTCATCAAGGAAGATGACGGCGTCGCCGTTCTTTCTGACATCCTTGGTGACGAAGACCACCTCGGCGACATGGACTTCAAGGTCGCTGGTACCGAAGTTGGCGTCACATCGCTTCAGATGGACATCAAGATTGCTGGTATCACCAAGGACATCATGCAGACCGCGCTCGATCAGGCGAAGGGCGGCCGCGCCCACATCCTGGGTGAGATGAACAAGGCCCTTGCAGAGTCCCGCGGCGAGCTGTCCCAGAACGCACCGCAAATGGAAATCGTGAATATCCCGGTCGACAAGATCCGTGACGTGATCGGTTCCGGCGGCAAGACGATCCGCGATATCGTCGACACGACGGGCGCCAAGCTCAACGTCGAAGACGATGGCACGATCCAGATCTCTGCGCTCGACCGCGCTTCGATCGATGCTGCCAAGAAGCGTATCCGCGAGCTGACGGCAGAGCCGGAAGCCGGCGAGATCTACGAAGGCAAAGTCGTGTCCATCAAGGATTTCGGCGCGTTCGTGAACTTCTTCGGTCCCAAAGACGGCCTCGTCCACGTGTCGCAGATGGCAGACGAGCGCATCGGCCACCCGAAAGACCTCGTCAAGGAAGGCGACACGGTCTGGGTCAAGCTGATGGGCTTCGATGACCGCGGCAAGGTTCGCCTGTCGATGAAAGCCGTCGATCAGGAGACCGGCAAGGACAAGGAAGCTGCTGAGGGCGGCGACGCCGAATAAGGCGCCCCGTCCTGCGGTCCGACTTCTGTCAGACCCGGCACAAACCACCTCAATTCAGAAGGCCGCCAGCGATGGCGGCCTTTTTTGTTGCGTCTCCTGCAGTTGCGCTCGCCGGAAATCCTGAACGAAATCAGAGTCCGTCCGTGCACCGACGAAATATTCGCCGATAGAATCGTCGTTTTTTGATTGACATATAACTGTCACAAACGCTTCATGACACTTATGTTACAAAAATATGACGTCCCTCGCGCCCTTTCGCTGCTGGCCTTGGCGGCAGCGTCGGGCACCATCATGGGCCTTCCGGCCACCGCCCAGACCGGCTGCTCGCTCGAAAACGGCTATGCAGATGGCCTCGTCAGCTATGTTGCCGAAGTCGAATCCTGCCTCGCCGTAAACAGCGATTTTGAGGCCCGGTCTGAAACCGCCCTTTTCGATGCAACCAACAGCCAGCGTGCTGGCGCAGGCGTTGCCTCACTCAACCGGCGCGCCTCGCTCGACCGCGCTGCACGGGCCCACGCCCTCGATATGGCCGCACGCGGCTATGCGGGCCATGACGACCTTGAAGGCCGGGGCCACATCTATCGTATGCGGGCACTCGACCGGCAGGTCCTTGCAAGCGCTACCGGTGCGAACGTCGCCGTCCTCGACGCGAACGCCTCGCCTGCTGAGATCTTCGAAGCGATCTCAGCCGACAGCGCCAACCGCCAGAACCTCGTCCATGACGGCTTCACCGACACCGGTCTCGGCATCGCGAAAGCAGATGGCCGCCTCTACGTTGTCCAGATGCTGACCACGGTGGATGGCGAACTGGAAAGCCCATTGCCGCTTCAGGTCGCTGGCGCGACCAACATCACGCCGCGTGTGAACCAGAACTACTTTCGTACGGCAGGCTGGAATCTCAGCGACGCAGCTGGCAACCGCCTCGCTGGCGGCACGATGATGCGGATGCATGACGCCGCCATCGACCGCGCCGACACCGGCTATCTCGACGTGCTGGTTCAGGTCGATGCCGACACCTATGTCCTCAAGGGACCGATCGTCACGCGCCAGTAGCGTGCTTATCAAATGACTGGACGGGCGCTCTTTCTGACCGGAAGGGCGCCCGTTCTCATTGAAGAACAGCATGCCTGCGAGGTGCAGGTTTCCATTCGCGCCGTGATGCGGTTACAAGCGCGGCCATGACGATGTCTCCCTTCCTTGTTGCCATGTCAGGCGGTTCTGGCTCCGGCAAGTCCACGCTCGCTGATGCGCTGATTGAGCGCCTTGGCCCAGGCCGTGCGGTTATCTTCCACGAAGACGGCTACTATTGGCCAATGCGCCACTATGGGCCTTGCGAGACGCCAGAGCAGCGCGCCGCGATCATTGAACAGGCCAATTATGATGACCCGTCCTCCAAGGACACGGCGCACCTCGTCAACGATATCCGTGCACTGAAGCGCGGGCAGGTCATTGAACAACCCGTCTATGACTTTGACCGGCATGACCGCGATGAGAGCCGGACGCTACGCATTGAGCCTGCGCCCGTCATCATCCTCGAAGGCATTCATGCCCTGTCAGTAAAGGCGCTGCGCCCGCTGATCGATCTGTCCATCTATGTCGATACGCCGGATGACCTCAGACTGGCTCGCCGGATCCGCCGCGACGTTGTCGAGCGCGAACGCACCGTGCAGAATGTGCTGGAGCATTACCTCAAGACCGTACGCGCCGCGCACTACAGATTCACCCACCCTGCCAAGTTTGAAGCAGAGCTTGTTATTGCGGATGAAGGCTTGCCGGCTTATGGTAAAGTCTACCCGGGCGAAGACGCCATCGACAGAATGTTGGCCCCAGTCGTCTCGAGGCTCCAATTAATGGGTGTCTTATAAACGTTTTTGCCGTATAGTGGCAAAAATGAGGGGAATTATTGTTTTATTAACCATTTTCGTGGGTGTTTTCGCCTCACAGGCGAAGGCAGAGTGTCGCATTTCGTTTTCTGAGCGAGCTCGCGACCTGCCAACCTACGTCCAGAATGGTCAGGCATGCCTTCAAACCATCCCGTCAGGCTTTTCTTTTGATGAAGAGCTGGAGGCCCGCTTCGCCGAGCGTATCAACCAGACCCGCCGCGAACATGGTCTTCCGACCCTCGTTTACCGGACCGAACTTCGCAACGCCGCGCGCTGGCACAGCCTCGACATGGCGGCGAACGACTTCTTCAATCACCAGGGCCTCGACAAGACGATGCCCAAGGACCGGATCAACGCGCTAGACCGCACGCTACTGACCAGCCTGCTGCTCGAGAACATCGCCTCCATCACCGGCAATTTCGACTGGGACACCGTCGTTGAGCGTCTACATACCGGCCTCATGAATTCCCCAAGCCACCGCGACGCGATCCTGCGCGACGGCATCACCCATTTCGCGATGGGCGTCGTGACCACAGAGCGCGGCGTGTGGCTGACAGAGCTTTTCGTGCGCGAGGATGGCACCTTCGACCGCCCGGTTCCGCTCCGCCTAGAAGCGGGTACGACCATCCGCCAGCCCGCAACGCTACGCCGCTGGACGATGAGCGGTCTCGCCATGATGCATGGCACTGGCGCCGACGCGTTCGACCTCAAGGCAGAAGGTTGGGCGATGGGCCGCATCCCGCCTCAAATCCGCGGCAAGATCGACCTGACCGTTCGCGGCGAGAAGGCTGGCCCGCAGCCGAACCAGACGGTCTATATCCACTTCCACGGCCCGACCGTTGAAGTGCAGCCATCCAGATCGTCCTGACGGGCCGCATACGGCCTCATAGAAAACTGCAGATTTCTCCGGACGCCTTTTTCTTGAGGGCGTGTTTCGGCACCATGGCGCCGTCTGCCGGGTGCCCCACCACCAGGATCAGATAGGGTTTCTCCGTATCCGGACGGCCGCATAGGCGGTTGAGAAAGCTCATCGGGTTTGGCGTGTGCACCAAAGTCGCCAGCCCCGCCTCATGACACGCGGCAATCAGCAGTCCCGTCGCGATGCCGACGCTCTCATGAATGTAGTAATTCTTGCGGTCCTCGCCGGCTTCGGCCCCGCCCCTGCGCTGCGCGAAGATACAGATCAGCCAAGGCGCGGTCTCCATGTAGGGCTTTTCAGCGTCCGTCCCTATCGGCGCGAGCGCATCGAGCCACTCGTCCCCCGCCTTGCCCGCATAGAAGGCGCGCTCTTCTGCTTCTGCAGCCTGCCTGATCTCACGCTTCTTCTCTACAGACCCGACGCAAGCGAAATACCAGGGCTGATGATTGGCCCCGGACGGCGCAGTCCCGGCCGCAGACACACAGGCCTCGATAACCGCCCGGTCAACCGGTGTGGACGCGAAGTCCCGCACCGAGCGTCGTGTGCTGAGATGGCGGTAAAATGCCTGCGCCCTCTCGATCTGCTCTGCAGGTGTAAGCTCTTTATATCCCTCAAGGGGGACATGCGTTTCCGGTGTGGCTTTCATCGCTCAAGTCTGGCCGAGCCTGCCTCAACCGGCAAGATGCTCAGTCGCGCTTCAGCGCTGCCACGGCCGCATCGACTGGCATGTCGCCATTGGTCAGCTCGAAGATATCCTGCCGGATCTCTGGCGTATCGATCAGTTCCGCAATAAAGGCGGCAACATTGCCGCGCGCGACATCGCCATAGGTGAGCGCCCGGCCCGCAGCGACCTGCCCGTCGCCATCCTCGCTTTTCAGCGTGCCCGGACGGACAATGACATAGTCGAGCCCGCTCGCGGAGAGCGCGGCATCAGCTTTCTTCTTCTCCCGCATATAGTGCTCAAAGCCGTCTGACGTGTCGCGGTCGCGCCCAGCGTCGGGGAACACCGAAACCAGATAGACTCGCTTCACGCCTGTCGCCCGCGCCGCCTCGATCAGCTTTACCGGCCCCTGCCCGTCAATCATGCTCGTACGATCAGCGCCGCTTCCGGCAGCACCTGCCGAGAAGACCACCGCGTCAGCACCCTTTATGATGGCGGCAAAATCATCGGCGCTCATCTCCATGAGGTCGCCCTGCGCTGGCGTCGCGCCCGCATCCCTCAACTCACCGGCCTGTTCGTCCTTGCGATGGAGGCCGGTCACGCTATGCCCCCGGCGGATCAGCATGGGGATGAGCCGGCTGCCAACGCCTCCCGTTGCGCCGATAATAACGATATCTGCCATGGCATGATCTCCTTTTCCTGCCCCTTGCAACCAGCGCCCAATCACGAAGTTCCAGCGCTTTCCCAGCCGTCAACACTGGCGCAATCGCGGACCGCGCATAGGATGTCCGCAAAGCATAATGGAGGAGAAGGCAGATGAAGGAGTTCAGCGGGAAGATCGCAGTCGTCACCGGCGGTGGAAACGGGATGGGACGGGAGTTGACAAAACAGCTCGCCGAGGCCGGGTGCAGCATCGCCATCTGCGACATCTCTGAGGACGACATGGCCGAAACCGTAAGCGCCGCCGAGGCGCTCGCGCCGCAAGGCGTCCGCATCACCCATTTTCGCGCCGATGTCGGCAAGGAAGAAGACGTCCAGGCCTTTGCGGACCATGTCCGCACCGCGCATGAGACCGACCACATCCATCTTCTGATCAATAATGCAGGCATTGGCGGCGGCGGCAGTTTCGTGACCGGCCCGCGCGAGAACTGGGAGCGGACGTTCAATGTCTGCTGGTACGGCGTCTACAACAATGCGCGCGCCTTCATGCCCATGCTGGTCGCTGCTGACGAGGCCCACATCGTCAATGTGAGCTCGGTCAATGGTTTCTGGGCCAGCATCGGCCCGGACACGCCTCACACCGCTTACTCCGCCGCCAAGTTCGCCGTGAAGGGCTTTACCGAAGCCCTGATCACCGACCTTCGCCTCAACGCACCGCACGTAAAGGCGAGCGTCGTCATGCCCGGCCATATCGGCACCCAGATCGCGCTCAACACGCTGCGGGAATTTGGCAACGACTCTGCTGTCGGCGGCGGCAATGAAGAGTATGAGGCCGCCAAGGCGCGCGGCGAACAATTCCGAGACAATGCCATCACGTCTGCCGAAGACGCCGCCCGCATCATCCTGGACGGCGTCCGCGCCGATGACTGGCGCATCCTCATCGGCCCTGACGCCGAAGCCATTGACGAAGCGGTCCGCAAGACACCGAAGGCCGCCTATGAAGGCGACTTCGGCCTCAGCATCTTTGCGAGACTGCGCGAAGCCATCGCGCCCGGCTGAGGCAGCCCGGTGTTTGCCGCTTCATCCTTCGACGAGATCAAGATGAGGTCCGAACGTTCGTACACCGGAATGGACCTCACCCTAAGCCTGCCGAAGGGCGAGGCCCAGTCTTGGGCCTATCGATTATCTAGCTCAGATCGCACCAGTTCCAGCCCACGCCGCGTGATGCGGTAAGGTGCGCCGCCTTTGGAAGCGATGGCGCGCTTCTTCTTGAGCTTGCGAAAGAGATGCTCATCAAGCCCGGGAAACTGCCATCCGTCCCGCGAATAGCAGTTCAGCTTGGCCAGTTTCTTGTTGTCCTTGATAAGTTCGATGCGCCCGCCCTGTGCGAGCAGGTGCAGGATGCGCTGTTCGGCGCGTGAGATGTCCATTGTGTCTTTGGTCCGGAGGATGCGCACTGCGCCACGGCAAGCGCGCATGACAAGAGTTCGGCCTCTCGAAGGAGAAACCGGCTTTCGCTTGTCTGCCTGCCTCGCCATTACTGGCGCTTTAGCGGCAGGCCCTCTAGCGGGACTCAGACTGGTTGCGTGTCATCAACACTCCATTGGAGCGGTGAGTTTGCGTGAATTTCAGAGGAAAGCAAGCCCCACCCCGACCCGGTGGGGAGGGGGCGCAGGCTGCAATCATGGCACGTACCTCTCCCTCCCCTTCAGGGGAGGGTCGGGGTGGGGCCTTGGAGCCCTAGTCCTCACCCATGTCCGGCACGCCGACCACATGGAAGCCCGCATCGACATGCAGCACTTCACCAGCCACCGAATGGCCAATGTCGGAGAGGAGGTAGAGCGCCGCGCCTGCGACGCCTTCCATGCGCGTGTCTTCCTTGAGCAGAGACATGTCGCGGCCGGTCCCCATGAGGGATTTGCCGCCCTTGATGCCTGCCAATGACAGCGTGCGCATCGCACCAGCCGAGATCGCGTTCACACGGATGCCCTGAGGGCCAAGATCGCGCGCAGCATAGCGCGTCGAGGCTTCCAGCGCCGCCTTGGCAACGCCCATGACATTGTAGGACGGTACGACGCGCTCAGCGCCGAGATAGGTCATACAGATGATCGAGCCGCCATCCGGCATGATTGCCGACGCGCGGCGGGCGCAATCGATGAAGCTGTAGACCGAGATGTCCATCGCCCGGCGGAAGCCTTCCCGCGTCGTATTGGCGACCATGGAGCCCTGGAGTTCATCCTTGCCTGCAAAGGCGATGGAGTGGACGAGGAAGTCGATCTTGCCCCACCTCTCCTTCACCTGCGCGAAGGCGGCGTCCATGCTTGCATCGTCGGTGACATCAGCCGGGATCATCGTGTCCATGCCGATCGACTCGACCAGCGGGCGAACCCGGCGCTCAAGGCTTTCGCCCTGATAGGTAAAGGCAATCTCGGCGCCCTGCGCAGCCAGCTGCTTGGAGATACCCCAGGCAATGGAGTTCTGGTTGGCGACACCCATCACGATGCCGCGCTTGCCCTTCATCAGATTGCCTTCCGGCATATTCCAGTCGTCAGCCATGAGCGTTCACTCCCTGCGAATATCTATGTCTGTGGTCCGGGCTAGGCGCGCCGGAGGAAAGCGTCAAGCGCCCGGGATACCCGTATCGCCGTCCAGCACGTTCTTCAGGCCGACCTTCATGTCGAGCGCCGTATAGACATGCTCTTCATCGACATAGACGCGGCCATTGGCGATGCCGAGATTCAGCCTGCCGCGGCGCACGCGCTTGATGTCGATGACATATTTCACGAGCTTCTTGTCCGGCGTGATCTCACCGGTGAACTTCACTTCGCCAACACCCAGCGCGCGGCCCTTGCCAGGCGAGCCTGACCAGCCAAGCCAGTAGCCGACAGCCTGCCACATGGCATCGAGACCAAGGCAGCCCGGCATCACCGGATCGCCCGGGAAGTGGCACTGGAAGAACCAGAGGTCAGGCTTCACGTCATACTCTCCGATGACGTGGCCCTTGCCGAACTCACCGCCATCGAGACTGATCTCGGTGATGCGGTCCATCATCAGCATGGGCGGAACCGGCAGCTGTGCGTTGCCGGGGCCGAAAAGCTGGCCCTGCCCGGAGATCAGGAGTTCTTCCTTGGTATAGGAGGATTGGGGCGTGTGGTAATCGTGCGGTCCGCTCATGCAATGCCTCTACTTGCCGTCAATTGCGATCAGGGCATGAGCCTGCCCCAATCCGCCTTGTCAAGCAAACCAGCAGCTATAGGCCAGCTGTGTCTGTGTTCAGACCCCAGAGCGAAGGCTTGTCGATCCAGCCGGTGTAGGCACCTGCGCTCACCTCGCACCACCTCTCATTGCAGCTATGCAACTCTGCAAGAACGCCAGGTTCAATCGTCGCGCGCGCCGGGGAGCCAGATTGCGGTTTTCTCCGCAGGGCGGTTTCCTTGGTGACGATCACATGCCCGGGTTCGGTCAGTTGTCCGACATGTATCCAGACTTCATCGCCGTCAAAATCGCGAACCTGCGCCCAGTCGGTCGTTTCCTTCACGATCAGCACCGGCATGCCTGCGCGCTCATATTCGAACGCTACCTGATGATCCGTCGACGGCCCGATCCGTCCATTCACCCGCGCATAGCGCAACGAGGCAAAGCGCGGCACAGGCTTTCCCGAAAACTGACTGATCTTCACGGCCTGCGCTGCGGCAGACGGCGTTGCCAACTGACAGGCAGTCAGGATAAGGCAGGCAGATAGAAAAAGACGGCAAAATCCCAGCATGTGGCTATCTAGTCGGCGCTTGGTGAATCGGGCGTAAAGGCCGATGGTTCTGTCGCAGCAATTGGCGCAGGCGGTTCGCTCTGCTATGCGCTGACGGCAAGGAAAGGAAACGCGCATGACCGCAAAGCGGCTGAAGGTTATCGTGACACGGCGCCTGCCGGACCCGGTGGAGCTCCGTCTGAAAGAGCTCTTCGACACCGAGCTCAACGAAACTGACACTCCGTTCGACGACGCAAAGCTCGTCGACGCGGTCAAGCGGGCCGACGTTCTGGTGCCGACGGTTACGGACGCGATCGATGCCCGCCTTCTGGCGCAGGCCGGCCCGCAGCTGCGCCACATCGCCCAGTTTGGCGCAGGCGTCGACAATCTCGACATTGAAAGCGCGGTCCAGCGCGGCATTACCGTCACGAATACGCCGGGCGTGCTGACCGACGACACCGCTGACGTCACCATGGCGCTCATCCTCGCTGTGCCGCGCCGCCTGCATGAGGGCATCAAGCTTCTCGAGGAAGGCAAGTTCGATGGCTGGGCGCCGACCTGGATGCTCGGCAAGCGGCTTGCCGGTAAGCGGCTCGGCATTATCGGCATGGGCCGGATCGGTCAGGCTGTTGCCCGCCGCGCAAAAGCGTTCGGCCTGCAAATCCATTATCACAATCGCAAGCCGGTGAACCGTCAGGTGACCGAAGAACTGGATGCAACGTACTGGGAAAGCCTCGACCAGATGCTGGCCCGGATGGACATCATCTCGGTCAACTGCCCGCACACGCCGGCGACCTTCCACCTGCTGTCTGCGCGCCGCCTCGATCTCGTCCGCAAGGACGCCTACATCATCAACACGGCGCGCGGCGAAGTCATCGACGAAGCGGCCCTCGCCCGCGCGCTCAAGGCTGGCAAGATCGCTGGTGCAGGCCTCGACGTGTTCGAGCGCGAGCCTGCCGTGAACCCTGAACTGCTGGGCCTCTCCAATGTGATGCTCCTGCCGCATATGGGTTCTGCGACCGAGGAGGGCCGCATCGAGATGGGCGAGAAGGTCATCATAAACATCAAGACCTTCGCCGACGGCCACAGGCCCCCAGACCGCGTCATTCCGGCTATTCTCTAGACAGCAAAAAAGCCCGGCATCTCGCCGGGCTTTTCCTTGTTCATCCGATAGGGCGTCTAGTGGACGCTGACCGGCTGCATCTCATAGGCGCGGGCTGCAGCAAATGCAGCGTCGCGGCCCTCTACGATGGCCAGTTGCTGTCCCTCGCCATTCGCGACCACAAACAGACGGCTGCGATCATTGACGGCTTCCAGCGCCTCATCAGGCAGGCCGCTCAGTTCCTCGTCCGCAATCTGGCGTACATAAACCAGATCCTTCGCGGTGAAGAGCTTTGCAGCTTGATGTTCAAGGTCTGTCGTCATGGCATGCTCCTTCCTTCAAAGACAGGACCACGACACATGAGAACCCCGGCCAGGTGCCCCGCTTGGCAGCGGCACCGGATGGTGCCGGGTCTTTCCGTGTCATGATCAGATCTGGGGGCTGATTATGCCGCGTTCAAGCCGCAATGGCGGCGGTATGCGGGCATTCAACCTCCTAAAGCCTTGAGTCTGAACACCTGTTCAGATCAGTCGAAGAACTCCTCGATGATGATGTCGTCTTCCGCGACGCCGATCTCCTTCAACGCGCCGGCGATGTCCTCGACCATGCCATCTGGCCCGCAGATATAGCATTTGCCCTTGCCCGGCTCGACACGCTCTTCAAGCAGCGCCTTGTCGATCTTGCGCGTATGAACATCGGCGTTTTTCTCATCCGTGACAGTGAAATAGGTCTTCAGGCCTTCCATCCGCTCAAACTCGTCGCGGTAGATGATGTCTTCTTCCCTGCTGTTGGAGAAGATGAGTTCACAGCCTTCCAGCGTGCCCTTGTCCTCCAGCCGTTTGCGAAGGATCGCGATCATAGGCGTAACACCGGCACCGCCCGCAATGAACCAGCCCTTGCCCTCATCATTGATGGCGCCCCATGGCTCATCCACGAGGACACGGTCACCCGGCTGCAGCTTGGCGATCTGCTCGGTGACGCCGTCATGTTCGGGATAGGATTTGATGGTGAATTCCAGAAAGCCGTCAGAGGGCAGGCTGGTCGGCGTGAACGGGCGCTTTTCCTCACGCCAATCATCCTTGTCGATAGCAAGATCGACCGCCTGGCCCGGCTTAACGCCCAGACCTGCAGGCTTGTCGAAGCGGTACTTGTTCACGTCAGGGGTCACAGTCTCAACCGACTGCAGGGTAAGCGTATAGCTCATCTCTTCTTCTCCGTGTCTTGTCGAAAGTCAGGAGAGAAACGAGCGATTTATCAGGAGTGTTCCGGGGCGCGGCGTCGCAGGCGAAGTGGAGATTAGCGCTGCTGCTCAATCTGCAGCCCTGAGCGCGACCCATGTGAGGCGCGAGGCGCCGATACGGGGTCAGAACCAGAAGCCCCTGCCGGGTCATTCATCTAGGAGAAACAGTCTGCCGGAAATCGGGCTGCTGTCGCAGCATTCAAATCCTAAAATCGATCCCCCGGATCGATTTTTTCACGAAGTGAAATGGATTGGAATGGTGGAGCCTAGCGGGATCGAACCGCTGACCTCCTGCATGCCATGCAGGCGCTCTCCCAGCTGAGCTAAGGCCCCGTACCAGTCGGAGACGCGTGAGTTATAGCCTCACGCGCCGCCGATCAAGTCCAATTATCAGGACGATTTCGTATCGTCCTCATCGTCGCCGTCATCTTCGTCGGCGTCGTCATCACCATCATCATCGTCATCGATGTCGAGATCATCATCGTCGAGGTCGATATCGCCTTCGAGGTCGAAGTCTTCATCTTCGTCGTCGTCGAGCGGGATGTCTTCATCATCGTCGTCGTCATCGCCGAGATCGTCTTCAGAGAAGCCGCTTGGCACCTTGCCGGGTGCAGCTTCCTCGTCTTCGTCCTCGTCATTGCCTTCCAGGACGACTTCATCGGCTTCAGATCCGAGTTCGCGGGAGGATTCATCATCCTCATCGTCCTCGTCTTCTTCTTCCTCATCATCCTCATCTTCGTCCTCATCATCGATGTCATCATCATCGGTGTCGCGGACGGTGGCTTTTTTCTTTTTTTTCTTCTTCGTCTCTTCCTCGAGATCGTCCTCATCCTCATCGACAGGGACAGAACTCTTGGCGCGCTTGGCCTTCAGCTTTGCGCTCGTCGTGCGAACCTCATCGTCTTCAGGATCGAATTCGGTCTTGCACTTGGGGCAAACGGCAGGGCGCTTGTTGAGATCGTAGAATTTCGCTTCGCAGCTCGGACAGATCTGCTTTGTGCCAAGATCAGCATCAGCCATTGGTAGGAACTCCGGGCTCGATTTAATAATTGCCGGGGCGCTTGCCAGAAACCCCCGCCCCTGTCAAAGCGCTTTTGGCGTCGATCTGTAAAGGAGAAATCATTGGCATGGACTTCGTTCCCGGTTGATCGGTTTCAGGGCGCAATTCGCGCACCAGGTGACAAATCCTGTTCACACCGCGCGCTAATGCTCGCAGGTGCCGCAAACGGCGTGTCTGAAATCTCAGGGCTTCTTGAAGGCGAGGACGTCATCAACACGGCGCGCGCCATGGAGGCCCTCGGCGCTGAGGTCGAGCAGACCGCACCAAAGCGCTGGCGCATCAAGGGTGTCGGAGAGGCAGGCCTGCGCTCGCCATCTGCGTCTCTCGACTTTGGCAATTCCGGTACCGGCTCGCGCCTGATGATGGGGCTAATGGCGGGCTATGACCTCACCGCAGAGCTGACGGGCGACAAGAGCCTTTCCTCGCGCCCGATGGCCCGCATCACTGACCCGCTGAAGCTGATGGGCGCGCAATTCTCGCCAGAAGGCCGCGACAGGCTTCCGCTGACCCTGACCGGACGCGCAGACCTTACGCCGATTTCCTATGCGCCCAAGCAGGCCTCCGCGCAGGTGAAATCCGCCATCCTTCTCGCAGGCCTCAATGCTGATGGCCTCACCGAAGTGACCGAGCTTCACGCCACCCGCGACCATACCGAACGCATGCTGCGTAGCTTTGGCGTGGACGTTTCGGTCCGCCCCGGCAGCGGCAGCCAGAACGTGGTCTCCATCAAGGGCGGGCAGTCCCTGCAGGCCGTTGAGACGAGCATTCCCGGCGACCCCTCATCGGCGGCTTTCCTGATCGCAGGCGCGCTGATCTCTCCATCGGGCGGCGTTGTCGTCGAGCACATCATGTCGAATGAGACGCGCGACGGCTTCTTCCAGGCTGCAGGGCGCATGGGCGCAGGTTTAGGCGCAGAAGAGATTGGCGACGGCGCCGGCGAACGTCTTGTCGACCTTCAGGCCGCCACCAGCGACCTCAAGGGCTGCACCATTCCTGAAACGCTCGTCGCCGCCATGATCGATGAATTCCCGATCCTCGCCGTCATCGCCGCCTTTGCCAAAGGCGAGACCCGCGTGCGCGGCGCCGAAGAATTGCGCGTCAAGGAAAGTGACCGCATCAGCGCCATCGTCGCCATGCTGCGCGTCAACGGGGTCGAGGTCGAGGAGCATGATGACGGCTTTACCGTCATGGGGTACGACGGCCCCCCGCCCGGCGGCGGCCTTGTGGAAACCCGCCACGACCATCGCATCGCCATGAGCGCCCTCGTCATGGGCACGGCCAGCCAGAAGCCTGTCGCCGTCGATGACATCGCAATGATCGCGACCTCCTACCCGGAATTCCTTGACCATATGCGCACACTCGGCGCTGACATCCGAGAGACATAGACGGCACGCCCCGCGCCCGCCTGCGTTCAGCCCTGAAGTGAATATGGAGTGAACTCGATATGCAGGGCACGATTGATCTCTACCAAGGCAACATTCTCGATGTGGACTGTGATGTCATCGTGAACGCCGCGAATAGCTCACTGATGGGCGGCGGCGGAGTCGATGGCGCAATCCATCGCGCTGCCGGGCCCGAGCTGAAAGAGGCCTGCAAGCCGCTCGCACCCTGCCCGACAGGCGAGGTCCGCGTCACCGAAGGCTTCAATATCGCGCCACGCCTCATCTTCCATACGGTCGGCCCTGTCTGGCGCGGCGGCGATCAGGGCGAGGCTGAATTGCTGAAGGCCTGCTACCGCCACTGCCTTGAGGAACTCGTCAAACGTGACCTGACCTCTATGGCCTTTCCGGCGATCTCAACCGGTGTCTACGGCTATCCCGCTAATGAGGCGGCCGGCATTGCGGTAAACACCTGCCGCGACTTCGCCAAAAAGCACGCCGTCAAAATTACGCTCACCGCCTTCGACCAGAAAATGGCCACAGCCCTTGAAGGCGCTTTGGATCAGCCCTGACGGGTGAGCCCTTCAATCGTCTCAAGATGCGGCGCGAGTTCGAGGCCCTGCGCGGCCAGCCAGTCGGCACTGTAGTAGGTATCGAGATAGCGCTCCCCGCCATCACAGATGAGCGTTGCGACGCTACCTTCCCGGCCCGCCTCACGCATTTCCGCCATCAGGTGCAGCGCGGCCCAGACATTCGTGCCGGTGGAGCCGCCGCACTTGCGGCCAAGCACCGTCTCTAGCCAGTGAATGGTTGCCAGTGACGCGGCATCCGGCACTTGAACCATCCGGTCGATCACGCGCGGCTGGAAGGAGGCTTCGACCCGTGGCCGCCCGATCCCCTCGATCCGTGAGCGTGTCTGCAGGCGCAAATCCCGGTCACCTGAATTGTAATAGTCGTAGAAGACCGAGTTTTCAGGGTCGGCGACGCACAGCTGCGTCTTGCCGGAGAGGTCACCGCGATAGCGGATGAACCGCCCGATGGTCGCCGAGGTCCCGCCCGTGCCCGCGCTCATCACCACCCAGTCAGGGATGGAATGTTCTTCCAGCGCCAGCTGCGCAAACAGGCTCTCGGCAATGTTGTTATTGCCGCGCCAGTCTGTGGCCCGCTCCGCGAAGGTGAACTGGTCCATGTAATGACCGCCCGTTTCACGCGCGATCCGCTCAGCTTCGGCATAGATCTGCGAGGCAGGCACCGAACGGGTCTCGGCGCCATAGAAATTGATCTGGTCGATCTTCTTCTGTGCGGTCCCTTCCGGCACAACGGCGATGAAGCGCAGGCCCAGCAGCTTGGCGAAATATGCCTCCGACACGGCCGTCGAGCCTGAGGAACTTTCCACCACGACTGTGTCCGGCCCGATGGCGCCATTGCAGATGCCATAGAGATAGAGAGACCGCGCGAGGCGGTGCTTCAGACTGCCAGACGGGTGAATGGACTCGTCTTTCAGATAGAGCTGCTGGCCCGGGAAGCCCGGCAGGTCTACCCGGATGAGGTGCGTGTCCGAGGAGCGGTTGAAGTCGGCATTGAGACGGCGCACCGCCTCACACACCCAGTTGCGTTGCGCGCATAGACCACTCATCAGCCTGTCTTCCTTGTATCCGGGGCCAGTTTCGAGGCCCGAATTGACAGGTGACTGCACCGCAATGCAAGGCTGGTTGACCCTTCCGGCTACATGACGCATCTGTCCGCGCCATGATTATTGCCATTGATGGAACGCTCGCCTCTGGAAAGGGGACGATTGCCCGCCGCCTGTCGGACCTGTTTGCCCTGCCGCACATGGATACCGGCCGCCTCTACCGCGCCACCGGTGTTGCCGCGATGAATGCAGGCGCTGACCTCACCGATGCCAATGCCGTCGCAGAGATCGCCTCAAAGCTTGAGCCATCGCTCTTCAGCGAGGCCGAACTGCGCACCGCTGAGGCGGGTCTCGCCGCCTCAAAGGTGGCTGTGTTGCCAGAAGTGCGCGCCGCCCTACTGGAGCTTCAGCGCAACTTTGCCCACCAACCGACCGGCGCCATCCTCGATGGACGCGATATCGGCACCGTGGTCTGCCCGGAAGCCGATGTGAAACTCTGGGTCGACGCCGATGTCGAAGTGCGCGCCCAGCGCCGCCATGCAGAGCTGAAAGCCGCAGGCGACACGATCACGCTCGATGAGCTGACCGCCCAGCTGCGCGAGCGCGATGAACGCGACTGCAACCGCAAGGATGCGCCCATGGTGGCGGCCGCAGATGCGATCTTGATCGACACGACTGATCTGACTATAGACGCCGCTGTGGACAAGGCGCGGGCCGCCGTCGAAAAGGCGAACTCCCGTACCGGCTAGCAGGTTCTGGCGCATCTGGCGTCAAATCCAAAAACCTCTGCCCGCCTCGTTCAAGACCCTGACCTTGCGATTACGCCAGCAATCCCGCTTGCGCGTCATAAACCCGTTTGGGTCAGACCTGGAGTTTACATGTCTACTGAAACAATGAATCCGAGCACCGACGATTTTGCAGCAATGTTCGAGGACTCGACCGCTGCATCTACCCTGCAGGAAGGCCGCGTGGTCCCTGCAACTGTCGTTGCCGTAACCAATGACCAGCTCATCCTGGACGTCGGCCTGAAGGTCGAAGGCCGCGTCGCCATGAAGGAATTCATGCTCGAAGACGAGCAGCCGAAGCCGGGCGACATCGTCGAGGTCTTCCTCGAGCGTATCGAAAACCTGATGGGCGAAGCCGTTCTCTCGCGCGACAAGGCGCGCCGCGAAGAGAGCTGGATCAAGCTGGAAGACAGCTACAATAAGGACGAGCCTGTCAAAGGCGCGATCTCTGGCCGTGTCAAAGGCGGCTTCACCGTCGACCTCGGCGGCGTCAATGCCTTCCTTCCTGGTTCACAGGTCGACATCCGCCCAGTGCGCGACGTTGGCCCGCTGATGGGCGAAGTTCAGCCATTCGCAATCCTCAAGCTCGACCGCGCACGCGGCAACATCGTTGTCTCGCGCCGTGCGATCCTTGAAGAGAGCCGTGCCGAACAGCGCGCAGAAATCGTCGAAGCGATGAACGAAGGCGATGTCCGCGACGGCGTCGTGAAGAACATCACCGATTACGGTGCGTTCGTTGATCTCGGCGGCATTGATGGCCTCCTCCACGTCACCGACATGAGCTGGAAGCGCATCAATCACCCAAGCCAGGTCGTCAATGTCGGCGACACGGTGAAGGTCCAGATCATCAAGGTGAACGAAGAAACCCAGCGTATCTCCCTCGGCATGAAGCAGCTCGAGGCAGATCCATGGGAAGGCATCGAGAGCAAGTACCTCATCGGTACGCGTCTGCCGGGTGTTGTCACCAACATCACCGATTACGGTGCCTTCGTTGAGCTCGAAGATGGCGTTGAAGGCCTGATCCACGTCTCTGAAATGAGCTGGACCAAGAAGAACGTCCATCCTGGCAAGATCGTCTCGACCTCTCAGGAAGTCATGGTCGAAGTGCTCGACGTCGACTCCGAGAAGCGCCGCATCTCGCTCGGCCTCAAGCAGACCCAGGACAATCCATGGTCGGCTTTCCTCGGCGAGCATCCTCCGGGCACCGAAGTCGAAGGCGAAGTCCGTGGCATCACGGAATTCGGTCTCTTCATCGGTCTTGGCCCAGAGCTCGACGGCATGGTCCACATCAACGACATTTCGTGGGATGTGCCAGGTGAGCAGGCGATCGCCAACTTCAACAAGGGCGACCAGGTCCGCGCCAAAGTGCTCGACGTCGACACCGACAAGGAGCGTATCTCGCTCGGCATCAAGCAGCTTTCGGGCGACCCGATGTCCGATCTCGACGTTCGCCGCGGCGACACGGTCACCTGTACGGTCAGCGAAGTCACCTCCGGTGGCATCGAGGTCCAGTTCGGCGATCCGGCCATGACGGCCTTCATCCGCCGCTCTGATCTGTCGCGCGACCGTTCCGAGCAGCGCCCAGAGCGCTTCTCTGTCGGCGACAAGATCGATGCCAAGGTCACGCAGATGGACAAGGCTTCGCGCCGCGTCTCCGTCTCGATCAAGGCGCTCGAGATCTCCGAGGAACAGGAAGCCGTCAAGCAGTATGGTTCTGCTGACAGCGGTGCCTCGCTCGGCGACATCCTTGGTGCCGCGCTCGCATCGGGCGACGACAAGGAGACCTCCAACAAGGTCACCGAAACCCCGGATGAGATCGACGAAGACAAGAACTAAGCCCGTATATTGGCTTAATTTTTGGTAATTCCGGTCGATTCGGAAGAAACCTGACATAGTTTGGGGCGGAGCCACTGGTTTCCGCCCCAAATTTCATTTACATTCAACGTCATGCTCAGGTCAGAACTGATTGCCCGTCTGGCAGAAGAATATTCGCATCTCCGGCACGATGATCTGGAAAAGATCGTCGCGGTGATCCTTGATGAAATCGCAGAGGCTCTGGCCGACGGTAACCGCGTCGAGTTGCGCGGCTTCGGCGCCTTCTCCGTCAGGGAACGAAAACCGCGCACCGGCAGGAACCCCCGCACCGGCGAAACAGTCGAAGTGAAGGCCAAACGCGTGCCTTTCTTCCGGCCCGGCAAGGAATTGCGCGCCCGCGTCAATGGCGGCGACGATCCCGAAGCCCGCTAGGACTGGCCGCGCGGCCGCACGCCACTCATTCGCTATCAGTTGACGCTGGGTCCAAAGCTGGGAATATCCGGTTTTGCCGTAGGGTCGGCTTGCTCAGGGAGACACCTCAATGTTCAAGGAATTCAAAGAGTTCGCAATGAAAGGGAACCTGGTCGATCTGGCCGTTGGTTTCATTCTCGGCGGTGCGTTCTCGACCATCGTAAAGTCGCTCGTCAACGACATCATCATGCCGCCGCTCGGTCTGGTGCTTGGCGGCGTCGACTTCGCCGACCTTCTCTACCCGCTGGACGGGAATACCTATGAATCGCTCGAAGCGGCCAATGAGGCTGGCGCACCCGTCATCGCCTATGGCCTCTTCATCAATAACGTCATCTCCTTCCTAATCATGGCATTCGCCCTCTTCTTCGTCGTGAAGGGCATCAACAGCATGAAACGCAAGCAGGAAGAGGCGCCGGCCGAAGTGCCTCCGCCGCCGCGTCAGGAAGTGCTTCTCGAAGAAATCCGCAACCTGCTCGCCAAGCAGCAGAGCTAAAGCGAGACTTTCTTCGCAAGAACAAGAAAGGGCGGCTCCGATGGGGCCGCCCTTTTCGTGTCCGTCAGTGCTGAGCCAACCTAGTACTCGTAGATTTCCCAGCCGGTCATCTCGATCGTATAGGCCGCATCTGCAAGCTCAGTATCCTGACGCGCCGTGCGGATCGTGCCTTCAATCCAGACCGCTTGCGACAGGTCGCGCAGCTTGATCTTCTCTTCGGTCTCGACAAACACGGTCTGGTTTGGCGGTGGCGGCGGCGCGTGCAGGCAGGCGCCATAATAAGGCACCAGCAGGAATTCAGAAATCTCGGCTTCGGAGCCGTAATCAAATGGCACCGTATAGCCCGGCAGGCGGATCTTCATGCCGTCCATTTCCTCGACGACGTTGAACGTGCCGATCTGGATGGCCTGGTCGGCGGCCGATCCTTCAGCGATGCCCCCGCCTGAATAAAGCCGCGCCATCTGCGCCTGATACATCTCGGCGACGCGCTCTTCCTCGCCTTCCGGCATCAGCTCTTCCCAGCCGATTTCGGTAATGCCGCGCGCTGCAAGTTCTGCGTCGCGCTGCGCCTTCTGAGCCATTGAAGACGTCTCAGGCTCTGGCACCGGGTCGCCAATCTGCGGACCGTCAGATGTTTGCGGAAGGTCGACTTCGGCGGTTTCCGCTGGCTCTGCTTGCGGCTGCGCCGCTTCGCTGGTCTCGCCGCTGCAAGCTGCAAGTGCCAGAAGGCTGGCGGCGGTGAAAAGGCTAGGAATCTTTCTCATGGCACTGAGATAGCGCAGAGGCAGCGCCCCTTCCATAAGCAACTTCACGAAGGGTCTGGCCTAGAGCTTCACCGTCAGGCCATCGGCCAACGACCGGCGAAGCGCCATGACAGCTGGTATCGTGCCGATCAGTGTCGCCGCGCCAAAGACCGCAAGCACCGTCCAGCCATCGATGGCGGAAATCCCAAGACCGCCAATCGAAATCCCGTAGGCCGACGACAGGAGTGGCCCGGCGATCAGCAGCCCGAGCTGAACCAGCAGGACACCGGCAATCGCACCGCAGAGCCCCAGCATCGCCGCCTCTGCCACCATCAGGAAAAAGATATGCCCCGGCCGCGCGCCGGTTGCCCGCAGGATCGCCATCTCACGTCGCCGCTCATTAAGGCTCGTCAGGATGCTCGTCAGCACCGACACAAGACCAACCGCGATAACGAAGACAGACACGGCAATCAGCGCACGCTCGACAATCCCTGTCACCTGCCACAGCTCGCCCAGCGCCACGCCCGGGATAATCGCCAGCAGAGGCTCGCCCCCCTGCGTGTTCAGTGCCCTCTGGGTGCGCAGCAATGTGCCCCGCTGCTCGAGGCCGACAAACACCGCCGTGATCGATTTCGGCGTCAGGTCAAAGCCGCGGATCATATCTTCACTGATCGTGTCGGCAAACGGGCTACGCGTGCCGCTCTCCCAGCCGACATGGATCGCCGTCACGCCCTCAAGCGGGATGTGGATCGACCGGTCCACCGGTGTGCCGGTCTTGGCGAGGACGCCCGTCACGATGAATGGCTTGTCCTCATGGTCGGTCAGCCCGCCTGCCCCCAGGCCATGGGTCAGAACCAGCTCGCTGCCGATAGTATAGTCAAGCTCTTCGGCAACGTCCGCGCCGATCACGGCCTGATAGATATCACTGAACAGCTCGCCTTCCGACAGGCGCAGCGCCGTCCCGCCGCCATGCTTGTAGTGCTCGAAATAAGCACCATTCGTTCCGACCACGCGGAAGCCGCGATGATTGTCGCCAAGCGACAGCGGGATGGTCCAGGCGATGTCATCGCGCCCATCAATGGCTTCATATGTGTCCCAGCTGATTTCGGCCGTCGCACTCCCCAGACGAAAAACCGAATAGAGCAGCAGGTTGATCTGCCCCGTCGGCGCGCCGACGATGAGGTCCGTTCCCGAAATCGTATTGTCGAACCCGGCCCGCGCGCCATTGCGCACCTTGTCGACACCAAGAAAGAGCGCGACCGACAGCGCCACCGCGAGGATGGTCAGCAAGGCAGAGCCGCGCCGGTTCATCAGGCTGCGCCAGGCAAGGCCCAGAATGGAAAAGCCCATCAGATGCCCCCTTTCGCGCGGTTTATTTCAGAGAGGTCCACGCTGCGGTCAAAATGCCCCGCCAGCGACGCATCATGGCTGACGAATAGAAGCGCAGAGCCGGACCGGCCCGCTTCCTCATTCAACAGCTCAATGAAGCGGTCACGCGCATCGGCATCGAGGGCAGATGTCGGCTCGTCAGCAATGATGAGATCCGGTCCACCAATCAGAGCGCGGGCAACCGCCACGCGCTGCTGCTGGCCAACCGACAGCTCCGTCACAGGCCGCGCCAGCAGGCGCTCACCGCTCAGGCCAAGGCGCGACAGCAGCCTCACCGCTTCATCGTTCAGCTTGCCTTCCCCGCCCGCTGCCGCGCGCCGGGCAGACGAAAAGCGGCATGGCAGGGTCACATTCTGAACCAGCGACAGGTAAGGCACCAGATTGAACATCTGGAATATGACGCCCAGCCGATCTGCCCGCAGCGCATCGCGCTTTGGTCCGCTCAGCGCCATCATGTCATGGGCCAGAACCTCAACCTTACCAGATTGCGGCTCCAGAACGCCCGCGATCAGGCCAAGCAGCGTCGACTTGCCGGACCCGCTCGGCCCGCGCAGGAAGACGCGCTCGCCAGCTCCAACCCTGAATTCAGGGATATCGAGCAGGGTCGGACCATCCTGCCAGGCAAAGCGCAAATCGCTGAGGTCAATGACAGGTGTTTTGGTCACGATAGGTCTAGTTGATCCTCAGTTCCGGGTTCGTACGCGTCAGGTTTCCTGCTGCCTGCTCTGTATCCGAAACATAGACCGCTTCAACCTCTGACAAGGCCGGATAGGTACCAAATCCGCCGAAACGGATTGCCTGCAGCGCGTCTGCGTTCTGGCACGAATAGGACGTTTCCATCTGCAGCTCGCCATGACCGTTGGCGACGCGGGTCGCCATGCCCTTGGATGAGATATCGCAGCTCACATTGCCGCGCAGTTCGACAAGGTTTGCATCATTGGTGAGATCATTGCGGATCGCCTCGATCGCCGCGCGGTCCTCTTCGGTCTGCGGGTTTTCGGTCACCCCGAACGCAGACAGAGGGGCCTCTAGCGATACGGAGATAGAGCTCCCCTGACGGGTAACGGCCAACATGGCATGGCCATGCGTATGGCTGCCCAGCCGGGCCTCTGGTGGCGGAACACTCATCGTCCGGTTCGCCTGAGGCGCTTCAGCTGGCTCAGGCGCGGCAGCTTGCTCAGGCGCCTCGACCTCAGTTTCGGTCGTGATTTCTGTGGTGATCTCTTCTTCCTCGATCACTGTCTCAGAGACAGCGGTGTCCGCCGGCGCGGACGGGTTTTCCTCGGCCTGACTACAGGCGGGCGTCACGAGAAGGGCGCCAAAGGCGACGAGTGCGGCACTGCGATATTTCATGAAAGTCCTCTTTTCCGGCCAATGATCTCAGTGTATTGGCTCGCATTCCCTCAAATGAGATACTATAACGTCTCAATCAGCTATTATGCATCAAGGCAAGGCCAGCGGATACGCGGGCGAGCGCAGTCAGGCAAACAATACTCATGTGGTCATCCCTGCAAGCTCCGCTCTTTTTCGGCCTGATCGCCGCTTTTGTCACGACAATTGGCCTCGTCATCGTTGCCCAGCGCGCCCCGTGGAGTGAGCGTCACGCCTCCATGTTCGGCCTCGCTGCTGCCGGTATGCTGGCAACGCTCGCCTTCCTGCACATCATCCCCGAAGCCTTTCACCTCTCGCAGCAGGCGCCGATCTGGCTCGCGACGGGCTTCTTTGGCGGCCTCCTCCTGCACAATGCCGTCGCGCTTCTTTTTCCGGAACGCCCGGGGCGCAAGCCCGTCAACATCGCGCTCACGCCGATCATCGCCATCGCGTTTCACTCCTTCATCGACGGCGTCATCTATTCGGTGACCTTCGCGACCAGCTTTGAGTCCGGGGTTTACGCTTCGCTGGGCCTCATCCTGCACGAGTTTCCAGAAGGCGTAATCGCCTTTGCCATCCTGAAGCGCGCCGGGGTCAGCAATATGAAGGCGTTCTGGTTCGCCTTCCTCGCCGCCGCGGCGACAACGCCGTTCGGTGTCGTCGTCTCAGCGCCGGTCATGTTCACCCTTGATGCGCAGACCCTCGGCGCTCTCTTTGCGATGTCCGCAGGTCTTCTCCTCTTCGTGGCAACCGGCCCACTCATGGCCCCGCTGAAAGAAATGAAACCGGCACGCGGGCTCGGCGCGGTTGCAGCAGGCGTCGCCGCGGCCATGCTTCTTGTGTTCGCGCCGATCCACGGTGGCCATGGCCATGGTATAGGTGACGAGCATGAGAGCCATGACGATCATGGCGAGATGACCGCGTTGTCCGGCTTTGCGCTTGCGCCACTGGTCGAGATGCAGGGCCGCGGCTCACCTGCCCGCTAAAAACACCGCCAGTGCACCGTCACTGCACCATCAGTACACCGCTCCGGCACCACATTTGCAACGGTTAGCAAAAGGTTACCGGAGCGCGGATGAATGCGGGACAAAATCGGAAGATACACCAGCGCGCTGATTGTATCGCTCGTCTCAATGTATTGCGGCGCCAGCCGTTACGCCTTCGCTGAAACGCCTGTGCCCCAGGCCTGCGGTCTCAACGACGCACTCGCCTGGCAGATGCAACTCGACGCGCCCGAGGAAGAGGGAACGCCCGCCTATATCCGCCGCATTACCGAAGACTTCATCAATCGCTGTCCGAACCGTCCTGAAGTGCCTAGCGCCCACCAGGTTGCCGGCATGGCCGCAGGCTGGGAGGGGCTTTCCGAGGTCTCCGTCCAACACTTCCGCAAGGCAGGCGCGATGCGCGATAGCGATGCCCTTTTCATGGCCGCGGCGGGTGAACTTCATACCGGAAACAGCGACATCGCCTGGGCGCTGCGCGACCGCGCCATCGCTTTGTGGACGCAGCGCCTCGCCCATCGCGGTGCAGAGGTGGAGTCTTTTGAGGTTCGCGGTGGGACAATTCATGCCATCCGCTTTGCAGGGCCGCGCGCTTCGACGGGAGCAACGCATATATGGCTGGCGCAACCTGACGGTCCCGGCTGGCCCGGCGTGCTGACCTTGCAGTCGAGCGACCAGCTCAACGCCCTCCACCGCCTCACCGCTGGCGAGGACGCGAAACCCGTCTCTCACCTTCGCTTCGTCCGGTGCCAGTCGCGCCGCCTTCTGGCGCGGACAGAGGACGCCTTTACCGAGGAAGAGCTGGAGGAACTCGCCGAGCAATCTTTGGCCGCCTACCTCGCAGACCCGGACCGGGAAGGTGAGGAGGAATACTCCACCTGTATCCTCGCCCGGCACATGCTGGCTGAGCCGCAGGATCCCGCGCGGCTATTGACCCAGTAGGCCAATCTGGCACTGCTGTGACCGTCACACTTTCAGGCGGAAGAGGCTGGGGGCCTTTCACGGATGCCAAAGGCACTATCCATCCCATTGATGCTGTCAGGCCTCCTCCTGATTTGCGCACCCCTCATCATCTACGCCCTCGATTCCCTGATCGGTCTTGGCAGGCTTGATCCGCTTACACTATCCACCCTGATCGGGACGTTGGGCGCGGGCCTTCTCGCCTTCAGCCAGGGTGACCGCTGGCCGCGCTTCTTCCTCGCCCTCGGCGCAGGATTAGGGGTCCTTGTCCTGCAGATTTACGGGATTGTGTTTCTGGTGCTGGGCTCGAGCGGGCTCTAGCTGGAGCGGAAAGCGAACTTTCCATACCCGGCAAATGACACCAGCGTGCAGATGATTGTCGCGATAGCTGTAGCCAGTACTGGCGGGCAGGTTGGCACGATCACAAGCAGGCCCGCATAGAGCAGGTAGTTCAGCGCCGCGACGCTGGCTGCCACGGAAAAGTATCGTCCCGCTTCAGATATCTGGCTGCCGCTGCTCGCGCCGAACGTGAAGGCGCGGTTGAGCCGCCAGGTCACGAACATCGCAAACAGGATGGAGACGACACGCGCGGCAAAGGGGCCTACGCCGCCTGAAATCAGGAGGAAAAGTGTTCCAGCATCCGCCAGAAAGCCAAGCCCGCCGACCAGAACGAAACGTACGGATCTGGCCTTCAGGACCTGATTGATCACGATTTCCATTCGGGCGCAGGATAGCTGAGGAAGACGGAGCGTTTTGCCTCCACACGGGCCCGCGCAAGACTGTCGAGGATAAGCCCGCAAACCGCCGTCACCGTCGCCACGATGACAAGCCCCATGGAGAGAACCGCCGTCGGGAAACGTGGCACGAGGCCGGTCTGGAAGTAGGTCAGCGCAAGCGGTGCCGCGAGGCAGAGCGCCGCCAGCGTCAACGCGAGACCGATCGCCCCGAAGAAGGCGGCCGGGCGGGTTTCCTTGGCCAGCACCATGAACATGCCGAGAATGCGGAAACCGTCGCGGAACGTCTTGAGCTTGGAGGTCGAATCCTCTGGACGCACGCCATAGGGCGTTGGGCGTTCCAGCGTCGGAATGCCTATCTGGCAGGAATGGACCGACATTTCCGTCTCGATCTCGAAACCGCCTGACACGGCGGGAAACGACTTCACGAACCGGCGGGAAAATACGCGGTAGCCAGAGAAAATGTCGCTGAACTGGCGACCGAAAAGCCGGTTGAACAGCATGTTGAAAATGCGGTTGCCGAAGGCATGGCCACCGCGGCCAGCATCCTTGGTCACATTGGCACGCGTACCGACAACCATGTCGACATGGTTTTTCTTCATCAGCTCAACCAGCGTCGGCGCCAGTGAGGCATCATAGGTGCCGTCGCCATCGGCCATCACGTATATGTCCGCCTCAATATCCGCGAAGATGCGGCGCACGACATGGCCCTTGCCCTGACGGGTTTCGGTGCGGACGATTGCGCCAGCTTCCCGCGCGATCTGCGCGGTCGCATCGGTCGAGTTGTTGTCGAAAACATATATCTCGGCCCCGGGAAGCGCGGCGCGGAAATCCTCAATGACACGGGCGATGGTTGCGGCTTCATTATAGCAGGGCAGCGTCACCGCGATGCGGGCTTCTGCCGGGTCAGCGGCTGGACGGGGATCAAAAGTTTCAACAGCCGCGCGCTTCATCGCGTCACCTTTCTGTAACCACATTCGGCGTTTAACAGGGCCAGGTGAACAGCTGGTTACGCCTGCCAGCCCTGAAGACGAGCGTGCATGCAGAGCGAAAAGCCATCCCCCCTCACCTCGAAATGGGTGCTGATCACCTTCGGCCTGCTCGTCGTTGGCCTGGTCGCCCTGCAGGCTGGTCCAGCGCTCGGCGGCGACCTTCGGGGAAATGATGACATGATGCGCATGCAGCAGGTTCGCGACCTGCTGTCGGGTGAGCGCGGCTGGTATGACGTTAGCCAGAGGCGCCTGCTGACGCCTGAAGGTGGGGAAATGCACTGGTCGCGCCTGCCAGATCTTTTCATCGCCGCCATCATCTTCCTGCTGCAGCCCCTGATCGGCACGCGCATGGCAGAAGGCGTCGCGGCGACGCTGTGGCCGATGATGCAGCTGGGCTGGATACTGGCCATGGTCGCCATCTGCCTGAAGCGGCTCGGCGCGACCTTGAGCGGCCAGCTCGCCGGGATGTTCTTCCTCGCCACCTCATTCGCGCTGTTCAATCTCGTACCCGGCCGGATTGACCATCACGGGCTTGGGCTTGCGCTAACACTGACGGGGTTTGCCGCCCTCCTCTCCCCCATACGCAATGCGAGGTCCGCCTTCGTCGGCGGCGCCTGCATCCCCGTCATGCTGAGCCTCGCCATCGAGAATTTGCCAGCCGCGGCTTTCCTGATTGCCGGGTTCTCGATTGCCTGGATCGTGCGCGGCGGGATCGAGGCTGGACGCCTGCGCATCTTCGGCGCAACGCTCGTTGTGACTGCACTCCTCACTTATGTGTTTGACGCGCCGGGGGCCCAGGGCGTACGCGCAGTCTGCGACGCCTATGGCCAATCGCACTTTGTCGCGCTGCTCGTCGGCGGGGCCGGGCTTTTCATTATCGCAACCGCTGCCCCGACCGCCGACACGTGGCGCTTGCGCTTTGCCCTGATTGCAATCGCCGGGGCCGTCGCGCTCGCGACCTTCATCGCCATCAACCCGTCCTGCCTCGGCAACCCGTATGGCAACGTCCTCGAAGATGTTCGTACCGGCTGGCTCGCTGGGGTGGGCGAAGCGAGGAATGCTGCAGCCGTCTTCGCCGACGACGCCGCGAAAGCGGTGTTCTATTTCGGTTTCGGGTTTGCTGGCGTCATTGCAGCCCTCATCTGCCTCCTGCGCGCGCCGGCGCCGGACGGCCTTCGGCTCGCACGCAGCTTCCTGCTCGCCTTCTGCATGCTCGGCTTTGCGATCTCACTCTGGCAGCTGCGCGCAGCGATGATGTCCCATGCCTTTGCAGCCATTGCAGGCGGCTTGCTGACCGGCTTTGCCTTCCAGCACTGGAAACAAAAACGCGGCGGACAGGCGGCGCTCGTCCTCGTGCTGGTTGCCCTGCTCGCCTCACCAGCTGGCTGGCGCCTGCCGGGTCTGTTGCTGGCTGATGCAGAAGATGAAGCCGACACAGCAGACTATGACTGCACCTCCGCCGCCGCGCTGTCGCAGGTCGCCGCTGCGCCAAGCATGGTCGTTTTCACCCCGATCGATCTTGGCGCACCGCTGATCTATCACACGCCGCATTATGCAACGGCAGCGCCCTACCATCGCAATGTGCATGCGCTCTCACGCACGCTGAACATCTATACCGGCCCGGTTTCCAGAGCGCGTGAGAAGATGTCCCGATCAGGGGCCACGCACCTTCTCTATTGTCCCGGCCTGAATGAGATGGCGGCCTATGCAGAGCGCGCCCCGGACGGCTTCGCAGCCGCACTGGAAAGCGGCAACATTCCGAACTGGCTGGTCGCGACAACGCCGGAAGAGAACAGAACCGGCGACCCGGTCCTTTACAGCATCGTCTTCGACCGCAATTGACGTCGCGAATGCTTTGCGGCAACGGAGGGCATGTCAAAACTGGATACGCCCGAAAAAGTCGTCGACGCGCTTGAGGCGCTCTATTCGAACGCCGTCAACGCGCTCACATCAAGCCTTGAAACCTATCTGAATGAAGGCAAGGCGCCGCCGATAGAGCTGCGCACAGCGCGCACCTTCTGCTACCCCGCCCTGATCGTTCGCTATGACCCTGAGGGGCCGCCGCCACCAATCTCCCGTGCGTTCGGGAAGATGTCGGAGCCCGGCACCTATATGTCGACCATCACCCGGCCCGACTATTACCGCCCTTACCTGCTGGAGCAGCTCCGCCCGCTGATGCGCGACTATCCGGTCGAGGTCGAGGTCAAGCCGTCCGGGTCCGAAATCCCTTATGCCTATGTCTGGGATCAGGCCGAAGCCCAGGGTCTGGATGAGGTAAATCCTGCCGAACTCGCCCGCTGGTTTCCGTCCCCGACCCTGTCGGCGATTGGCGACGAAGTGGCTGATGGTGAGCTTTACGAACCCGGCTCAACCCGCCCGCTTGCCCTGTTTGACGGGCCGCGCACCGATTATTCGCTGAAACGCCTCGCCCACTATACGGGCACGCCGGTCGAGCACATGCAACGCTATGTGCTGTTCACCAACTATCACCGCTATGTCGATGCCTTCTGTGACTGGGGCGTCGAACAGCTGGAGAAAGGCTCGCGCTATACCGGATTATCCGTCGCCGGCGGCCTGGTCGTTGACGCAAAAACGCCAGACGCAAAGTCAGCCATCGATGCAGCGCCGTGGCGGCGTTTCCAGATGCCGGCCTATCACCTGATGGCGGAAGACCGGACCGGCATCACACTGGTCAATATCGGTGTTGGCCCGTCCAATGCGAAGACGATTACGGACCATCTCGCCGTGCTCCGCCCTGAATGCTGGCTGATGGTTGGCCATTGCGGGGGCCTGCGTCACTCCCAGCAGATTGGCGACTATGTGCTGGCGCACGCCTATCTGCGCGATGACCATGTCCTCGACGGCGTGCTGCCGCCGGACATCCCGATCCCGCCAATTGCCGAAGTTCAGATCGCGCTTCAGCAGGCCGCCGCGGATGTGACCGGTGAACAAGGCGACGCGCTGAAGAAGCGGCTTCGCACGGGCACGGTTGTGACGACCGATGACCGCAACTGGGAGCTTCGCTTCACAGAGACCGCGCGCCGGTTCAACCAGTCGCGCGCCATTGGCATCGATATGGAGAGCGCGACGATTGCCGCGAATGGCTATCGCCTGCGTGTGCCTTATGGCGTGCTGCTCTGCGTGTCTGACAAGCCGCTGCATGGGGAGATCAAGCTGCCCGGCGCGGCGAACCGCTTCTATGAGCGCGCCATCGGAGAGCATATCCGCATCGGTATCGAGACACTGGAACGGCTCGCCCGTGATGGCGGGGCCGCGCTGCACTCTCGCAAGCTGCGCGCCTTCGATGAGCCGCCTTTCCGCTAGGGCGCGGGTGGACGGCTGTGGGCGATCATCCTAGCTCACCTCACAGCATAGATGGTAAAAGGCAGACACTATGGACGACCGGGTAAAGCCGCTCGAAGGCGTACGGAATTTTCGTGATTTTGGCGGCTATGAAGGCGTCGATGGCGCACGCATCAAATCAGGCAAGCTCTACCGGTCCGGCCATTTCGGTGAAGCCTCCGACAATGACCTAACCGCGATCGAGCTGTTCAACATCACGCTGCAGGCAGACCTCCGCCGTCCCGATGAGCGCGAGCGCCACGGCGACAAGTGGCCCGTCAAAGGCGTCCACCGTCTCTATTCAGACCTTGGCCGCGAGACCGATGCCCCGCACGTCAACTTCCTGCGCCAGGTCGCCATCGACGCAGACAGCTCGCGCGGCTGGATGCGCGACTATTACGTCAATGCGCCTTACCGGCCTGCGCTGGTCGAGACCTATACGGCCTGGTTCGACCATCTCGCCAATCTGGACGATGACAAGGCCGCGCTTGTGAACTGTGCGGCCGGCAAGGACCGCACCGGCATTCTCTGCGCGCTCACCCATCATGCCCTTGGTGTCTCGATGGACGACATCTTTGTCGATTATGAGCTCACCAATTCTGCGGCAAATGTCGAAGAACGGCTGCCGGAAGCGGCGGCCTATTTCAACGACATGCTGTCCAAGAACTTCGATGAAGCGGTGTACCAGCCCTTTGTCGGTGTAGACCCCGAATTCCTTGAGGCCGCAATCGCCGCCATCAAGGACCAGTCAGGCGACATCGATACCTATCTGGTGACCACGCTCGGCGTTGATGATGCCAAGCGTGAAACGATCCGCGAGAAACTGCTGGCCTGATCGGCCTGACGCGGCGGCATGGGCAGGTAGACGCTTTCCAACTTCCTTTTTTTGGCAGAGGCTGACCCAAGAGCGTCAGATAAGACGCCATGGGAGGAATGAGGAATGAGCAGCCCGGCCACACCGCCGCCAGCAGAGACGCTAGGCGCCGAACCCCGACTGGACCTTGGAGGCGCGCTGGACAGGCGGGGCTTTGCCTGGGCGATCTTCGAATGGGCGCGCAACCCCTACTATATTCTCGTCATCATCTATCTGTTCGCGCCCTATTTTGCAGGCATTATCGGCGCGAACCTGATCGCAAGCGGTGCTGTCGATGGCCTTGATGGCGCCGCCCAGCGGGCAGCCGCAAACGCCGAAGGCCAGGCGACGATCTCATCCCTGGTCAAATATGCAGGCTTCATTGCCGCCTTCACAGCGCCCTTCCTTGGTGCGGCGCTGGACCGGGGAGGACGCCGCAAGCCGCTTCTCGTTGTCTTCCTTGGCCTGATTGCGGTTATGTCCTTCTCGCTCTGGTGGGTGAAACCCGATGGCAGCGGCATGCCGATCTGGATGGGGATGAGCGCGCTGGTCCTCGCGGCGCTCGGCTACACCTATTCGGAAGTCACCCACAATTCGATGCTGAACGTGAATGGGCGGGCGAGCGCCTTGCCTGCCATTTCCGGGCTGGGGCTGGCGCTCGGCAATCTTGCGGGCGCAATCCTGATGCTCTTCATCGTGCTGGCCTTTGCGATGCCTGCTCTGATCGGCTGGCCTTTCGATGCGCCGCTCTTCGGCATTAATGTCGCCAATGGGGAACATCAGAGGCTTGTTGGTCCTATCTGCGCCATCTGGCTGGTTATATTCTCCATCCCCTTCTTCATGTACTCTGATGATGGCGGCACGCGCGGCGCCAACTGGATGAATGCCGCGAAGAATGGCGCGGCTGGTCTCTTCCGCACCATGCGCAATGCCTCCGACAATAAGGAAATCCTGAAATACTTGGCCGCCCGCATGCTCTATGCGGATGGCATGCAGGCGCTGCTCGCCCTCGGCGGTGTGTTCATCGGGCTTTATCTGGAATGGAACGTCGTTGAGCTCTCGGCCTACGCCATTCTCGCCTCCTTCTTTGCCTTTGGCGGCGGCATTGTCGGCGGTTGGCTGGACGGTCTGGTCGGCCCGAAGCGCGCCCTGATGATCGAGATCACGGGCATGATCGCGACGCTGGCCTTCCAGCTCTCGATCACGCCGAACTCAATCCTCTATGGTCTGGTGCCCGGCTTCGAGATCTGGGATGGGCCGATCTTCAACACGCTGTCTGACGTCGTCTATCTCAGCACAGCCGCTTTCATCGCAGTGACGGCGACGGCTAGCATCTCATCCAGCCGGTCCATGCTGGTGCATCTGGCACCGAGTGACCGGGTGGGGGAGTTTTTCGGCCTCTATGCGATTGCAGGGACCGTGACCGTCTGGCTGGGCCCGCTTCTGGTGGAGCTTTTCACCAAATGGTCCGGCGACCAGCGCGTCGGCATGAGCGCGATTGGCCTGCTCTTCGTTCTCGGCCTCATCGTGCTGACGACGGTGCACTCACCGCATCATCCGGCCGTGGACGACAGGGACTAGCTGGTTTCGCGGGTGACCCGGTCTGTGCGGCGTGGCCGGAGGTAAAACTCGTCGGACAGCGTCTTCGACGTCGTAAAGAAATAGCCGAGCGTTGAGTTATAATCATACTCGACCTCGGCGAACACGACAGAACCATCCTCGGGGACGATGCCAGCGGGAACGGTAATCGTGGAATCCACCGTGTAGGGCGTCATGTTGCGGCCTTCGCTCCAGGCGACCTTGATCGTGCCGTCATCGTCATAGAGGCTTGAAATCCTCATGCGTGCATCGGCAATCGGGTTTGGCTGGAAGATCATCCGCGTCGCTTCAAAGATGTCGTCCATCTCGTCATCATTGATGGTCGCGGCGCGGGCGACGAGGTCACCCAGCGCCGACGCGGAACTGGTCACTTTGCGGTCGAGCACCATCATGAAGGACAGCTCGATACAGGCGAAATAGATCAGGATCATGACCGGCGCGATGAGTGCGAACTCAATGGCGGACACACCCTTGTTTTCAGCCCTGAGGCTACGGAAGGCGTTGATCAGTCGGCGCATCTTCTAGTCTCCGAACGGTTCATTGCGGAAGACGACAGTGGCCTGAAGCAGCCGGCGGTTGCCGCTGAGATTCGCCAGAGGCGCACTCAGGATCGGGGTCATCAGTTCCCACTCATAGAAAGCCCGCACCACGACGATGTCGTTCGCCGCGCCGGGGTTGAACTCAAAGTCCTCGGTATCGAGATTGCCATCTTCGTCGATGGCCGTCGGGTTCGAAGTGGATGCGAAGTCGCTATAGGTTTTGACGTCGAGTTCGATCGCGCCCTCGCATTCGAACAGGTCGAAAATCTCTGCGCAGATGATCTCTTCGAAGGCGTCGCGGTCAAAGCTGCCGCCGCTCTGCAGCTGGCCCGTGCGAATGCCGCGCGCCGCTTCGTTGAGGCCATGCTCAAGCACCGACGACATGATGAAAATCACGCAGATTTCGAGCAGGCCGAAAATCAGGAAGAAGAATGGCGCGGCGATCATGGCGAACTCGACCGCGGCAACGCCGCGCCGGTCGCCGGCCCAGTCGCGCAGCTTCTGCAGAAGCCTCGGCGCCATGAAACCTGGAAACACAGGTGGAAACATACGGATACTACCCTGATGCGGCGGATCGAGCGCCTCTATCGACGGGTAGAGTGCTAGCATCTCGTAGTTTCGGCCGCGTTCAGCCGGTAGATGAAATTTCATCTATCCGAAGCGCTGCGCCCACCATGGCGATGCGCGAGTCACCGCAGCGCCTTTACCTCGCCATCATGATTGCCCACATAGGCTGTGAAATCTGCTCGCATCGAGGTGAACCGATGAGCCACAATCCCATCAGGCCCTGGCGCTCCATTGAGCGGCGCAAATCCCGCAAGATCCGCGTCGGCAGTGTCGAGGTGGGCGGTGATGCGCCGATCGCCGTGCAGACCATGACGAACACGCCAACCGAAGACGCTGCCGCGACGATCGCGCAGATCGAGCGTTGCGCAGAGGCCGGCGCAGACATTGTCCGCGTGTCCTGCCCTACCATGGAGTCTACGGCAGCCATGCCGGAGATCTGCAGGAACAGCCCGGTGCCGATCGTGGCGGACATCCACTTTCACTATAAGCGCGGCATTGAAGCGGCGGACGCAGGCGCGGCCTGCCTGCGCATCAATCCCGGCAATATCGGCAGCCCTGACCGCGTGAAAGAAGTCGTGAACGCGGCGCGCGCCAATGGCTGCTCCATCCGGATCGGCGTCAATGGCGGCTCGCTGGAGCGCCACCTTCTGGAAAAGTATGGAGAGCCCTGCCCTGACGCGATGGTCGAAAGCGCCCTCGATCATGCCCGTATTCTCGATGACCTTGGCTTTCACGACTACAAGATTTCGGTGAAGGCCTCTGACATGTTCCTGACTGTGGCGGCCTACCAACAGCTTGCAGAAGTTACCGACGCGCCGCTGCACCTCGGCATCACTGAGGCGGGCGGGCTTCGAACCGGTACGGTGAAATCCTCCATCGGCATGGGCAATCTGCTCTGGATGGGGATTGGCGACACGATCCGTGTTTCGCTGTCAGCTGACCCGGTCGAGGAAGTCAAAGTCGGCTTCGACATGCTGAAGTCTCTCGGCCTTCGCACGCGCGGCGTGAACATCATCGCCTGCCCAAGCTGCGCGCGTCAGGGCTTCGACGTCATCAAGACGGTGGAGACGCTGGAAGACCGGCTGGCCCACATTTCAGAGCCGATTTCGCTGTCCATCATTGGCTGCGTTGTGAATGGGCCCGGCGAAGCGGCGATGACCGATCTCGGCTTTACCGGCGGCGGCAAGGAGAGCGGCAAAATGTATATCTCCGGCCGCCCCGACCATAATGTCTCCAATGCCGACATGGTCGAGCACATTGTCGAGCTGGTCGAGAAGAAGGCCGAACGCCTGAAGGCACAGCGAGAGGCGGACGAGACCGTCGCCGCTGAATAGTCGGACGCGCCCATGGCCCGTCACGAAGACCGCCGCGAAGAGCTGCTGGACAAGATCGCCGATCACCTGCTCCGGGAGGGCATTGCCGGGTCAAACCTGCGCCCGCTGGCGAAAGCCATCGGCTTGAGCGATCGCATGCTGCTCTACTACTTCAAGGACAAGGACGACATCCTCGAGGCAGGGCTGGGGCGCGTCGCAGACCGGCTCACTGAAATCCTAAACCATTCAACAAGCGAGCGGCAGCTGCCTAGCGAAGAGCTTCGTGCAAAGCTCGCTCCGCTTCTGCTTGACGACGCGATCTGGCCCTACATGCAGTTGTGGCTGGAGATTGCGAGCCTTTCAGCCCGCAATCAGCCACCGTTTTCTGAAGTCGGCGCAGCTCTTGGTCGCCACTTTCTGGCGTGGGCAGCCGCGCAGCTCGATCTGGCCGAAGAACAGGCCCGTAGAGCAGAGGCGGTCCGTCTCTTTGCAAGCCTTGAAGGGCTCGTCCTTCTCAAAAGTCTCGGCCTCGGCGAAGAGGCGAAACTCGTCTACTGATCCCTGTTCAGGAAAAAGCCGAGGAAGATTGCGACAGCACCGCCCCACAATATTGCGGCTCCAGCACCGGCATGCTGGGCTATCGTTTCGCCATAGAGGCCTGGTAACCAGGCGAGCGCCAATCCATCCATGAGAATTGCCGTTGCCGTGGCAAATGCCGCCGCCGCCGCGATCTGGCTGCGCTTAATACCCGCAAGGACTGGCAGCAGCAGAATGATCGGCAGGGTGCCTGGAATGATGAGCGCATAAAGGACAATACGGGCAGCGCCATCATAAACGCCAATAGGCCCCAGCCAGCGAAGCAGAAGCGCGCCAGCGAACCAGACGGACAGCCCAACCGCGACAACCCGGATGAGCTGCTGGCGAGAGAAACGATACCCATTTGCGGGGTCGGCCGGTGACGAGCGAGCATTGGACATGGAGACTTCCTTGTAGCGGTCGCTACGTACTAGCATTTTGTAGCGACCGCTACAACACCAGTTTGGTCGTTCTCTTTTCTGTGTTTGGCGGATCCCCAAGACCCGAACTGTCGCCGCGACCAAACAGCCTCACTCCCTAGTCGTAGGAGCACACCGGGCCGCAAGCCAGTATGCTGACGATTTTGCCTTCCAGTGTTTTTTTGTTGGCTTCCGTTCATCTTCACTGCGCTAGCGTCTGCTGGATAATCGCAGGCTGAGTGGGACGGGACATGCGCAGAATGATGAAAGTTGGCGTAGCTTTAGCTCTGCTGGGCGCAGCGGGCTGCACGACGGCAGAGCTCGAAGCCATCTCGCAGGGGCTGGCACAGGCCTCTTATGACATGCAGCAGTCCAGCTATCAGTATGGTAGCTATTATGGCTCGCCATATCAGAGCCCGTACCAGATCAATAATACGACCGACCTTCGCACCGGATACAATCAGTGCGTCTATTCAGGCAGCCTGTACCGCTGTGACACCAATGGCGATGGCTATGCGGACATGTTCGGCAACGCTGAAGATGGCTCGATGACCTCATCCAGCCTGAAGGTGAACGGGCGCGGCGAAGGATTTACCTGGGACACTGATTGCGGCTGCTGGCAGCGTGACCGCGCCTATGACACGGCCCGCCGCGACGATTACCGCGACTACAAGGACCGCCATGATGGCGGACGCCGGCCCTATCGCGACTGAGCGCTAGTTCCGAGCGTTCAGAAGCTCGCAGGTCGATTGCTCGACCAGGGCCGTAGCCGCCGCGTGTGTTGGTTCGTCCGGCGCGAGCCTGCGGATCAGAGCAAGGCCCGGCCCTGGCATTGCCAGTGTTTCGGCGCCCCCTGGCGCTTCAGGCTTTTCACCCGGCGCGTGAATGACGAGACCGTTGAAGTCTTCTTCACCATCAAGACGGGCAATAAACACATTGTTGGTTCGCTGATCGAAAACCGAAAGCGACCCGTAAGTGCCCGACGACGGAGCGGTCAGAAGCACCGGACCGTCCGAAATGTCGAACCGGCAGATTGCATAGGCAAGGTCAGGCGACGGGCGCACAATGGTCTGGGTCTGCGGCGTCATGCGCGGTGAGGCGACCCACTGATAGGTCGGCATGCCGCGTTCGGCCATGCGTAGCTGCGCCGTCGCCATGATGCGGGACGGGATGGCGTTCAGCACGGCAAGATGCCCGATCAGCGCCATGAGGAGGAAGACCGCAGCAGCTGCAAGCCAGCGCATCACGCACCCCCTTCACAGAAAAGCTCATTGATCACCGGCGGCGTCAGAACGGCTTCAGGCTGCGCGAGAAGGTCTTCATCTGGCAGGTACAGCCGGAGTGTCAGGTCGAAGCGGCCCGCATTGCGGCTGGAAACCCAAAGCTCACCCGGGCGGCCATTCTGCTGCGGGCTGACGCGGAAGCTCCAATTGTCCGGCGTGCCAGTATCGGCTGCCTTGGTGGCGTCAAAGGAGAGCGCCCCGTCATCATTCATCGGCAGGCGGCTGTCGCCGTCATAGAGCGTGATCGACCACCATTCGGCAGGCATCTCGCCGCCGCTGACGCGGTAAATGCATTTGTCGCTGAGGCGTTTGCCGTCGCTGTCACGCGCCGCTGTGAAATAGACAGCTTCCTCTTTGCGCAGGGCGAGCAGCCCGCGCCGCGCAATTCTGGCCCGGATATAGGGATTTGCGGAGTCTGCGCCGATCGACCAGTCACTCGTCCAGCCGTCGACCTTCACGCCATTTCCAAGACTCGGCCCCGTCTTCAGCATGCCCCCGGCCCAGAGCGCCGAGGCGCCGCCCGTCAGTAGACCGAAAATACCCGCGAGGAGAAGCAGCAAGACGATGCGCATCTGGCACCTCTATCGGCCCACACGGCCGGGGGAAAGCACTGATTTTTGCGCCCTACTCCACAGCCAGGTCAGCTGCATATGCTGAGTTCGCAGTTACGGCGCAGGCAGGTGTCTGCTAAGCCAGTCAAAGAGCAGGGAGGCTCCATGACACTGTTCCTCAAACTTGGCGGCTGGCTGATACGCATCCTCGCCGCGACGATCCTTCTGGTGATGCTCACCAATTGCACGATGCTGGGCCTCAACTATGCGAGCCTCAACGTCGACAACAAACCCGATGCGCGCCCGCAAATCGAAGCGAGCACGCTTGCCGAATGGGAGTCAGGGCGCGATGCGCTCATCGAGACGTTTGAAGACCTCGTCTACGGCCCCTGGCCGGAAGGACAGGCCGTTACGCTGGTCAGCCGCACGATGATCGATGAGGGGTTCGCTGGCGGGCGCGGGACTCTGGAGGAATTGCAGATTGAAGTCGGCTCAGGTGACGGTGCACGACGCTTTCATGTCGCGCTTGCCCTGCCCGACAGCGACACACCAGTGCCGCTGATCATCAGCCAGACTTTCTCCAGCAATTGCGGCGCGTTTCCGGGCGCAAAGCTCACCGCGCCGGGCGGCGGCGACTGCGCGGATCACGAAACCGTGCCCGGCTTTGTCGAAGCGATCTTTGGCGAGTTCATCGCCCTCGTTCCCATCGATCAGTATTTCGACCGCGGCTATGGCTATGCGACCTGGCAGGCGGGTGAGTTCATCCCCGACCGGCAGGGCGAAGCGCAAACCGTAATGAATGCCATGGTGGGCGACGGTGTGACCGCGCCCACCGGTACGCTGGCTGGCTGGGGCTATGGCTTCTCCGCCATCATCGACGCGCTTGAGGATGATCCCGCGATTGATGCCGATGCAATCGCCGTGATGGGCCATTCGCGTCATGCAAAGTCCGCCATGGTCGCCGCCGTCTATGACCGGCGCATTGCGGCTGTGGTCTCGCATCAGTCCGGCTTTGGGGGCGCGGCGTCTTCGCGCTCCGACACAGGTGAGACGGTCGAACGCATGGTGGAAGGCGCTCGCGCGCTCAGCGTCCTTAGCATGGAAGGTTATCCGCACTGGTTTGCGCCGGAATTCGCTGGCTATGCGAGCCACACCGAAGACCTGCCCGTCGACCAGCATCAGTTCATCGCGCTTGTCGCACCCACGCCAATGCTACTCGGCAATGGCCGCCGGGATGTCTGGTCAGATCCGAACTCGACCTATCGGATGGCAGAGGCTGCTGATCCGGTCTACGAGCTCTACGGCACAGATGGCCTCGATCAGGACGGCATGCACGACTTCAACGCAGAGGCCACCCTCAGCTATTTCCTGCGGCCCGGCGGGCATTCGATCACCCAACGCGACATCGATGCGTTTCTGAATTTTCTCGACGCCGCCATGCCCCAAGGGAATCAGGTGCCAGACGCCTCGAATGGAGATAGCCTCACCTCACAATAAGTATGAGGGAGGGCACCCATGCCATTTCAAACTGAAGATCTGCTTCCCGTCCTGGCGCTCGTCGTCTGGACGCTCATCATGTTCATCTGGATGTATCTGACTCGCATTCCTGCCTTCCAGAAGGCCGGGATCGACCCGAACGATGCACGCCATCCGGATGCGGGCTACAATGCCAAGATCCCGGCAAGCGTCCGCTCTGTGGCCGACAATTACAATCACCTGCACGAACAGCCGACCATCTTCTACGCGCTGGTCTTCTTTGCGGCGCTGACAGGCGGCGGCGACAATGTCTTCATGTACCTCGCCTGGGCCTATGTGATCCTGCGGGTGATCCATTCCTTCGTTCAGGTCCTGTCCTCGCAGGTCGCCCAGCGTTTCCTCGTCTTCGCGCTCAGCACGATTGTCCTGATCGTCATGGCGGTGAAAGAAGTGCTGCGCCTGTTCCTCTAGGGGGACTGGGCACAAGGTGCGGGTAAGCGGCGCGAGGGTGCTTCCCCCGCTGTGCAATAAGGGATAGATGCGGGGCTATGGCATCTATCCCGAACACCCGACTTGAGCAGGTCGTCGACCGGTTTGACGAAGTCGAAGCCCGTATGGGCTCGACCACCGACAGCGACGAGATCGTCGCTCTGTCCAAAGAACACGCCGATCTCAAACCTGTCGCTGACCAGGCAAAGCTCCTGCTCGACCTTCGCGCCGAGCTGAAAGACGCCGAAGCCATGATGAATGGCGCCGACAAGGAGATGGCAGAGCTTGCGACAGACGAGTTCTACGACATCAAGGAACGCCTGCCCGCGCTGGAAAAAGAGGTCCAGCTCCTCCTCATCCCGAAGGATGTCGACGACAAGGCTGATATCGTTCTGGAAGTTCGCGCGGGTACGGGCGGCGACGAGGCGGCCCTGTTCGCAGGCGACCTGTTCCGCATGTATTCACGCTATGCGCAGCTTCAGGGCTGGAAGGTGGAAGTCATTTCCGTCTCCGAAGGCGATGTTGGCGGCTATAAGGAAATCATCGCGAACATCTCCGGCGACGGCGTCTTCGGCCGGCTGAAATGGGAAAGTGGCGTGCACCGCGTCCAGCGCGTGCCGGAAACCGAAAGCGGTGGGCGCATCCATACATCTGCGGCCACCGTTGCCGTCCTGCCTGCACCTGAGAATATCGAGATCGAAGTGCGCCAGGAAGATATCCGGATCGACACGATGCGCTCCTCCGGTGCTGGCGGCCAGCACGTCAACACGACCGACTCTGCCGTTCGCATCACCCACCTTCCGACCGGTATCGTCACGACCAGCTCCGAGAAGTCGCAGCACGTGAACCGTGAGAAGGCGATGGAGCAGCTGAAGATCCGCCTCTATGAGCGCGAACGCGAAGAAAAAGACTCCGCCCGCGCCGAGGCCCGCAAGGACCAGATCGGCTCCGGTGACCGCTCACAGAAGGTGCGCACCTACAACTTCCCGGAAAACCGCGTCTCTGACCACCGGATCAACCTGACGCTCTATGCACTCGACAAGATCATTGCCGGGGACAAGCTGGACGAGGTGATCACCTCGCTCATCGCTGAGGATCAGGCACGCAAGCTCGCCGCGATGGACGAGAATGCATGAGGCGCGCACCTATAAGGTCCAGCTCGGTATTGCGTCGACGCGGCTGAAATCTGCGGGCATTGACCGGCCGGGGCGCGAGGCCCGTCACCTGATGCAACATGTCTGCGCTTTCAGCGCCGCCGATCTCATCAACCGTGAAACAGACCTGATGCCCAAGGCTGAGACCGAAGCCTTCTTCGACCTCATTGAGCGCCGCTCACTTGGCGAGCCCTATGAGTATCTGACGGGCGAAGCCTGGTTCTATGGGCTGCGCTTGGCCTGCTCGCCCGCGACGCTCATCCCGCGCCCCGACAGCGAAGTCGCCGTCGATGAGGCGCTGGCCCGCCTGCCGCTTGGGCGCGTCTCAAAAATTGCGGATCTTGGCACGGGGACCGGCTGTCTCCTGATCGCACTCCTGAAGCATGAGCCGCGCCTCACGGGCGTGGGTATTGATCTCTCGGCCGCGGCGATCGAGGTCGCGCGGCAGAACGTGGAAGCCCACGACCTTGGCGAGCGTGCAGAGATGCGCGCGATTGGCTGGCGGGACTGGGATGGTTGGGGCGAGACAGACCTCATCATCTCCAACCCGCCCTATATCCGAAGTGGCGTCATCGAGACTCTCGACGATAGCGTCCGCGCCTATGAACCTCACACCGCTCTGGATGGCGGCGCGAGCGGCCTTGATGCCTATCGGGAGATCATCGCGCTCGCCGCCAAAGGCATGAAGCCGGGCGCCTGGATCGTCTTCGAGATCGGCTTTGATCAGGGCGCCGAGGTGCAATCCCTGCTTGAAACAGCCGGTTTCGCCTCCATTTCAGTCGCAAGTGACACAGGTCAGCGCGACCGGGTTGTCTCTGCCCGCCTTCCATAGACAGTTCGGGGGCTTGGCGAAGCACCAAATGCGCGCTAAGGCTTGTGTCGGGCAGGCGGCTGATGACGAAAACTCAGCCCTGCCACGAGCAAGCAAGACATCACCGAGAATACCCAATCCGGGATGCAGCGCACAGGGTCTGGATAACGGACATAACGGGATCAGGAATTTAGCGTATGCAACGCAAGCGCGGACGCGGCCGTCGTTCAGGCGGCAATAATAACAATAATCCGAACCGGCATTATGAGAGCACCGGCCCGGACGTGAAGATCCGTGGGTCTGCTCAACAGATTCTGGACAAGTACCAGCAATATGCCCGTGATGCGATGACGGCTGGTGACCGCGTGAAAGCCGAAGCCCACTATCAGCACGCCGAACACTATGCGCGCATCGTTGCCAGCTTCCAGAAGGACAACAAGCAGCGCAATCGCAACGACGACAATGATTCCGATGACAATGACGACAATGACAACTCGTCCGATCATCGCAATGAGCAGAACTCGGACCGTCAGGACGACCAGCGCTCCAACCGCAATCAGAACCGCAAGTCTGACAATGACCAGCAGGATGATAGCGACAACCGTCAGGACGAGAGCAAGAGCGACGACAGCGAGCCGAAAAAGCCGCGCCGCGGTCGCAAGCCAAAGTCTTCTGAAGACGACCCGATGAAGGTCATCGATTCCGACAAGGGCGATGAAGCCGCGTCCTCTGATGAGGAAGCACCGGCAAAGCCGAAGCGCCGCACCTATCGCAAGAAGGCCGAGGCGAGCGACGACGCGTCTGGCGTGATGTCGACGCTGTCGCGCGGCCGCGCAGGCGACGCTGACGAGAAAGAGAAAGACAAGCGCCCGGCAAACGCTGCCGAGTAGCTCGCTGACCCTTCAGGGGCCACTGGCCCTCGAACCAGACTTTCCGACATAGAAAAACCGCCACCCTGAGGGTGGCGGTTTTTTTTGCCTGATGTGGCGGGGCCCCGCTACTCGGCGAGCACCTTGCGGCGCTGCTTGTCGAACATGGACCAGACGCCATCATCGCCGTGCCAGTCGCCCTTCGTTGCGCCCTTGGAGTATTCGGTCGCGCGCGCTTCAAAGAAGTTCGCATGCTCCACACCGTTCAGGATTTCCGTCAGCCACGGGATCGGGTGCTTCTCGACGCCATAGATCGGATCGAGCTTGAGCTGCCCCATGCGCCAGTCAGCGATGTAGCGAATGTATTGCTTTATATCGTCAGGCGTCATGCCCTGGACTTCGCCAGCTTCGAAAGCGAGATCAATGAACTTGTCCTCGAGCTTCACGACCGTCTGGCAGCAATCAGCAATATTGTCCTTCACATCCTTGGTCAGCGCGCCGGTCTCTTCGGCGAAGGTGTGGAACATCTTCATCATGCCTTCGCAGTGCAGCGACTCGTCGCGCACCGACCAGGATACGATCTGCCCCATACCCTTCATCTTGTTGAAGCGCGGGAAGTTCATCAGCATGGCGAAGGAGGCGAAAAGCTGCAGGCCTTCGGTGAAGCCGCCGAACACCGCCATAGAGGTCAGGATGTCCTTCTCGGTCTCACAGCCAAACTGGCCGAGATAGTCATGCTTGGCCGCCATCTGCTCATATTCCATGAAGGCAGAGAACTCTGAGTCCGGCATGCCGATCGTCTCGAGCAGGAGCGCGTAAGCCGCGATGTGCACGGTTTCCATGTTAGAGAAGGAGGCCAGCATCATGCGCACTTCAACCGGTTTGAAGAGCGGCATGTAGTTTTCCATGTAGTTGGCGCCGACTTCGACGTCCGACTGCGTGAAAAAGCGGAAGATCTGCGTCAGCAGATTGCGCTCACGGTCGGTGAGCTTGTTCGTCCAGTCCTTACAGTCCTCGCCCAGAGGCACTTCTTCCGGCAGCCAGTGAACCTGCTGCTGGATTTTCCAGAAGTCATACGCCCAAGGGTAGCGGAAAGGCTTGTAGGCCTTGCTCGGTGTAAGAAGCCCCGGGATCTGAATGATACCGTCTGCCATAGGTCTGCCCCTTCTATCCTGCAACACTAGATATAGTGCCAAATCACGCGTTTGCTCGCAAGATATATACCTGAGCCGGGCCGGATTTTCCACAGCGAATGGTAAACTGTGGACAATTGCCGCGCCGGGCGCGCAACCCCTTAATAGGCAACGGAAATTGAGACAGCGCCGAACCTCTGCGGCCCCGCCTGGCGCTGAAATTCTTCAGTCCTGTGCACATAGGTGAAGGCGAACTGCACATTCTCGATATGGAGCGCGGCACCGGCCTGCGCATCGGCGACCAGCTTGTTGCGATCGGAAATACGCGGACTGTCGCGCCACGCATTCCCGTCGAGGAACATGTCCCGCAGGATGAAGCGCCCCTCAATACCCGCAAAGAGATAGGCGCCGATGGTTTTCTGGGGCGAGAAAGTCCCTGCGCCTGCAAGCGCTGGACGGATGCGCGGCGGGCCAAAGTCCGCCCCAAGGTCCCATCCGATTCGACCCGTCAGGCCCGTTGCCGCGTAGGTACGCACATTGCCAAGCGCGCCGCCTGCATGGATGCCATAGTCGGTCTCTAACCCCAGCGGCAGACTTGGCCCCTCATAGAGCGCCATGCGCTGCGCAATCAGTTCAATGCCAGGCTCATTGCGTAACTGGTAGTCCCATCCTTTGGGTTGATCTTCCTCGATGAGGTCGTGCCAGTTGCTCTGTACGAACTCGCCTAGTGCTGCCGGGCCGACCACACCGAGGTTGAGTTGCAGGACATCCTGCACCCGGTCGTCACTCGCCACCACCGTACCGGAGACATAGAGCCAGCCCGCATAAGGCCGGTCATCAGGATCTGGGTCAGACAAGGAAATATCGTCCGGCGTAAAGATCGCATGCGACAGGGCGAGCCCTTGGCGCAGCTTGCGCCGCTCGAGATCAAGCAAAGGCACCCGTCGTGCTGCCCAGTCGAGGATCGGTAGCACCTTGTCTTCAGGCGAAACACGCTCAATCCGGATGCCGTTGGTGTAGTTGCGGTCCGTCCCGCCAAAAAGATCGTTCTCCGAGGTGAGTGACCACACGCCGCGCGGCGCAGGCTCATCGGGCAGCGGCCCATTCAGCTCCTGCGCATGGGCGGGCCGCAGGAGCATGACACTTAAAATTACGGAGAGGAGGAATGCAGCACGCATCAGGCAAGGGACCGATCATAGAACAATCGCCGCGCCCATAGCGCAGCTTGGCCCGGTCCGTCAGCTTAAAATCTGGAAACGACTGCGCGTGCCTCTAGCGGCGAAGCGTAAAGCTCACGCCAGCAAAGTCTTCGGCCGCGCGCTGCCCCTGCATGCCACGCTCATTATATTCCACTTCGCGGTGGATATAGCTCAGCGAAAGCTGGCCATTGCCGCGTGAGAAAGACACACCGGCCTGCATATCGCCAACTGTCACCTGGTCGCGAAGCGCCATGCGATTGGTGAAGTTGCGCTCTCCGCCCGGCTCATAGACGAGCGCTTCGCCATCCGCGCCAGCAAACAGATACCAGCTATCGGGCGCTACATTTTCACCGCGCTGATCAAAATTCTGACCGATACGGATTTCACCGCCGAAACTGCGCTGCTGGAAGTCGCCATCCTTGCTGACACTTATTCGCGGAACGACGCCGACATCGAAGCCAAGACCGGTACGCTCCATCGGCGCGGAAATGGCAACTTCAGCGTCGAAATCGCTGACCTGACGCACAGGCCGGGTGAGATTCTCCGCGCTACGGCGGCCCTGATAGCCAACAATACCGGCCGAGTTCGAGATTCGGAGGCTGTTCACGCTAGGCGGGCGGGAGGCATCTACACCAAGCGGGCGAACTGTACGCACACCCAGAACCGGCGCGATTGCAATCTCAGATGTCGCTGACGTCTGGGCCTGGCTGAACGAAAAGTTCGACGCGGCACGCACGGTCGCAGCTTTCTGCTCGCTATTCGACTCAACCAGTCGATAGTCGACATCTGCAGCAACACTTCTGACAGTCGTAGCAGAGCTTGCCTGCGCAGGGGTACAACCCTGGCAGCCTGCTGCAATCACTGTGGCCAAAAGCATCATCATCTCGTTACTCCAGCCGCCCCTTAAACCACAGGGTTACGACGTTTCGTCCCTCTTGTAACATACATGAACGCCCTGTCACAGGGGTGTTTCGTGTTGTTGCGCTTACGAATTCTTACAATTCCTCCATTGAGAATAGGTTCCTGCAAATGTGAATTTTCTGAGACCAACCCACATGTTTGGTTAAGGAAATCGCCAAGGCACCCGCCATTCCAGCCTTTCCAAGCAACCAATATCAACAGCGCGGGCTCACGAAGCTGGCAAAAACCGCTTGAGCACGCCGTGGCGGATGTTACATCGTAACCTCAATGACGCTGCCGCGCTTCAGCTGGGCCTCAAAGGCACTTTTCATCGCTCTGTTCCTCTGGGTTCAGGGCGCAAGCCTTTATGACGCCGCTGCGCATGGCGACGCTCCGCACGAGCACTATGGCGTCTCCTGCGACCTGGCACATGTGGTCGCGCCGCAGGTTGCCCCGCTTCCTGTCACACCTGTGCTGCCAGCGCCGCCTCGCGCCTTTGCGCTGACGGAAACGCCGACCCTCGACTTCAGGCCATGGTCGCGCCCTCCCGGACGCGCCCCGCCGCCCCGAGGGCCACCTGCCTTCAATCAATAGAGACTGACGCCGCCCGAAGATCCGGACACCAGAACCGGGCCGGGCGATCTTCCTGTTGATTGAGGGGAATACCCACACATGACTTCCAGACTCCTGCGCCGCACGCTCGCGGCAACCCTGCTGGTGGGCGCAAGCCCGCTTGCCATCGCCCAGAATGCAGACACCGCCCCGGCCAATGAAGCGCCAGAGCGTCTCTCCACCGTCATCGTTTCCGGCGTCGGCCCGCAACGCGAAACCGATGAGATGATCGGCAACGCAAGCGCCGTCACCCGGGGCGAGATCGTCGAACGCCTCCAGGCCTCTCTCGGCAATACGCTCGATAGCGAGCCCGGCGTCTCCACGACCCATTTCGGTCAGGCCGCCAGCCGTCCCGTCCTTCGCGGACTTGGGGCTGAACGCGTGCTTGTCCTGACCAATGGCATTGGCGTCATCGACGCGTCCGCCGCCTCGCCTGACCACCAGGTCGCTGGCGACGGTATCGATGCCGAGAAAATCGAAATCCTGCGTGGCCCGGCCGCCCTTGCCTATGGCGGGCAGGCGATCGGCGGTGTCGTCAACGTCATTGATGGCCTGATCGTCGAGGGCCTGCCGGATGAGCCAGCCTCCGGCGAAGCCTATGGCGCGTTCAACAGCGTCAATGAAGGACAGGAAGGCGCCATCAAGGGTCGCTTCACCACCGGGCCTTTCGTGCTGTCCCTGTCGGCCTCGGCCCGCGACTTCGACAATTACGACATTCCCGGCTTCGCTGAATCCTCTCGTCTGCGCGCACTCGAAGCGCTCGAAGGCGACGACCACGATCATGAAGAGGAGCACGCCGAGGGTGAAGATCATGACCATGAGGAGCATGATCACGAGGATGAGGAAGTTCGCGACACGCTCGAGAACTCTTTTGTAGAAACGGAATCCTTTGCAGGCGGCCTCTCCTGGGTCGGTGATAATGCCTTTGCAGGGATCGCTATTCGTCGCCAGACATCCAACTACGGCCTCCCCGGTCATAGCCACGCACACGAGCATGGGCATGAAGACGAACATGGCCATGAAGAGGGCGAAGATCATGACGAGGATCACGATCACGAGGAAGGCGAAGAGGGCGAGGAAAACCCGTTCATCGACCTCGAGCAGACCCGGTACGACTTCCGCGGTGGCGCGGACCTGAATATCGGTCCGTTCACCCGCATCGCCGGTAATATCTCGATTGCTGACTATGAGCATACCGAGTTCGAAGCGCCGGGAGAACCAGGCACCAAATATGAAAGTGACGGCGCCGAAGGGCGCGTGGAGCTCGGCACCGGTTTCGGCGACTGGGAAGGCGCTATTGGCGTGCAAATCCTGGACAAGACGCTGGACGCAGTTGGTGACGAGGCCTTCATCACCAAAACCGACACCATGTCGACGGGCGTGTTCCTCTATCAGACAAGGGAATGGGCCAACGGCTTCGGTGTCGAAGGTGGCCTGCGCTACGACTCGACCGAGCTCGACAATATCGTGGCGGGCTCACGCGAGTATGATCTCTTCTCTGGCTCGTTCGGCGTGCACCAGCACTGGGAGAATGGCTGGTTCGTCGGTGGTCAGGTCAGCCTGACCGAACGCGCACCAAATGAGAGCGAGCTCTTCGCTGACGGCGCACACCTTGCGACCGAGCAGTATGAAGTTGGCGACAACACGCTGGACAAGGAACGCGGCCTGAACCTTGAGGGCACAGTTCGCTGGCGCGGTGATACCGGCTTTGGCTTCGGGGCAAACCTGTTCCACACCGAATTTGACGGCTTCATCTACCTGACGCCGGGCCAGACGATCGATGGCGGCGTCCTTGTCGATGAAATCGATGAGCTGCCTGTCTATCTTTTCGTCCAGGAAGATACGAGCTTCACGGGCGGCGAGATCTATGTCGACTATACGCTCTCTGCCGGCCCGCTAGGTGCCGACTGGCGTGCAGAAGCCAATGTCGATTTCGTCAGCTCTGACATCGATAGTGGCGGTAACGTACCGCTTCTCCCGCCGAGCACCTTCAACGCCTCGCTTGATGGCGATTGGGGTCTTTGGAAAGCCGGGGCAAGCGTGACCGTCGCGGCCGATCAGGACGATACCGGCATTGGTGAGCTGCCAACGGATGGCTACACGACGCTGGACCTGCGGGGCGCGCTGTCGCTCGCAGACCTCGGTTTCGGCAGCGAAGGCACAGAGCTCTTCCTCGATGTGCGCAATGTCACCGATGAGGAGGTTCGTTACGCCTCCTCCGTGCTGAAGGACACCGTCCCTGCCCCCGGCCGCAACTTCCGCGGCGGTGTAAGGATCGTGTTCTAGGGCAGCGTCCCCCGGCGGCCCATAACGCCCTCGTCCTTCGACTTCGCTCAGGATGAGGGCGTTGAATTTCTGCCCCTGCAAATGCGCTCATGCTGAGCGAAGCATGTGCCGGCGAAGGCAGGTATCGAAGCACGAGCGCGAGGGCGCGACAGCACTCCAAACAAAAAACCCCGGCTCATCGCTGAGCCGGGGTTTTCCTCATCCCCTCAGATGAAGACGGAGACTGCGCCTACTGGCAGGCGAGACATTCGTCATAGTCAGTGTTCGGCACGTCCATGCCGGTTGCCTTTTCCTTGTCGGCGGCGCCCGCAAAGCTTGCGCGCTGGACCGATTTGGAGCGGCAGTAATAGAGCGACTTCAGGCCCTTCTCCCATGCCGTCCAGTGCAGCATGTGGAGGTCCCACTTGTTGATGTCGGCAGGCAGGAAGACGTTGAGCGACTGGCTCTGGCAGATATACGGCGTGCGGTCTGCGGCCAGTTCGATGATCCAGCGCTGGTCGAGCTCGAAAGCCGTCTTGAAGACAGACTTTTCATGCTCGTCGAGGCAATCGAGATGCTGGACGGAACCTTCATTCTCGAGGATCGAATTCCACGTCTCTTCGGTGTTCGCGCCCTTCTGCTCGAGCACGCGCTCCAGCTGCTGGTTCTTCACCGTGAAGGAGCCTGACAGCGTCTTGTGCGTGTAGACGTTTGCCGGGATCGGCTCGATGCCAGCCGAGGTGCCACCGCAGATGATCGAGATCGACGCGGTCGGCGCAACGGCCATCTTGTGGCTGAAGCGGGCCATCATGCCAGCGTCGCGCGCGTCTTCACATGGGCCCCGCTCCTTGGCGAGCTTGACCGACGCCTGGTCGGCGCCAGCGCGGATGTGCTTGAACATCTTCTCGTTCCAGACTTTCGACATCGCGCTTTCGATCGGCACGTTCATCGTCTGCAGGAAGGAGTGGAAGCCCATCAGGCCGAGACCAACCGAACGCTCTCGCTTGGCGGAATAGACCGCGCGGGCCATCTCGTTCGGCGCGCGCTGGATGAAGTCTTCCAGCACGTTGTCGAGGAAGCGGAAGATGTCTTCCAGGAAGTTCTCGTCCTTGGACCATTCAAGGAATTTCTCGGCATTGACCGAAGACAGGCAGCAGACAGCCGTGCGGTCTTCGCCGTTCTGGTCGACGCCCGTCGGAAGGGTGATTTCCGAGCAGAGGTTCGACTGGTGGACCTTGAGGCCAAGCTTGCGTTGGTGCGCAGGCATCGCGTTGTTCACCGTGTCGGTGAAGAGCAGGTATGGCTCACCGGTCTGGATGCGCAGCTCGAGGATTTTTTGCCAGATCTTGCGCGCATTGACGGTACGCAGCACTTCGCCGGACTTTGGCGAACGCAGGCCGAACTCTTCATCCTTGCGGACCGCTTCCATGAACTCATCGGTGATGTTGATGCCATGGTGCAGGTTGAGAGACTTGCGGTTGAAGTCGCCCGATGCCTTACGGATCTCCAGGAATTCCTCGATTTCCGGGTGGTGGATGTCGAGATAGCAGGCCGCCGAGCCGCGGCGCAGCGAACCTTGGCTGATCGCGAGGGTCAGGCTGTCCATCACGCGGATGAAAGGAATGATGCCGGAGGTCTGCCCGTTCTGGCCGACTTTCTCACCGATGGAGCGGACATTGCCCCAATAGGTGCCGATGCCGCCGCCATTCGAGGCGAGCCAGACATTCTCCGTCCAGGTCTCGACGATATCGTCTAGCGAGTCGCCAACCTGGTTGAGGAAGCAGGAAATCGGAAGGCCCCGGTCAGCGCCGCCATTCGAGAGGACAGGCGTCGCTGGCATGAACCAGAGGCGGGAGATGTAATCATAGATGCGCTGGGCATGGTCCTGATCGTCAGCGAAAGCCTTCGCGACGCGGGCAAACATGTCCTGATAGCTTTCGCCAGCGAGGAGATAGCGGTCTTCGAGCGTCTTCTTGCCGAATTCGGTCAGCAGCGCATCGCGCGACTCGTCGATCTCGATCTCAATTTCGCTAACGACCTTGAGGTCCGGACGCGGCGTCTGCCCTTTCGGCTTGCCCCGGCGGAGCGCGGCGGATGTTTTGGTCGCAACAGTGCTCGCAGACATGGTGTCTTTCCTCTCAATCGGCCCGTCAAATATAGGGATTTGGCCCCTGAAGCGCCATATGCGGTGCCTCTACCCCGTCCCAATACTAGATATAGTGTTCCGAAGGTTAAGGCTTGGTCAATGGGCACTCTGCCGAATTTGCGACGGTTGCCGTGGAAATCTCACCATCTTCGGTGAGTTTCCTGCCCGCAAGGCCCGCCACTAAAAGCGATAAACGAATTGCAGAAAATTTTGTTTCGGATGCGGAAAGTTCTGGGGCGCTGGCGCGCAAACGAGCACACCCTGAATCAGTTTTTCGCAAGACGATAAGGAAGCCCCCGTCACTGCGGGGATCCGGTCTCGAATCACCCCTCGCCGTCAGCCGAAGAGACCTCCCGGTCGGACACGTCCGGGAAGAGCCGCGCGATGGACTGATTCCACTCATAGAGCCTTGGCCAGTTGTCCCCGCCATTCGGCATCAGGCCGAGCCGGACGATCACGAGGTCCTTTGAGGGCACGACCCAGATCGTCTGGCCCTCATGGCCCTGCGCCGAGAAGGCATCGAATGGCGGCGTCGTTGCGGCCTGGTCTGCCGGCTCTGGCGCGGGGTCCGCACCCAGCCACCAGCCTGCGCCATAGACATTGGCCTTGGTGGACACAGGGTCCCGGCGCGAAAAGTCGACCCAGCCCTCAGGCAGAAGCCGCTCACCGTCCCAGACGCCGTCGCGCAGATAGAGATAACCGAACTTTGCAAAGTCACGCGCTGACGCCCAGACCAGCGACCCGCCGAGATAGGTGCCAGCGGCGTCAAACTCAGGCTGCGCGTCCATGCCGATTTCGTCGAAAAAGCGCATGAAGACACCGAGCGCACACGGCCCCTGTTTCATCATAGGTCTGTCCTCGACGATCTTTTCCGGCGGCGCTTCGATCATGCGATCAAGGCAGGCTTTCGTGAACTGGACCGAAGAGGGCGTCAGCTCCTCCAACGCGAAGGTACGGCCAGTAGAAATGGGCTCGGCTTCGCGCGAGATGTGCTGCAATGCCCATCCAATCAGATGAAATCCCGCTGTCGAGTAGTTCCACACCGCACCGGGGTCGTGCGCCAGCTCGAACTCATCCACTATATGTTGTGTCACATCGAACCGGCCGGGGCCGTACATCATCTGGACGACATCATTGTCGGTGAGCCCCGTCGAGCCGATTTCGAGATAATCGAGCCCATCCGTCATCGTCAGCCACTGGCGCCATGTGATCTCACCGCGCGGGTCGCCCTCTGGAAACGGCGTCGGCATCACATAGTCGATATCCTCGATCAGGCCGAGCTCGACCGCCCGGCCGACGAGCGCTGAGGTGATCGATTTCGCCATCGACCATGACACCTGCTTGGTGTCCGGCCCGAAGCCGTCGGCATAGGTTTCGAAGATGAGGCGTCCTTCGTGGATGATGACGATCGCCCGCGTCTGGCCCATGGGCTCCGCCACGCCCGTCGCCATAGCATCGCGGACGAGAAGCGAAAGCTCCCCTTCAATTCCGGCAGGCACATCGCCCTCGGGCCAGGTTTCAGTGGGCCAGGCAACCCCCTCAGACTGCGGCGGCAGCGGCGCAAGGCCCTGTGCACTGGCCTGCATACCGACAGCGCAGGCGGCTGCAATGAGGAGAGACTTGAACAACATCGACGCGCTCCGTAACGATTGTCAGATCACATCTAGAGGCAGAGCATGAAACTCGTCAAAGCCGCGATTGTCATCGTCATCATGTTGGGCGTTCTGGCGCTGCTTGCCTGGCAATTCATGATCAAGGACCAGATCGATCTTGCACGGGTCGCGACACCCTATGGCGCAAAGATGGTCTGCTCCTGCCGTTTTGTTGCGGAACGCCCCATGGAGAGCTGCCTTGCCGACTTCACCGAGGATGTGAGCGCTGTGAGCTTCAGCGAAGACGGCAATGCGATCCGGGCGAAAGTACTTGGCGGCGTCGTCAGCGCGACGGCCGTTTATGAAGAAGGCCTCGGATGTACACTGGTCGACGGGGACCAGTAGCACCTATCAAGGCGCAGGTGCACTCTGCGCGATCTCGGCGGTTGGGTCGAATAGCTCACCATAACGCGGCGCAAGTTCACCGATGAAGACTGCGGCTGGCACGATGACTTCATATGGGCCTTCGGCATAGGCGCCGACCGTGTAAGGCTCAAAGTGGTAGACGAGGCCCGCTGGCGCTTCGCTGTCGATCCCCCGAGCGACCGTAAAATTCTCGAAGATCGCATCATTATTCTCGAATGCGGCCCTCAGCCAGGTATCCATAAGCTGTGCGTCGGTGAGACTGTCATCATTGAGGCGTTCGCGTTTGGCCTCGATCAGCGCCGTCTGCAGCGCGTCCGCCATCACAGAGCGGGCGGCGTCCTCATCTTCGAAAAGATCAGCAAAGCCGATCTCCTCGCCAAGGCCTTCGTCCCAGTTCAGCATATTGAACTGGAGGTTTGGGTGGGCACCGCCAGAATAGGAAGCGTAAGAGCCCAGAAAAGCGCGAAGCGTTCCTTCGCGAGGGCCAACCTCCTCCCAGCTGACGGTCAGCGAGTGCGGCCGGAATGCATATCCCTCATTCTCCGCATCGGTACGGTCATTCTGCGCTGCAGCGAGAAACGCGTCTTTACCCTCTTCAGCGCGCGCGCGAATAAGCGCTGCCAGCTCCGGGTCGATATCGTCTATGCGCGCTGGAAGCCGGATATCGATGGAGGCCGCTTCAGTCCCGCTGACGATGGCGATACCGCCATTGGGGTCAGCAAACCCGTTGCTGGAGGGCTGTTCGGGACGTGGCAGCTGCGAAACCCGGACGCTCTCGCTCTCTACCGCCTTTTCCCCGCCGCACGCCGCGAGGAAGATGACACCTGTCAGGATAATGCTCGCTTGCTTCATTCGCCGCGCCCTCAAAAACAGTGTTTTGAAGGCTATAAGCTCAACAGTTCCGGGTCGCCACCCTGAGCTGTAATATCTACCGTGACCACACGCTCTGTTGCGAAGCGCAGCATGTAATGCGGACCACCTGCTTTCGGACCGGTACCGGAAAGGCCCTCGCCGCCAAACGGCTGCACACCGACGACCGCCCCGGTCATGGAGCGGTTGACATAGGTGTTGCCTGCCTTCACGGCGGCGCGAACCTTGGCCGCAAAGCTCTCAAGCCGTGAGTGAACGCCAAGCGTCAGGCCATAGCCTTTCGCCTGAAGGGCCGCGCCAACCTCGGCAATATTGTCCGGCTTGTAGCGCACCACGTGGAGCACAGGCCCGAACGTTTCCTTCTCGATCTGATCGAGCGATTTCAGCTCAATGATCGATGGTCCGAAGAAGTGGCCACCTGCCGGCGTGTCCAGCTTCTTTACGACAGACGCCTCTGTCTCCATGCGCGCCATATAGGCGTGGAGCATGTCGTATGCCTCATTGTCGATGACGGGTCCGACATCGGTATCGGCGCGGCCGGGATCACCAACTTTCAGCTCATCCATCGCCCCCTTGAGGCCTTCCAGAATGAAGTCGGCCGTCGCATCAGGCAGGAACAGGACGCGCAGCGCCGAGCAGCGCTGACCCGCAGACCCGAAGGCAGAGACGAGGACATCATCGATCACCTGCTCACGCAGGGCCGTGGTGTCGACAAACATGCCGTTCAGGCCGCCCGTCTCGGCGATGAGCGGAATGATCGGTCCTTGCCGGTCTGCCAGCGTCTTGTTGATGAGGCGGGCGGTATCCGTGCCGCCGGTGAAACAGACACCGCCAACACGATGATCCTTTGTAAGCTTTGCGCCCACAGTCTCACCGCGTCCCGGAACGAGGTGTAGCGCGCCAGCCGGAAGTCCCGCCTCCTGGAAGATACGCACCGCTTCAAAAGCGATGATCGGCGCCTGCTCTGCGGGCTTGGCGACCACCGTATTGCCTGCGCCAAGCGCTGCCGTGATCTGTCCCGTGAAGATCGCCAGCGGGAAATTCCAGGGCGAGATACAGGCAAACACGCCGCGGCCATGCAGCGAGATATGGTTGGTCTCACCTGCAGGCCCCGGAAGGCGCGTGCGACCCTCGAACTTTTCTTCGGCCTGCACCGCGTAGTAGCGGCAGAAGTCGACCGCCTCACGCACTTCAGCAATGCCATCGCCAAATGTCTTGCCAGCCTCTTCAGCCATGAGCGCGACCAGCCGGTCCATATTGGCCTCGAGCGCGTCGCCCATATCCGACAGGATCTTTGCCCGCTTCGCCCCACCAAGCGCGTCCCATTCAGGCTGGAAGGCCGTCGCCGCATCAAGCGCGGCATCGACATCTGCGTCAGACGCTTCGCGCACCGTACCGAGACGGCGCAAGGTATCGGACGGCGCAAACACTTCGGTGCCGCCATCGCTCAGCACCTTGCCGGAGATGATAGGTCCAGCAATCAGCGCCTTGCCTTCACGCAGCCGGTCGACATGGTCTTCCAGAACCTTGCGCTCGCTCGCCTGTGAGAGATCCACACCGATGGAGTTCTTGCGCATCGGACCATAGAGGCGCGGCGGCGTCGGAATACGTGGATGGCGGCGGGGGCCAGCCTCCACTTTCGCGATCGGGTCGTCGACCACTTTTTCGACATCGACATCGGGGTCGAGGAAGGAATGCACGAAGCTCGTATTCGCGCCATTCTCCAGAAGGCGGCGCACGAGGTACGGTAGCAGGTCCTTATGCGCACCGACCGGCGCATAGACGCGAACCTTGTCGCCTTTTTCCGCCGCGCCATAGAGCGGCTCACCCATGCCATGCAGGCGCTGGAACTCATAATTCGTCACACCCTCAGACTCCGCCATCATCAGGATGGTCGCGAGCGAGTGTGCGTTGTGCGTCGCAAATTGCGGGTAGATGCGCGGGCTTGCCTGCAGCAGGGCGTGCGCGCAGGCAAGATAGTTGATGTCGGTGCCATGCTTGGTCGTGAAGACCGGGAAATTGACCATGCCCTCTTCATGGGCGTGCTTGATCTCTGTGTCCCAATAGGCGCCCTTCACCAGGCGCACCATGAGGCGCATGCCAGTCTCGCCAGCGAGTTCGGAGAGGCGCTTGATCACATCCTGCGCGCGCTTTTGATAGGCCTGCACCGCAAGGCCAAGACCGCTCCAGCCTTTCAGCGATGGCTCACGCATCAGCCGCTCCAGCAGCTGCAACGAAATGACCAGCCTGTCGGCTTCCTCGGCATCAAGACAGAGATTGATATTGGCCTTTGCCGCATCTTCGCAGAGCGCCAGCAGACGCGGATAAAGTTCTGCATGCACGCGCGCATCATTGACCGCTTCATAGCGCGGATGAAGCGCTGACAACTTTACCGAGATGCCGTTCTTTGCTTCCGGCGAAAGGGACGCGTCGCCATCCGCCCCGACCTCCTTGATCGCTTCGCGGTAGGACTGGAAATAGCGCTCGGCATCGTCATGCGTGCGCGCGCCCTCACCCAGCATGTCAAAGCTGAAATTCGCCGCTTCACCAGCTTTCACTTTCTTGCGCCCGCGCTTCAGCGCTTCGTCGATCGTCCGGCCCAGCACAAACTGTTCCCCCATGATGCGCATGGCCTGCATCATCGCCGCGCGAATGACCGGCTCGCCGCTTTCGCGCACAAGATTGGACACGAAAGTTGACGGGCCCTTCTTGGCATCGCTCGGCGCACCGATGACACGCCCGGTCAGCATCAAGCCCCAGGTCGAAGCATTGACCAGCCAGCTATCGGACTGGCCCGAATGTGCGCCCCAGTCGCCGGAACGAATCTTCTCTGCGATCAGATCGTCGCGCGTATCGGCGTCCGGCACCCGCAGCAGCGCTTCGGCCAGGCACATCAGCGCAAGGCCTTCAGAGTTCGAAAGTCCGAACTCCTCAAGGAAGCTTTCCATCATGCCTTTCGGACGTCCGGCCGCGCGGGCGATCTGGACCAGTTCGCGGCCACGGCGAACCGCAGCGGTCCGCGCGCGTTCATCCAGCGGTAGCGATTTCAGGATTTCGGCAACAAGGGCTTCCTCATCGGCGAATTTCATCTTGTCGAGCGCGTCCCAGCTCTTCGCCATGGGCGTCAGCGTATCGGGCATAATGTCCTCCGTCGTCGGCCGGTCCTGCACGATCATCCTATCGCAAACCGTAAGGCGGGTTTACGCCGGACTGCAGGTCTCTAAAAGTGGGACCACGCAGCCATGCGGCAAGGAGTATAGATGCGCATCATGCTTATCACAGACGCCTGGGAACCACAGGTGAATGGCGTCGTCCGGACCATGAAACGTGTCATCGCCGAGTGCGAGGAGATGGGCCACGAATGGGAAGTGGTCTCGCCTGCCGATGACTTTCTGACCATGCCGCTTCCGACCTATAGCGAGATCCAGCTTGCGCTTTTTGCCCGCAACAAGATTTCCGAACGCTTCGAAAGCTTCCAGCCGGACGCGGTCCACATCGCGACCGAAGGCACGCTTGGTCTTGCCGGCCGCGCGATGTGCCTGAAGGAAAAGCACCCGTTTTCGACCTCCTACCACACGCGTTTTCCCGAATATGTCTCGGCCCGTTTCCCTGTGCCGACATCGTGGGGCTATAGCTATGTGCGCTGGTTTCACAAATACTCCGGCAAGGTCATGGTCGCGACGCCGTCCATGCGCGAAGAGCTTGAAGAGCACGGCTTCAACAATGTCGTCTCATGGACGCGCGGCGTTGATGTCGACCTTTTCCACCCGTCGCGCCGTATCGAGGAAGGCCAGCCCGGCGACCCGTTCGAAGGCCTTCCGCGTCCTATCTTCCTCAATGTCGGCCGCGTCGCGGTCGAGAAGAACATCGAGGCATTCGCAGAGCTCGACCTTCCCGGCACCAAGGTCATCGTCGGAGAGGGCCCGCAGCTGCAGGAGCTGAAGCGCCGCTATCCTGAAGTGAAATTCCTCGGCGCCAAGTTCAACGAAGAGCTCGCCACCAGTTTTGCAAGTGCTGACGTCTTCTGCTTCCCGAGCCTGACCGACACGTTCGGCCTCGTCATCCTTGAGGCGATGGCCACCGGCACACCGGTCGCCGCCTATAACGCCCCCGGCCCGCGCGACATCATTCCCGGCTCGAATGCTGGCATCATCGATGACGACCTTGAAAAGGCCTGCAAGGCCTGCCTCGATCTCGACCGGGCGGTGACGCGAACCTATGCCGAAGGGTATAGCTGGCGCGCCTGCGCCGAAGCCTTCATCGAAAACCTCGATCCGCTGCCTGTGCCTGAGCGCAAACGCTTCTGGCAGAAGATCAGGCTTCGCCGGCGCAAGAAAAAATACCCACCCGATACAAAAGCCGGGTGAGTACGCCGCCTGACATAGACACGCTGAAACGCCTTGTGGGCCAGTCCGTGCCGGACCTCGCCGCCCAGCCCTTCACCCGTGTCCGCAATGCTGGCACCGACAATCTTATCTACAGGATTGGCGACCACCATGCGCTTCGCGTTGCGCGCCGTCATGAAGCGATCCCGTCGCTGGCCTACCGTGAACCGGTCGCCATGCGCAGCCTGAAAGACCTGCCGCTTGAGACGCCCGAACTCGTCGCCAACGGGCTGACAGACACAGCTGAGAGCTGGCCCTGGCTGGTCTGCTCCTGGCTGGAAGGTGAGAGCGCAGAGGCAGTCGGCCACGCCTTCACCGAAATGGACGCCAGGCGCCTCGCCCTCTTCCTGCTCGACCTGCAGGGCCAGAAGCGCGACTTTGCCGCTGAACCCAATATCGACAATCACTGGCGCGGCTGCCCACTCGCCCAGCGTGACCCACCAACACGCGGCGCCATTGCCGATGTCGCTGAAGATTTTGATGCCATCGCGCTTGCCGCGATCTGGAAGGTCGCGCTTGAAGCGTCACCATGCCTCGACCGGGACCAGACATGGATTCACGGCGACCTTCACGCAGGCAATCTTCTGGTGAAAGACGGGGCGCTTTCCGGCGTGCTGGACTGGGGGCTGTCTGGCCTCGGCGACCCGGCCTCAGACCTGATGGCAGGCTTCACCCTGTTCGAAGGCGCAGCTCAGGATGCGTTCTGGCAAGCCTCGGGAATAAGCGAAACCGTCTGGCGGCGTGCCCGCGGCTGGGCGTTGTCGACCAGTGTTATCGCCTATGCTTTCTATCGCGGGACGAAGACACCAATAGAGAAACGCAGCCGGAAACTGCTCGAAGACTTCTCGTTCAGCGTCTAGCTTTCAGGCGTTTCCATCGTTTCAAGCGCCAACGCTTGCTCACGCACAGCGGCCCGCTCATCTTCCTGAAGCGGGATCAGACCTTTTTCGACGAGGTAACCTGTCGGGCCCCAGGCGTCTTCCTGCGTGAACTCCGAAATGAAGTCGGTCAGCCCCGGCACAAGGTTCACATTCTGCTTCTTCACATAGAAGAACATGGAGCGTGAAATGCCATAATTACCGCTCGCAATATTCTCGAAGCTCGGCTCAAGACCGCCAATGCTCGCGCCTTTCAGACGGTCGAGGTTCTGCTCGAGGAATGAAAAGCCCATAATGCCGATACTGTCGGGGTTCTTCATCAGGGTCTGGACGATAGCTGCGTCGTTCTCCCCGGAATCGATCCACTTGCCGTCCATGCGGATCGTCGTGGCGCGGCGAGCGAACTCATCGGAGTCAGTTTCCTTCAGCGCGGCAAGCTCTGGCACTTCCTCTGCCCCGCCTTCCATGGCGAGTTCAGCGAAGGCATCGCGGGTCCCAGAGGTCGGCGGCGGACCGGAGACGAGGATCGGCATGTCCGGCAGGTGATCTGCCACATCCTTCCAGGTCTCGTTCGGATTCTCTTCCCACCCGCCATTGCCATCAGGCAGCTCTTCTGCGAGCGCGCGGTAGATCTCTTCCTTTGAGAGGTCGAGCACAGGAGACCCTTTCGCATTGGCAAGCACGATCCCGTCATAGCCAATCTTCACTTCGACGATCTCGGTAACGCCCTGGCGTGCGCAGAGGGCAAGCTCGGATGCTTTCACCGGACGCGACGCATTGCTGATTGAAGGCTCCTTAGGGCCAATGCCCTGACAGAAGGCCTGAAAGCCGCCGCCCGTGCCCGTCGTCTCCACGATCGGGGTCGGGAATTCCGATACCGCACCGAACTGTTCGGCAACCGTCGTCGAGAATGGCGAGACCGTTGAGGAGCCGACAATCCTGATCTTTTCATCCGGAGAGGCTGCAAAGACCTGAAGCTCGCCAGAGCTCGCATCGATCTGGGAAAGGTCTGTCTCGGGCGCACAGGCAGTCGCGAGCAAGCCTGCAGTCAGGGCCAGAAAGAGCGTACGCATGGGGCAGTCCTAAAATCAGTGATCGTTTCGTCGGCTACCGTTTATATGGCTTTTGTGACAGTCACATGCCTGCCACTGTCATCTCTCTGCAGCTAGCAGCACGGGCGGGCAAACCCGGTCAAATCCAAAGCGCGCGCACACCTTCACGAGGCGGCCGTGATCGCCGCCCTCATCCGTGATGTAGAGCCTGCCGCCCGCCTCACCGGACAGGGGCTGCGGCGCCGCGCCTTCGAGCACCCGCAGGGTCTGGCGCGCGATCGCTGCACCGGAATCGATGAAGGTGACACCGTCTGGCGCCGCCGCAGCAAGCTGCGCGCGCACCAACGGAAAATGCGTACAGGCGAGCACGATCGTATCAACCTCGCCGCCATCCTTGGCATCAAAGATCGGTGCCAGCGCGGCGGTAAAGCCTCCCGCATCATAGGTCTCACCCGCCGCAAAAGCCTCAGCCAGGCGCACCAGCTCGACGCTGCCATGCAGGATCACGGTGATCTCACTCGCGAAATTCTCGATCAGTTTCGCGGTATAGGCACGGCGGATCGTGCCCGGTGTCGCGAGCAAGCCGATGACGCCAGTTCTTGTAAGGGATGCGGCAGGCTTGATCGCCGGTACCGTCCCGACCACCGGAATGTCGAGGCGCGCGCGGACTTCATCCAGCGCCAGCGTGCTCGCCGTGTTACAGGCAATGACAAACACATCGGGCTGCGCTTCCCGCACCAGCGCCTCTGCCACTTCAGGCAGGCGCGCGCGCAGCGCTTCATCACTCTTGTCGCCATAAGGGAAGAAGCCAGTATCGGCGGCATAGTCGACCTTCAGCGCAGGGGCCATCTGGCAGATTTCCCGTGCCACGGTCAGCCCGCCCATGCCTGAATCAAAGACCAGCACGCGCCCCTGCGCGTCTCGCATTTCCTGCGTCATGGACTGGTCTGGCGTCGTCATCCCGTCTCCCGTCGAGCTTTCATATCGCGGTGCGGCCCCTGCGTGAACATGCCGGTTCCGCGTACTGCAGACCTCGCCCTAGGGCAGCTCGCTTGAAAAAGGGTGAAAACAGGCGTATGTTGCACCGCAGCATAAAGGACAAACCCATGACCACAGAGACGACAAGGCCGAACCCGCTTGAACTCTGGACGGAGTCTGTCTCCGCATGGCGCGACCTCAGCCAGAGCGCCGGTGAGGCCTGGATGGACGCGATGATGTCAATGAAGCCGGGCTCAGGCGAAGCCGCACCGGAAGCCGCAACGCGCGACCTTTTCCGCAAACTCGCCGACCTCAACCTGCAGCACTGGGAACATGCCGCCAAGCTGATCGAGGCGATGCCAGCATGGATGCGTTGGCCACAAACCGTGCCGGGCGACATGATGACCGACTGGTTTGACCGGCTGCGCCGCGACACGGGCGCGCCTTACGTGCCGACCCCGCAAATGGCACCGGCCGCAGTCGCCAAGGCCGCCGAAGCAGCCTTCCGCCAGCCAACAGCCCTGACCGCGCCCGAAGGCGAAGCCGACGATCTGACGCGCATCAAGGGCATCGGACCAAAGCTTTCAAAGACGCTGAATGAGCTTGGCATCTTCCACTTCAAACAGATTGCGAATTGGGAAGCTGACGAAGCTAGCTGGATCGACGAATACCTGTCTTTCAAGGGCCGCGTCGCGCGCGAGCAGTGGATAGAGCAGGCCCAGAAATTCTCATCCAATGGCGCGCTGCACTAGGACGCTAGCCACCGGATAGACATCAAAAGCGCGGCCCTGACCTCAGGCGCCGCGCTTTTCGTTTCTATGGGCTATTTCTCTAATCAGACCCAAAATCACCCGGAAGCTCCGCATCATCGCGCGAGTCCGGCTTTGGCAATCCTACATCCTTGCAGATCTGCTTCAGCGCCGTCTTCAGACCCTCTTCCAGCGTCGGGTGGTAGAAGGGCTTGTTGAGGAGGTCGCTGGCCTTCGATCCGTTCTCGATCTCCCAACAGAGGAGATGAGCGAGATGTTCAGCGTCTGGCCCAACGAGCGTTGCTCCGGTCAGCGCGCCGCACTGGGCCTTCGCATAGATCTCACAGATACCCTGATTGACGCCCATCGCGCGCGCCCTGCCCTGATCGGCGAAATCGACCTTGCCGACCACCATGTTCTCATCAAGATCAGCGCCGACCTTGGCCATGTTCGGCTCGGTAAACATGATCTGCAGGCGCGTTGAGCGCTCAAAGGATTTCGTATCCGGAAAGGAAGCGGCGTTGGCCCCGGCAATCGTACCTTCCGTCGATGCCTCATGCAGGATCGGCCGCTCACCATTGGCATCGCCGACGATGAAGACCGGCGAAGCACCACACTGAAGCGTCCCGGCGTCGAAAACAGGACCGCCCTTCTCGTTCAACTCCAGGCCGGACTGCTCAAGATTCAGCCCCTCAAGGTCAGGCGCGCGGCCAGCAGCCACCATCAGCTTGTCGAAATGCGCTTCCCTTGCCTCGCCAGCTTCGGGCCAGCTGATCGTCACACCGCCATCACTGTTGCGGCGCGCCTCAGGCTCGACGTCCAGGTGAAAGCCCAGTTCTTTCGCCAGAGCCTCACGAAGCGATTTTTCCGGCTCACCAGCCTCGAGACCGGCGAGCCGCGCACTCTTGTCAAACACCTCAACATGCACGCCAAGCCGCGCGAGCGCCTGCGCCAGTTCCAGTCCAAGCGGCCCGGCCCCGATGACACCCACCGACCCTGGCAGGTCTTTAAGCCCAAACAGGCTCTCATTCGTGATGACCGCATCGCCCAAATCTTCAAATGGCGGGGGGATCACAGGCGAAGACCCCACCGCAATCACGATCGCCTTCGCCGCAACGATCCTGCCATCATCCAGCGCGAGTTCGGTCGGCGAGGCAAAACGCGCGGCCGCCTTGACGGTCACGCCATCTGGCAGGTCAGCGATCTGTTTCTTCACGCCAGAGACGAAATCGTCCCGCAGTCGGCGCACGCGCGCCATAACCTTTGGTCCATCGACCTTGGGCGGCCCTGTTTCAATTCCGAACTCGCCCGCCATGCGAACGTGATGGGCAGCATTTCCCGCCGCGATCAACAGCTTTGACGGCATACACCCGACGTTGGCGCAGGTAGTGCCCGAGAAATAGGGATCGATCAGGAGCGTCCGCGTCCCGCTGGCGCGCGCTTTTCTTTCGGCCGCAAGCCCTGCCGTGCCTGCCCCGATAATCGCGACGTCTATATTGAAATCTGCCAGAATACGCTCCGCTAGCCTCAACCAGCCCTAACAGGCGCAGACCTGAACGGGTTCCAGTTGCGGCGCTTGGGTTTTGCCTTTTCCGGTGGTCCTGCCGCCACAGCGCGGCGCACAAAAGCCAGCTTGTCGCGCACAGTCGGCGCAATCACGAACGGATAGACGTCAAACAGGCCCATCGACCGGTTCACATGATTGAGCGCAATACCGAGATTGGCGCCTGCGCTGATGACGGCGTCACCGTCGCTCGTCCGATAAGGGTCCGCGACGCCCGCGCCCGTCTGCTTCAGGTGCGCCGCATTGGCGCTGTCGATCATGTCGGTGAGGTGGACGAGATGGGCGAATGTCTCTGCCCAGTCCTCGTGGGGATGGCTCGAAGCATAGGCCGTGATGTGATTGTCCTGCCAGCCGGGCGGCGGCCCGCTTTCGTAATGGCGCGAAAGCGCAGCTCCATAGTCTGCGCGCTCATCGCCAAACAGGCTCCGGAATGCGGATGCGAACCGCTCATCCTGAACCAGCCGCAGGAAGACATAGTGGCCAAGCTCATGCCGGAAGTGACCGTTCAATGTCCGATAGCGCTCGCTCAACTCTTCCCGCCGCGCGACCCGTTGGGCCGGGTCTGCCTCGGTGACATTGATCGTGATCAGACCGTCAGCATGACCCATTGTGACGGGCGCAGGCCCAGTCGATGTCACCTCTGAAAGAAGATGGAAGCGCGGCCACGCCCCTTGGTCGCCAGCCTTCAGCCATCCCCACTGCCCCAGATTGACCAGCACCCACCGCTTGGCCGCCTCTGTGTCTGCCCAAAGTGGGACATTCTTCATAACCATCGAGTCGGGGACGACTTCTGTCATCGCACAGGCGCGGCAGAGCGACCCCGGCCCGTCAGCCGCTTTCCAGTTACAGTTGATCTGCTCGCGATTGGCGCATCCGGCATCCAGCTGCTCGAACTTTTCAGCCTCCGGATCGAACGCCACCTCCGCGCCGCATCCGCAGGCACGATTATTGAAATAGAGAGTCCCTTTGCAGCACGGGCAGTTGAAAAGTTTCATGTGAGGACATCCAGATTGGCAGACATTGCCAGACGTTGTAACGCCGGTTTGTGCTGCGGCGTTCCGCGCCTAGGCCGTGTAGAGATGGGTAAAGACAGTTGGGTATGAGGGCGCTGCTGCCGGCCATACTTGGGGGCGCAGTAATTCTGGTTTTCGTTGGACCGGCAGCATGGCTGCAGGCGGGCTATCTCAGCACAGCCCTCGGCGTAGCCTTGCCCGACCTTCCCTTCGCGCCGCACCTCGACGAGTTTTCCTCCACCCTGCATGCCATGCCGGTTTTCGCGGGTCTCGCCGCCCTCGCCTATCTCTGGCTAGTCCTCATCCCGCTCCTGTTCTGCGCGTTTAGATTACCATCACGAGGGCTCGCCTTCCTCGTACTTACGCTCGGCGTGAACCTGCTCTGCCTGATATCAGCGCCCGCTTCCATGATCGACAGCGCGCTCGAAGGCGACACGGCAAGTGCCATCACACTTGCGGCTTTCCTGTTCTTTGCTGCGGCGCTCAGCTTCTACCTCGTCGGCGAAAGTCCTTTCGTGTCCTTCGCCTATGTCAGCTGGGCACTGATCGCTCTCTTCGCCTCGCTCCACCTGTCTGACAGGCTGGTGGAAAACCCGTCGCTGGAAGACACATGGATGTCGGTCGCCCGGCTCCATGCAGGCGGCCTCTCCGTCCTGCTGTCCGGTCTCGCCCTTCTGGAAAGCCGCGCCCTCGCCCTCGGCGCGCGGGGCTCAGGCATATTGAGCGCGCTGCTCGCCATCATCATCTGCGTCGCTGCTGGCGTGATGGTCGTCTACCAATACCGGCTTGGCCTTGCAGACCTCGCTATCACCGACACGCCCCAGTCGCTTGAACAGCAGAGCGACCTCCTGCGCGGCTCGGTTGCGGGCTGTGTCCTGCTGGCAGGGCTGGTGATGGCACTCATCCGCCACGCAATTCTGACACGGCATGGGCGCCAGTCGGCGCGCACACCGGATGATCAGCCCAGCACGTCGTAAAGCTCGGTCCGGCGGTCGCGGAAGAAGCCCCAGGCGGCACGGTGACGGTCGAGGAAATCGAGGTCAAACTCGGCCATGATAACGCCCTCTTCGCCGCGCCCAAGCTCATCGACGATCTCGCCGGCATGGTCTGCGATAAAGCTCGTGCCATAGAAAGTCTGGCCTTCCTCATCGCCTGTGCGGTTCGCCGCAACGACCGGGATCACATTGGAAACCGCATGTCCCTGCATGGCCCGGCGCCAGCGCGCGGCGGTATCAAGGCTGTCATCATGCGGCTCAGAACCGATGGCCGTCGGGTAGAAGAGAACGTCCGCCCCCATCAGCGCCATGGCGCGCGCAGCTTCCGGGAACCACTGGTCCCAGCAAATGCCAACGCCGATACGGCCCTTCATCGTGTCCCAGACGCGGAAACCGGTATTGCCGGGGCGGAAGTAGAACTTCTCCATATAGCCCGGGCCATCTGGAATGTGGGATTTTCGATAGACGCCCAGCGGCGTGCCGTCCGCATCAATGATGACGATGGAATTATAATACTCCGGCCCGTCTTTCTCATAAATCGAGACCGGGATGACGACGCCGAGCTCTTTCGCGAGCTCTGACAGCTGCTCCACCGCTGGATGCTCTGCCCACGGATAGGCCGTGGCGAAGAACTTCTCGTCCTGCACCTTGCAGAAATAATGGTCGCAGAAGAGCTCTGACGGCAGGATGATCTCTGCGCCCTTGGCGGCCGCGTCCCGCACCAGCTCTTTCACCTTGTCGATATTGGTCTGCATGTCCTTGCTGAACGAGGCCTGCAGGGCCGCGACTTTTACGGTTCGGCTCATGTCGAAAGACCTCCGTCAGTTTGGGGGACCTGCTGGGTCATGCAGTGGAAGCTGCCACCGCCAGACAGGATGTGGCGCGATGGCAGGGCGATAACTTCATGCTCGGGCATCAGCGCCTGCAGCTCTGCTTCGGCGAGCTTTGAATGCTCATCCTCATAGACCGGCAGGATCACCCGGCCGTTCGAAATCAGGAAATTCATATGGCTCGCGGGCATGATCTCGCCATCCTCGTCGAGGATACGGCCCGGGGACGGGATGGTCGACACCTGAAGCTCTGCGGCGCGCAGCGTGTCTTTAATCTCGCGCAGGACGGCGGCGTTCGGGTCATCATCGCCCGATGGGGTCTGGCAGACGACATGCCCCGGCGCGATAAAGCGCGCGATATTGTCGACATGACCATCAGTGTGGTCACCGAGCAGACCGTCGCCCAGCCAGACGATACGCTGCGCATTGAAGGCGAGCTTGAGGTTCTCCTCAGCCTTCTCCTGGCTCCAGCCCGGATTGCGATTGGGATTGAGAACGCATTGACGCGTCGTGATCAGGACGCCCTCGCCATCCTGCTCGACAGCGCCGCCTTCCAGAACGAAAGGCAGGCGCTTCAGCGGATGACCCTCGAGCCGCGCGATTGCCGCCGCCGTCTCGCTGTCGCCTTCCAGCTCATACTTGCCGCCCCAGCCATTGAACTCGAAACCGAGCCCTTCGAGGCGGTTCAGATACTTCACGAAAACAGGACCGATATCGCGCAGCCAGATGTCGCCCATCGGCGCGTCGAACATCTCGGCCTTCTCACCAACAAGGTCCGCCGCTTCAGCGCGCGAGGCCGGGTCGCCAATGACGAGTTTGACACGCACGACAGGTGCCAGCGCAGCAATCAGCGCGGCAATCTCTCGCTGCGCGCCCTCATAATCCTCGGCCCAGGCATCCTTCAGATGTGGCCAGCCAGCCCATATCGCAGACTGGGGCGCCCATTCGGCCGGGGTGAATGCAATTGTCGTGTCGGTCATGGGCCGCGATTTGCCACAGGTTGCCCCAAAGAAAAAGGGCGGCCCGCATGGAGCCGCCCTTTCAATGATGTTCCTTTCGGAGCGCTTAGAATTCGTAGCGCAGGCCGAAGCGGATTTCGTAGCGCGATGCGTCGCCGATACGGGCTTCGCAACGCTCGGTCGGCTGACCGGATGCATCCACGGTGCACTGGGCCGGGAAGCCGCGCTGACGCAGGACGCCCCATTCGTCGTTCAGCAGGTTGGTGAAGTTGTCGATGACAACAAAACCAGAAGCGACATGGTCGTTGAAGAGCGTGAACTCTTGCTCAACCTTGATGTCGACCTTGCCCCACCACGAACCGTCTTCGCCGTTACGCTCTTGGCCGAGCGCAATGAACGGGTTGCCTTCGAGGAACGGGGTGAAGCCCGTGATCGAGTTCGGATCTGCGTCGATGGTCAGGCTGTACGGCGCACCGGAGTTTGCCTGGCCGAAGGCCGTGAAGCGCGTGACGTTGTCGCCGAAGAAGGCGCGCTCATAGTTCATAAGAGCCGTGAAGCGGTGCTCGATATTGTAGTCCGAGCGAGCTGCCGACACGTTTTGCGGGTCGGTGAAAGCACGGTTCACATAGTTCGAGAACGCAACCGAAGAAGTCATCGGGTGAACGTCTTCAGCGTCCGAGTAGGCGTAACCGAACGACCAGTCGAGACCGAAGTCATACTCTTTGGCGATAGAAGCCGAAACGAGCAGGGAGTTCGGGGACGAGTCAGAGTTGGTCAGCACGAATGCTGGTTCGCGAACGCTGGAGTAGGTCGGGTAGGTTGCCCCATCCGGTCCTTGGGTAACGCCCGTTTGCTCCAGGTCACCACGGATCCAGACAGCGCGGTCCTGGCCAACCGTGTAGAGGATGTCGCCAGAAACGACATACTCGCCGCCAAGAGCTGGGATGTCGATGAACTTGGTCGCGCCAAGAGCCCACTTCCACTCGTATGGGATTTCGAAGTCTGGATCGAGGTAGTTGATCTCGAAGTTCGAACCCTGGCCAGCAGCAACGGCGTCAGCCATGACCTGTGGCACACAGTAGCCTGGGCCGGTTGGGACGCCAGCCTCACACATGGTGTAAGGGATGTTGAAGATGGACGGGCCACCGTTCTGCTCGAGGCCGAATGAACCGCCGTCTGCACCGAACTGGAGAACGTTGTTCGCCGAGTAGGTGTTGGACAGCCAGACGTTCGGGTTGCCGCCGGAGTAGATGCCGACACCGCCGCGAAGGTCGAGCGTGTCGGTCGCGTCAAGCGTGAAGCCGAGACGTGGCTGGAGAAGGCCTTTGCCGTCGAGGGTCTGGTTGTTCGAGAAACCGTAGTCTGCCAGGAAGTCGAAGTTCGTTTCTGGCGCATCGTCCGTGGTGTAGTAGTCGTAACGAAGACCACCGGTCACGACCAGGCCGTTGCCGAAATCATACTCGTCCTGGGCATAGACGGTGTGAACCTCATAGCCCCAGTCAGCAGCCGCATCTTCCGGATTACCGGATGGTGCGTTGTTGTAGTTGATGTTGTCAGCAAAACCGGCGCGGAAGTTCTCGATCGCTGGATCGAAGCCCGTCGGCAGGGTGCCAGCATTGGCAGCGCCGCTGGACCGGTCGAAGTCGATCTCGGTTTCGGTGTGCTGGACGAACAGGTTGAACACGTCGAGTGCTTCCTGCTCATAGCCGAACGACAGGTTGTGGTTGCCGATCGTGTAGAAACCCTTCAGCGCGATGGCCAGCGTGTCGTAGTTCAGGACGTTCGACTGACGCGAGTCGTCGCCGCCGATATAGACGTCGACGTCGTCGGTTTCGATCGTGATCTCACCGAAGTCAGTGCCGCCGAGAGAGTTCTGACGGTTCGCCAGTTCGGAGTAACCGATACGGATTTCGGTCGAGAAGTTCGGCGTCCAGTCAGAGTAGAGCGAGCCGACATAGGCTTCGAGTTCTGCACCGCGCTCATAGAGGTGGTTGGAGAATTCGAGTTCGGAAAGGTCACCATCCGAAGCGACGATGTTGAAACCGTCGTTCCAGTTATAGGTGAACGTCGCGCGGTGGTTGTTGTTGATGTTCCAGTCGAGCTTGACGAGGATCTTTTCGTCTTCGTTGTCGAAGCTGGTCGGGATCTCACCTGGGTCGTAGTCGTAGAGATTGAGCGCGATATTGCGGATCTCGTCGACTTCAGCCTGCGTGATGTTGACTTCGTTCACTGCACCCGAGCCGAGTGGGCCGCGGTCGAACAGGTTCACGCCTTCGAGCTTCTCATAAGCTGCGAAGAAGAAGAGGCGATCCTTGAGGATCGGGCCGCCGATGCCGAAACCGTAGCGGTATTCGTCATATTCACCGGTGGTGATGTCGTCGCCTTCGAGGCTGTCGCCGCGAAGACCGTCATTCGTGTAGTCGGCGAACGCGTAGCCTTCGAACTCGTTGGAGCCCGACTTGGTCACAGCGTTGATGTTACAGGCCGAGAAGCCGCCATACTGGACGTCGAACGGTGCAAGCTCGATGGAGACCTGGTCGATCGCGTCGTAGGAGAATGGAATGCGCTCGGTTGGGTAGCCGTTCGAGTTCAGACCGAAATTGTCGTTCAGGCGAACGCCGTCGACGGTCAGCGAGTTGAAGCGGGAGTTCTTGCCGCCACACTGTACGCCGTTGATGTCGCCGCGGGACTCGTCGACATAGACGCGCGGGTCGAGGCGCAGGATGTCGGTGATGTTGCGGTTGATCGCTGGTGCGTTGTTGAGCACTTCGGCGCCAAAGGTGGCCGATGGGCCGATTGCGACCTGGGCGAGGTCTGCCGTCGAAGCGGTCACGATGACCGTGTCCATCGTGCGGTTGCCTTCGTCGAGCGTGAAGTTCACTTCAGCTTGGTCGCCGAGCGAAAGAGCGACGTCCTCGACCGCGCGGCCCTGGAAGTCGGTCGCGAGAATTTCGACGGTGTAGGAGTTGCCAACCGGAAGGTTGCGCAGAACGTAGCTACCGGTGCTCGTCGTGGTGGTCGTCCGGACGAGGCCGGTTTCCGGATCGGTGACGATGACGTCAGCGCCGACGATCGGTGCGCCAGCTGCGTCGGTGACTTGGCCGCGAACGCCAGACGTCGTGACCTGCGCTTCGGCAGGTGCGACGATCGCCGCGGTGAAAAGTGTAGCCGCTGCCACACCTGACATTAGTTTCCAGTTGGACATTGAAGAAACCCCTCTTCAGTTGCTCGGTTTGACCGAATTCCCCAGACGGAACACGACCAAAGCTCAATTGCTCGCGCCTCTATTCCTGCTATGTAACTCTTTCGTGACAGTCATTAGTATGAGCTGTGCGCTGCAGCATTCCGTTTCGGAAGCGTGCAAAAAAGACACACATCACCTCTGGCGCTGGCCTTCGGGGAAACTCCGCGCTAGCAGCAAACAGAGATGACCCGCACCGACGCACACCAGACTGGCTATGCCCGGCTCACAGCCCTGATTCTTATCGGGCTTCTGGCATTGCGTATGCTGAGCGTCCTTCTGACCCCGCTGGAACTCTATGCGGATGAAGCCCAGTACTGGCGCTGGGGACAGACGCTGGACTGGGGCTATTACTCAAAGCCGCCCTTGATCGCGTGGACCATCCACACGAGCACGGCCATCTTCGGCGATTCTGCCTGGGCGGTGCGCCTGCCTGCCGCCTTCCTTCATACGATCGCGGCCTGGTGCCTATTCCTCCTTGGTCGCCGCATGGTAGGTCCCCGGACCGGCTTCATGGCGTCTGTTGGCTACGCGCTCATGCCGGCGGTCTGGCTGTCTTCATTCGTGCTGTCGACGGATGGCGTCCTGATGCCGATCTGGGCCTGCGCGCTCTATCTCCTCTGGCGCGTGCGCGAGGGCGAAGCTGGCTGGGCGGGCTTCATCGGCCTTGGCCTCGCAGTAGGCGCAGGCTTCCTCGCGAAATACGCGATGATCTATTTTGCCATCGGCATCGCACTCACGGCCGTCTTTGACGCGCCGACCCGCAAGGGCCTCTTCTCTCTTAAAGGTCTCGCTGCCCTCGCCGCGACGCTTGTCGTCATCACGCCCCACCTTGTCTGGAACGCGGCGAATGATTTTGCGACCGTCGGTCATACGGTCGACAACGCCAATCTTGGCGGCGACCTGCTCAATCCCGAGAACGCCCTCAAATTCGTCGCAGACCAGATGGGCGTCTTCGGCCCGGTCAGCTTCCTTGGCCTGATCGCCGCGCTTTTCTTCCTACGCGCCAGCAGACGGCCGGAAACAGGACGTCAGGAGCTTTGGCTCAGCGCCTTCATCGTCCCGGTCCTGACGATCATCCTCTTCCAGTCGGTCCTGTCCCGGGCACACGCCAATTGGGCGGCGACCGCTTACCCCGCCGCCTCCATCCTGATCGCGATTTTCTTCATCCGTGCCCGCGCCAATCGCTGGCTGTGGTGGACCATTGCCGCGCTGTCAGCGGTCGGCTTCCTGCTTGCACCGGATTTCACGCTGACAGCACGCTTGGCCGTCGGTCTTGCCGTTGCCGCAGGGATTGTCGCCTTCGCCTTCGCCTTCCGCTTCCGTCCCGAAGGCCTCTTCTGGGCAGGGCTGTCCCTGCACGGCATTCTTGGCCTCGCGATGATGATCGCCCTCATCATCCCCAACATGATCTCCGGACCGCTGGACCTCGACAACGCCCTTAAACGCACGCGCGGCTGGGATGCACTCTCAGACCAGCTTGCCGCCTTTACAGCAGAGAACGGCACGCCAAGCGCCCTCGTCACCGATGAGAGAGAAGTCTGGCACGGCCTCGACTTCTATCTGAAGGACCGGATCGACGCGCCGCTCATCCTCTGGCGCTATAATGAAGGCGCGCACAGCTTTGCAGAACAGCAACCGCTTACCGCCGCCATAGACGGCGATGTTCTGATCGCAAGCTACCGCCCGAACCGCCGCCCCGCCATCGCGGCCGACTTCGAGACCTTCGAGCGGGTCGGCTCCGTCAGCGTCGACCTCGGCGAGCGCTCGAATGGCTGCCCCCTCCAGCGGGAGCTTGTCCTCTACCGCGCCTCCGGCTTTGACCCTCTGCCCCGCACAGGCGACTGGGTCGACCGCTTCGAGGACGAGACGATGGATGCGCCCCCGCCTTGCCCTGCGCAGAATTAGGCGCACCTTCGCTTGAACCCCCTCCCGCTTTTCTGGCAGTTGCACTGACATGGGCACCCTGAAGGCCGTCCTCGGCCCGACCAATACCGGCAAGACGCACTACGCCATTGAGCGTATGATGGGCCACGCAAGCGGCATGATCGGCCTGCCGCTGCGCCTGCTTGCGCGCGAAGTCTATGACCGGGTCGTCAAGGCAAAGGGCGAGCGCGCCGTTGCGCTCATCACGGGCGAAGAGCGCATCGAGCCACCCACCGCGCGCTACTGGGTCTGTACCGTGGAATCCATGCCGGTCCACAAGCGGGTCGAATTCCTCGCCGTCGACGAGATTCAGCTCGCAGGTGACGAGGATCGCGGCCACGTCTTCACTGACCGCATTCTCCATGCGCGCGGCACACAGGAAACGCTCCTGCTTGGCGCAGAGACCATGCGCGGCGTCCTGCGAGACCTCGATCTCGATGTGGACACCAATACGAGAGAGCGCTTCTCGCAGCTTCACTATGCTGGCCCGACAAAGATCACCAAGCTGCCCAAGCGCTCTGCCGTCGTCGCCTTCTCAACTGAGCAGGTCTACGCCATTGGCGAGCTTCTGAAGCGCCAGAAGGGCGGGGCCGCCATCGTCATGGGCGCGCTCAGTCCGCGCACCCGCAACGCGCAGGTCGCGCTCTATCAGTCTGGCGAAGTCGACTATCTCGTCGCGACCGACGCGATCGGTATGGGCCTCAATCTCGACGTGGAGCGGATCGCTTTTGCCGCGCGCTCAAAGTTCGATGGACGCCGCAATCGCTGGCTGTCGGCCGCAGAAGCCGCGCAAATTGCAGGGCGCGCCGGGCGTTTTCGTACTGACGGCGAGTTTGGCGAGACGGGCGACTGCCCGCCTTTCGAGGAAGAGCTGGTCCACGCCATCGAGACGAACCAGTTCGAGCCGGTCGATGAGCTTCAATGGCGCAACTCCAATCTCGACTATCGCTCCATCAAGACGCTGATCGCCAGCCTCGCGCGGCCTTCCGGGCATCCAGTCCTGCGCCAGAACCCGCATGCGCTGGATGAATGGGTGCTGCGCCGTATGGCCGAAGACGAAGCGATCGGCCCTGAAGTCCGCGGCGAGCGCAAGGTCCGCCGTCTCTGGGATCTCGCCCGCCTGCCGGACTTTCGTAAATCAGGTCATGAGGGCCATGGGCGGCTGGTCCTCGGTCTCGCGGAAACACTCGCAGACCCCGATGCGCGGCTCGGCGATGTCGCCATGGAAAAGCGTCTCGACAACCTCGAAGCCAACGTCCCTGACATCTCCAGCCTTCAGCACAGGCTTGCCATGATCCGGACGTGGACCTATGCCGCCCATCGTGAGGACTGGCTGGAAAACCCGGCCTATTGGCGTGAGAAGACGCGGGAAATAGAAGACAGGCTGTCGGATGCGCTTCACGCTGCGTTGACATTGCGCTTTGTAGACAGGCGCACCACGGCCCTGCTTGCCGGACTGAAAAGGGAAGATCTGCTTTTGACTGAACTGTCTGACACCGGAGAAGTCACCGTCGAAGGTCATGTTGTTGGCCGCCTCGTCGGTCTCCACTTTGAACCCGCCTCCACGGCGAAGACGCTGGAAGGCAAGGCTGTGCGCTCTGCTGCCGTTTCCGCGCTGGGCCCGATCCTTGCCGAAAGACTGGGAGAGATTGCCGGCGCACCTGCCGAAGCCTTCGCCCTTGCCGACAGCGGCACCATCACCTGGAAAGGTGAGGAGATTGCCCGCCTGAAGCCCGGCCCGGACTGGCTTGCGCCCCGTCTTGAGCTGATTGGCGCCGAGGACACCGAAACCCACCGTCGTGAAGCCGCCCTCAAGCGCGTCGACGAATGGCTCGGCGAGGAAATGAAGCGCGTGCTGCCAACCCACGCAAAGCTCAAGCTTGGCGAAACCGGCACAGAACTTCAGGGCATGGCGCGCGGTCTTGCTTTCCGCCTCCTCGAAAGCGGCGCGGCCATCGACCTTCGCGAAGAGTCGCCCCCGCCGCACGTCTCCAAGGAAGAACGCGATGCGCTGAAAACCGCAGGGCTGCGTACGGGCCGGGTTGCCGCCCATGTGCCGGACGCCCAGAAACCTGCCGCCCAGCGCATGATCGCCATCCTTCAGGCCAGCCAGTCAGGCAAAGGCCGCCGTGTCGCCCCGGAAGGCGCAGGCTCCTTCGAGCTCGACGGCGAATGGGACGATGCAGAGCTGCACGCCCAAGGCTATCTGCGCTTTGGCAAGCGCGCCGTTCGCGCAGATCTTGCAGAACGCCTTGGCTGGGAAATCTCCAAGCGCCGCAAGGAAGCCGACAAGCCCGCATTTGAGCTCCCGGCAGAGCTGGCCTCTGTCATCTCCTGTCCGGGCGATGAGTTTCCAGCCGTCGTGAAAGGCTTTGGCCTCGCCCCGGCCGAGAAAGATCCTGAGACCGGCGCGGTCACGCTCTGGCGCTACCTGTCCCGCAATCGTCAGGACGGCCCGCCGCGCGGCAAGCGCCCGCAATCTGGTCCAAAGGGCAAGGGCGGTCCGCCCAAGCATGCAAAGTCCGGCAGCCCAAAAGGCCGTCCGCAAAGAGGCGGCGGGCGCCCCGCGCCACGCCAGCCGGATCCGGACAGCCCGTTCGCAGCGCTCGCCAGCCTGCTGCCCCCTCCGCCGCCGGCTCCGAAGCCAAAACCGAAGAAGAAAAAGCCAAAACCGGCCAAGGCTGATGGAAATGCCAATCAGGATGCGGGCAAGCAGGCAACGCCTCCAGCGACCGATACGCCTGCGGCCGATAACGACACGCCGGAGAACAAGTCATAAGCGAAGAACTGCGCCTTGATATCTGGCTCTGGCGGGCACGTTTCTTCAAGACGCGTGCGCTCGCCACAGCCCATGTCACCGGCAAGGGCGTACGCCTCTCCCGGAACGGACAGTTGCGCAAAGTGACCAAACCCGGCTTTCGTATCCTGCCGGGAGATATTGTAAGTTTTCCCAGAGGTGGCCAAATAGTCAGCGTCCGGGTGCTTGATCATGGAGAGCGCCGCGGACCGGCCAGCGAGGCGCGCGAGCTCTATGAGGATCTCGCCATAAACGATCAGGAGCGCCACGATGCTTGATGCGCTGAAGAACTTGTTTTCAAAGCGGGCCCCTGCCCAGCCGCGTGAGATCGACCCCGAGGTCGCCACGGCTGCCCTGCTCGTCGAAGTCGCGCTGGTCGATGGTGTCTATGCCAATCTTGAAAGCGACCAGATCGCAGAAATTCTGCTCGACAGCCTCGGCCTGGATGCTGAACGCGTCGATGAAGTCATGGAGCAAGGTGAGGATCTCGCCGAAAACTCTGTTGGCTCACACCAGTTCACCAAGCATGTGAAGAAGCTGCCGCTTCTCAAGCGCGTGAAGATAATTGAGGGGCTTTACCTCGTCTCACTCGCCGATGGCGCGGCCTGCAAGTTCGAGGGCGCTTTCATCCGGCATGTCGCCAGCCTGCTTCATGTCGATGATGTTCGCCGCAATCAGGCGCGCCGCCGGGCTGAGACGCGTCACCTCTGACGATTGACTTAAGGCGTCTTCATCGCCAAATGCCCGCACACCTAAAGCCAGGAAGACTATATCTCCATGACATATATCGTCGTCGATGCCTGCATTCGCTGCAAGTATATGGACTGTGTTGAGGTCTGCCCCGTCGATTGCTTCTATGAAGGCGAGAACATGCTCGTCATTCACCCTGACGAGTGCATCGATTGCGGCGTCTGTGAGCCGGAATGTCCTGTCGAGGCCATCAAGCCGGACACAGAGGATGATCCGGATTCCAAATGGCTGAAACTGAATACCGAATACGCAAAGGTCTGGCCTAATATCACGCGCATGAAAGAACCTCCCGAAGACCGGGAAAAGTTCGCGCAGGAAACAGACAAGCTTGAAAAGTACTTCAGCCCGAAGCCAGGCGAAGGCGACTAGTTCGCACCTGCGAAATACTCACAGTTGTGAAATAGTCTTTTTTCTGATATATAAATAGCAGCTTAATTTCAGGGAGCCTCTGTCAATCTCCGGTCTGACTGTGAAATCGTCACCGGGGGACAAAGGCTCATGTTGCGTAGAAAGGCTATCAGCACATGTCCAAAGAAACACAGGGTGATGTCCAGGAACTCGCTTTCGCGGTCGGCCAGTCGGTCGTCTATCCGGCACACGGTGTCGGTCAGATCACAAAGATCGAAAAGCAGACCGTCGCTGGCATGTCACTCGAAGTGTATGTGGTGTCGTTCGATCAGGACAAGATGATCCTGCGCGTGCCGACCAACCGCGCTGAAGCCTCGGGCATGCGTGCCCTCGCTGGCTCCAAGCTGGTTGATGACGCCCTCAAGACCCTCGGCGGCAAGGCCCGCATCAAGCGTACCATGTGGTCGCGCCGGGCACAGGAATACGAAGCCAAGATCAATTCCGGCGACCTGATCTCAATCGCGGAAGTTGTGCGCGACCTGCACCGCGGCGAAGACCAGCCAGAGCAGTCCTACTCCGAGCGCCAGCTCTATGAGAACGCGCTCGACCGCATGGCCCGCGAGCTTGCAGCGGTCGAAAACACCGACCATGACACCGCGATGGATCGCCTCGCAAAGTCGCTCGCCAAAAAGAAAGCCGCCTGACCGGCCCATTCTTTTTTGGTCAGAATTTCAAAGCCCTGCCCTTACCGGCAGGGCTTTTTGTTTACACAGATGAACAAAAGCTGAAATTTTTTATCCCCCAGAGTGAACCAATACTCGTCATACGCGTATGCACATGCAGGGACCGTCCGTAAAAAACAGATGAGGAGCCGCGCCATGGCAGTTCGTTCGACAACAGATACAGCAGATCGCCGTTTTGTCAGAACCGCCATGAACAAACCGATGCTCAGCCAGGAACACGAGGTGGACCTTGCTGTACGCTGGCGCGATCATCAGGACGAAGACGCCCTTCATGAGCTGACCAGCGCCTATATGCGCCTCGTCATCTCCATGGCCTCCAAATTCCGCCATTACGGGCTGCCGCTGTCCGATCTTGTCCAGGAGGGCAATGTCGGCCTGATGCTGGCCGCCGCACGCTTTGACCCGGAGCGTGAAGTTCGCTTCTCGACCTACGCCTCGTGGTGGATCCGCTCTTCCATTCAGGATTTCGTCCTGCGCAACTGGTCGATCGTCCGCACCGGTACGACCGCCGCGCAGAAATCGCTCTTCTTCAATCTGAAGCGCCTGCGCGCGAAGATCGACGATACAGGCGACGGCATCATGACGCCGCAAAACAAGACATGGATCGCGACCCATCTCGGCGTGCCAGAGCGCGACGTCGAGAACATGGCCTCCCGCCTCTCCGCGTCCGACCGCTCGCTCAACGCGCCGCTCGCGACCGACAGCGAAGCCCAGTGGCAGGACCTTCTCGAAGACGAGAATGAAGTCACTGAAACGCGCGTCATGGAAATGCATGACAGCGAGCGCCGCCGTCGCTGGATCCTTGAAGCCCTCAAGACGCTGACCGAGCGCGAGAACCTGATCATCCGCGAACGCCGCTTCACCGATGACACCGTCACGCTCGAAGTGCTCGGCAAACGCCTCGGCATCTCGAAAGAACGCGTGCGCCAGATCGAACATCAGGCGCTAGGCAAACTCCGCAAGGCCTTGGTTTCCATGGTCGGTGACCCAGAAGAAACCGGCCTCATTCCGACCCGGTAGATTACTCCTCTTCCCCTAAAAACTTGAAAGGCCGCAGGCTCCCGCTTGCGGCCTATTTCTTTGCTCCCCATATCCCTTTTGAAGCCGATGGTCGCCGCTGAGCGGGGCCGGAAGCCGACCCGCGGTTACGCCGGATGCAGCACGATGCTGATCCAGTCAGGCCGCCTTTAAAATTCTGCCTTTGAAAGGGGATAGATATGAATTTCGATACGTACACAGAGCGTGCGCGAAGTGTAATCCAGTCGGCCCAGACGGCCGCGCTTGCTGCAGGACACCAGCTTTTCCTGCCAGAGCATATCCTGAAAACCATGCTGGAAGACCGTGACCGGCTCGCCGTGAATCTCATTCGCGCGGCTGGCGGTAATCCTGAAATCGTCCAGCAGAAAACCGATGAGGCCCTGCGCGCCCAGCCGAGCGTGTCTGGCGGCGATGCAGGTCTTCGCCTCGACCAGAAGACGGCCAAACTCTTCGCTGACGCTGATGCGGGCGCCAAAAAGGCGGGCGACAGCTATGTCACCGTTGAGCGCCTTTTGATCGCGCTTGCAGGCCTCTCAGGCTCCAAGGCTGCCGCAGCGATTGAAGCGGGCGGCGTAAAGCCCGGCGCGCTCGAAGCTGCCGTTGCCAAACTCCGCCAGGGCCGCACGGCTGACACCGAAAACGCAGAGCAGGGCTATGAAGCGCTGAAGAAATATACGCGCGACCTCACCGCTGATGCGCGGTCCGGCAAGCTCGACCCGGTCATCGGCCGCGACGAGGAAATCCGCCGCACAATCCAGGTGCTTTCACGCCGCTCCAAGAACAATCCGGTCCTGATCGGTGAGCCTGGCGTCGGTAAGACCGCCATCGCTGAAGGTCTCGCGCTTCGCATCATCAATGGCGACGTGCCTGAAAGCCTTAAGGACAAACGCCTGCTCGCCCTCGACATGGGCGCGCTCATCGCTGGCGCGAAATTCCGCGGTGAGTTCGAAGAGCGGCTGAAAGCCGTCATCAAGGAGATCGAACAGGCCGAAGGCGGCGTGATCCTCTTCATTGATGAGATGCACACCCTCGTTGGCGCGGGCAAAACGGACGGCGCGATGGACGCCTCCAACCTGCTCAAGCCTGCGCTGGCACGCGGTGAGCTTCACTGCGTTGGTGCCACGACGCTGGATGAGTACCGCAAATATGTCGAAGGCGACGCCGCCCTCGCCCGCCGCTTCATGGCCGTCTACGTGAATGAGCCGACGGTCGAGGACACGGTCTCCATCCTTCGCGGCCTCAAGGGCCGGTACGAAGCCCACCACGGCGTGCGCGTCTCCGATGCGGCGATCGTTTCGGCAGCCAGCCTGTCGAACCGCTACATCACAGACCGCTTCCTGCCGGACAAGGCCATCGACTTGATGGACGAGGCCGCATCGCGTCTTCGCATGCAGGTCGACTCCAAGCCTGAAGCGCTCGATGAGATCGACCGGCGCCTGCTCCAGCTCAAGATTGAGGCTGAAGCCCTCAAGAAGGAGAAGGATCAGGCCTCGAAGGACAGGCTGGAAGCCATCGAGGATCAGATTGCAGAACTGCAGTCTGAATCCGATGAGCTGACCACGGCCTGGGCCGCCGAGAAGGACAAGCTGAAAGGCGCGGCCTCTGCCAAGGAAGAACTCGACCGGGCAAATGCCGACATGGCCGAAGCCCAGCGCCGGGGTGACCTCTCCCGCGCGTCAGAGCTGAAATACGCCGTTATTCCCGAACTTGAGGCGCGTATCGCAGCGGTCGAACGCGCCGAGGCCGAGGACAAGGAAGATGGCGGTCTCGTCTCCGAGGTCGTTCGGCCAGAGCATATCGCCGCCGTCGTCTCCAAGTGGACCGGCATCCCCGTCGACAAGATGATGGAGGGTGAGCGCGAGAAGCTGCTTCGCATGGAAGAGGCGCTCATGAAGCGCGTCGTCGGTCAGGAAGAGGCGCTTGCAGCAGTCTCCAACGCCGTCCGGCGTGCCCGTGCTGGCCTGCAGGATCCCAACCGGCCTATCGGCTCCTTCCTCTTCATCGGCCCGACCGGTGTCGGCAAGACGGAGCTCACCAAGGCGCTCGCCGAATTCATGTTCGACGACGACTCCGCGGTGCTGCGCCTCGATATGTCCGAGTTTCAGGAGAAGCATTCAGTCGCAAGGCTGATTGGCGCCCCTCCCGGCTATGTCGGCTATGAGGAAGGCGGCGTGCTGACCGAAGCTGTCCGGCGCAGGCCCTATCAGGTCGTCCTGTTCGACGAGGTGGAGAAGGCCCATCCGGACCTCTTCAACACGCTGCTTCAGGTGCTTGATGATGGACGCCTCACTGATGGCCACGGCCGCACGGTGGACTTCCGCAACACCATCATCATCATGACCTCGAACCTCGGCGCAGATGCGCTTGCCAGCGGTGACGCCGGCGAGATCAATAACGCCCAGCGTGAAGCGGTGATGATGGCGGTCCGGGCGCACTTCCGGCCGGAATTCATCAACCGGATCGATGAGATCGTCTTCTTCAAACGGCTCGGCCGGGCAGAAATCGACCATGTCGTCGATATCCAGATGGCTCGCCTTTCGAAGCTGCTGGCCGACCGCAAGATCAAGGTCGACCTCACCGAAACGGCCCGCACCTGGCTCGCTGATCGGGGCTATGACCCGGTCTATGGCGCGCGCCCTCTCAAGCGCGTGATCCAGAAAGAGCTTCAGGACCCGCTGGCCAGGCTCGTTCTCGAAGGCAAGGTCGCCGACAATTCGACCGTGAAAGTCGATGTCGAAGGTGATGCCCTCTCGATCAATGGCGTGCCGAACGACTTTGCCAAAGGCGCTGCGGCCCTGAACTGATCAGGAATCGCCAGACCTGAAAGCCTCACCCGGCCCCTTAGCGGGCCGGGTGATTTTCATTGAGGAAGGCGAACGTCTCACGCAGCACCTGCGCCCGCACTTCCGAGCCGCCAATATAGTGGTCGGCTTCACCCAGACTGACGGATCTGAAGCCGGGCTTCCCATCAAGCTCACTCGCAATCAGACGCGCCTGCCCCGTGCGCACCACAAGGTCATTCTCGGCATGGAGAATCAGGATCGGCTGGTCATACTCGCCGGCCCGCGCCACAGGAGAAATCACCGCGCGCTCGGCCTCTGAATCGAACCGGTTGAGCCCGAGATAGCGCTCCCAGTATTGGCCGGTCTCGGAGTCCAGCGCGAACGCGCCGACATGGGCGAAGGGCTGGGTGACACCGTTCACAGAGATGAGGCAGCGCGAGCGCGCCTTGTCCTTCAGCCCCATCATCAGCGCGGCATAGCCGCCATAGCTCGCTCCGGCGACACAGTAGGCGTCTTCTGCGACAAGGCCCTGGCTCACCGCCCACGCACCTACGTCAGCGATATCGTCGATCATCTTGCCGCCGAACTCACCAAAGCCTGCATTGCGAAAATCCTGTCCGTAACCGCTGGAGCCGCGGAAGTTCGGCTGGATGACCAGATACCCTTCGGCCGCCAGAGCCTGCGCCCACCAGTCATAACCGAGGCCATCGCGCGCCTCAGGGCCGCCATGCGGCATGAACACGGTCGGGAATGGACCGTCCTCCAGCGTGCGCCCGGGCGGCAGTGTCAGGAAGGTCTCCACCTGAAGCCCGTCACGCGCCCGGATCTCGCGTGTCACGACCTGGCCGGTCGCTGCCTCTGCAAGATGCGACGCGGCCGAACCAATTGGCCCCAGCGCCCCTGCCCCCCGGTCGAACACATAATAGTCCGCAGGCCTGCCGGGCTCTGCGGCAGAGATTGCAATCTTTGACCGGTCGCGGTTCCAGGATTCAATGTTCACGCGCTTGCCGGCAAGGGCGCCGCTCAACTGGCTGAGCACGTCGCTGAGGACTGGATCGGTGAACACCTGACGCGTCATGCCGTCGAAATACTCGAACCCTACAATGCCGCGCGTATATGTATCGCGCACCGGGCTCGCCCGACCGACATCGACGCCTGCAATCCGGACCGGCTCCATCGAGCCATCGTCTAGCGACATGAAGTAAAGCCCATCCTCGTCGCCAACATCGCGGAAGATGATCAGCTTGCCGCTCGCCTGATCGAGGCCCAGAACCGCGAAATCATTGGCGCTGGCGCTATCATACGTGAACAGCGTGCGATTGTTGCTGCGAAGCTCGCGCCTTGTGGAGCGATCCGGACTGACGATTTCGGCGACAACATCACCCTCAGCGTCGAACCAGGCGCCGAGGGTCGACTTCAGTAGGGTGCGTTCACGGCGCGACTTACCATTGTCAAGCCGCGTCTTGAACGTTGCGATGGACCAGGCCGTACCGCCCCGGTCCGGGCTGATGCTTCCTAATGAATGCTCGCTCTGCCCCGTATTGGCGGTCACAGCCGCCATCATGATGTGCCGGTCATCATCTGGCAGAACGGAAACGACCGACTGACCGTTGAGGATCATTCCCTCATCATTGAGCAGCACGTTGAGCTCATTGTCATCGATGTCATAGGAGAGCGCCTGCAGGAAATTATAGTCCCGCTGCCCGTCCACGGTCTGCAGCGACTTGAAGGTCGAGACATTAATGATGAGGTAGTCGTCAGACGGCCAGTAGAAGCCTTGGAGGCGGACTTCCCCGCCAAGCGGGATGAATGCGACGTCCTCGCCCTTCGTGATGTCGAAAATGCAGACCGATGGCTGCCCCTGCGGTGAGCAGTGCACGGCAAGCAGATCACCTGTCGGAGACAGGCTCGGCCACTTCACGCCGTCGGCGCGCCCATACAGGTCCGCCGTGTCGGCGAAGGACGGCAATCCTGCAGTGAACACTACACACAGCGCCGCAATCAGTTTTTTCATGAAAAGCTCCCTCTCAACCTCAAGGCTAGAGAGGCGCTCTGACGCGCGCAACTGTCCAACAGCTTTGCGCTGAGGATTTACGTCGAGTCTTTGATTACGCGCCCCCGGACGACCCGGATCTCCGCAAAAATGCATGGGTGCGCTGCACAAATATGCCTTCAAATTTATGCTGCGGGCGCGAAGTTGTTGTTGTGCACCTGCGAAAAAGCAGGGCCGGACCAAGGGCAACGACCCAGCAATTCAAATCGAAAAGGGCTCGATTATGAAAAAGCGTATTTCCTCCTTCCTCTTCGCAATGTCCATCTTTGGCGGCGTTGCGCACGCTGAAACCGACTACAAGGCCGTTTCCGCGACGCTGACCTATGACGAAGCCGCACTCGCGACCGAAGCCGGCGCCGCTGAAGTGCTCGCAGACCTCGAACTGCAGGCAGAGCGCGCTTGCCGCAAGGTTTCGCTCGTCACCATCGGCCTCTCGGTTGATGAAGTCTGCGCAGAAGACCTGATGTACCAGGCCGTCGACACGATCGGCCACCGCAACCTGTCCATGCAGTATGCAGACTCGACCTACTTCACCGTAGCACCGTCCGAGCGCATCCAGCTCGCAGCACGCTAAGCGGACAAAGCTTCGCCTCTCACTTTCGAGAAGCAAGCCGACTTTAAAGAACCCCGGCACGGATCTTCCGGCCGGGGTTTTTTCATGCCTGACGTTCCGGGACGGGACATCGCTCAGCCTACCCTCGGCGCATCTGTCGCCCTTCCACCAGGCCAAAGAAAAAGCCCGCGCTCATCATCTGAACGCGGGCTTTCTATGACTTGAACCGTATTTGCAGCAGCGCCGCTTATGGCGCTGGTGGGGCCTCATGGCTGGCCATCAGGACGCCGCCACCATTCGGGGTCGGGGCCGTCTGGCGCATCTGGTCGATCTCATCGCGGCGTGCGACGAACTCTTCGAACATGGCCGGGCTGTCAGCCAGCTTGCGGCCGGTCGGCATGTCCAGCGTCATTGCATTGATGTGCGACCCATTGCGCAGGACTTCATAGTGAAGGTGCGGGCCGGTCGACGCGCCGGTGGAGCCGACATAACCGATCACGTCGCCCTGCTGGACGCGTGCGCCAGCGCGCATGCCGCTCGCAAAGCGGGACATGTGGGCATAAGCGGTCTGGAAGCCGTTAGCGTGCTTGATGCGGATATAGTTGCCATAGCCGCCATAGCGGTTGGCGCGCTCGATCGTGCCGTGGCCAGCCGCATAGATCGGCGTACCGGTCGGAGCAGCGAAGTCGGTGCCCTTGTGCAGCTTGTTATAGCCCGAGATCGGGTGGCGGCGATAACCGAAGTTCGAGGAAAGACGCGCGCCATTGATCGGCGTCTTCATCAGGAACTTCGTGGCGCTCTCGCCGTCGAAATTGAAGTAGTCCGTCGCGCCATCATCTTCCGGCGTGAAACGGTAATAGGACTTGTCGACACGGTGGCCGTTGAAAGCCGCATAGAGAACATTGCCGGAGCTGACGCGATTGCCGCGCTCATCGACCATCTCTTCATAGACGATTTCAAACTCATCGCCTGGCTGGACGTCGCGCTGGAAGTCGAGGTCATAGCCAAAGATCTTGGCGAAATCGACGACCTGCTGGTCATGTGCGCCCTGTGAAAGCGCGGTCTGGTAGATGCTGCCATCAATCGTGCCAGCAACCCGGCGCTCAACCGGCTGGGTATGTGGCTGGAGCACCATCGGCATGAACTCGCCGTCGCTCATGCGCTTGGAGAGGATCTGGCCGCCATTGTCCCGGCTGAGCGACAGGGAGACGAGCTCAGCAGTGTCTGGCGTATCGCCGCGGAATTGTGCCGTCACATTGAGACCCGGGCGCACACGGCGTGGATCGACAAGCTCAGCATCATAGATCGCCTGGAGCGAACGCGACGCATCGGAACCACCGACGCCAAGTTCAGTTACCAATTCGATCAGCGTCTCGCGCGGCTGAAGCGTGCCGTCGCGGGTGATGACTTCGGTTTCGGGATCGAACCCGTCCGCTGTCAGGAGCGTTGAAGCAAGCGGCATGGCAAGTTGCACGGTGGCTGGGACCTGGGCCTCAGCGGTGCGTGACTGGCCGAGCGAGTGGAAAACACCAAGAGATGTACCAACGGCGGCGATGCCGAGCATGGAAAGGGTAACTGTACTACGCGATAGGTTCATGTCGTGAAACGGGCCTCCCTGGTCCCAGCGTGCAAGACGCGTGCAGACGGTTCAAGTCTATGCCCCTGTGAGTTGAATTCCTTACCTCGCAATTAAGGTAAACGGTTTTTCAACTAGCCCCGCTACTGTAGCTATCGCAGGGACGGGGGCTTCTGCAAGCAGGTGTTCCATTACATCTGCATTAGTCGCTGCGATGCAGCATCTGGATACGGAATGATCAGGCGTTTGATTAAAAATCGTCCATGGATGACCATCAGCTGTGCTGTCGTGGGATTTATTCTACTGGCGCTGGTCTCGATTTGGCTCATGCGCCAGTCGATCGCGCGCCACTACACAGAACGCTGGTGCGCCGCCAACGACCTGACCTGCAGCTTCGATATCGACCGGCTCGGCCTCTCCGGCGTCTCGCTGAGCGAAATCTCCGTCGCCAACCAGACGGACCGCAGGCCTCTCGAAGCTGGCAAGCTGGAGGTCGACCTCGACTGGCCGGGCTTCTTCTCACCCAGCGTCCGCCTCGTCAGTGTCGATGATCCGGTCATCCGGCTCGAATATAATTCCGACGGAAGTGTCACGCTTGGCGGCCTCGAAGACATCGCTGCCAGCGACAGCTCAGACGAGACCCAGCTCAACATTCCCGCCATCCGCATGCGCAATGCCCGCGTCGAGATCGCGACGCCCGCAGGCGATATCCAGATGTATGGCGATGTGAATGCACAGTTGCCACTGCAGGCCGAAATCCATGCCCGTGCAGAACCAGCCGACCTTCGAACAGAACAGGGGCGGCTGAAGATAGAGGAAGGCCGCTTGGACCTCTCCATCATCGGGGCCGCCGTACAGGGCAGCGCCCGCTTCCAGCTGAGCGATGCGCGCTTTGACGCCTATCGTGGCCGCAACATCCTTCTCGATGCCAGCCTGACCCCATCCCTTCGCCCGACGCTGGAGTTCACGCTCGAGGCCGAAGAGAGCGCCGCGCAGGACATCGCCGCTGAGAACCTCCGCCTGACCGGCACCGCCGGCATCAACCCCGGTAAGCTCGACACCGCGGAGCATGGCCCCATAGGCTTCCTGCGTTCGCTCGCAGTCTCGGGCGAAGCATCAACGCTGCGCTACAAAGAAAACGTAATGACCTCGCCGACGCTGACGCTGGATGCTGCCCGTTCGCGCTCCGGTCCGCTGGAAGGCACGCTGGCCATTGGCACAGAGGCCGCCACGCTTGCCGGGATATCGCTTGGCCGCACCACCCTGACGGGCGAAGGCGAGGTGGACGACCAGCTGAACGAAGCCGCGCTCGCAGGCGACCTCACTATCGCAGAGGCGTCCGTCCCGCGGGAGACGAGCCGCGACCTCCTCTCACCGCTGCGGTCAGGTCCCCCCTTCACCGCGCATGGCAATGCGCTGCGCAGCGGCCTCACAGCTGCCCTGAATGAATTCAGGCTTGGCGCTTCCTACCGTTTCGGATTTGAGCGCGGCACCGGCTGGACGCTGGAGACAAGCGACAAGATCAACGCGACTGCCGCCAACGGCGCGCAATTCTCGCTCGCCCCCACCGGTAGTGAGCGTGTGCTGACCATTTCGAACGGGCGCACAGAACTGAGCGGCGTCGCCGCCCTCAATGGCCCGTCGCTCCCCTCCCTCAATGCCTATGTGAAACAGGCTGGCGTCACCTCAGAAGGCGTCCTGCTTGAAACAGGCAGGCTACGCATTGCCCCATGGCGCGCCGACGGGCTCACCCTGTCCGTCAATCTCGACCAGCTCACCCTGAACACACAAGCCGCTGAGCCCGGCCTCCAGGCTGTGGGCACGGCCAGCATCAATGGTCGCATGTTTGGCCTCGACTTTGCCGACACCAGCATATTTGGCGGTGTCGACGCGCGCCTCTCAGACCCGCTGCGCGTCCAATCCTTCAGTACACGCTGCATCGGCCTTAAATCCGACGGTTTCACCTCGCCCGATACGCTCCGCGTTGGCGCCTTCCTGACAGAGCTCTGCCCGCAGGACGGCCGCCTGCTGCGGCGGGCAAATGGCGCGATTTCAGGACAGCTTGGCGTCGCCTCGCTTGAGCTACCGTTCGAGAGTGAGAGCACATCCGGCACCATCGCCCTCAATGATGGCGTTCTGGACTGGCGCGCGGCCAGCACAGCAAGCCTCAGCCTCACCGGCCGCCAGATGACCGCAGACCTGAAGATCGGCGAGAACACGCTTGTGATCGCCGCCGCGCGGCCAGAGCTTGGCTTTAAAACGGGCCGCCCGCTCTCCTTCTCGGCGCGCACCCGGCGCACAGAGCTGACCGGCTCGCTCGTGCCCGCGCTCATCGATATCGAGTCACTGACGCTGGATGCTACGCTGCCTGAAACCGGCATTGCAGGCTCTGGCAGTGCAAGCACGGTCATCATCCGCGACAAGAATGAAGACCCCATCTACCAGCCCCTGCAGACCGACCTCAGCGCCGAGTTCGCAAACGGCATCATGCAGCTGAGCGGGCCGCTACGGACAAGTCGGAGCCAGCGCGAGATCGCCGACCTGCAGATGACGCTCAACCTGGTAGAGCTTGATGGCGAAGCATCGCTGCGCTCCCGCGACCTTGTTTTCCAGCCGGGCGGTTTCCAACCAACGGCCCTCAGTGAACGTGTGCGCGGCCTCCTGTCGAACGCACGTGGGCGCCTGAATGCCGCCGCGTCCCTCCTCATCGATGGCGGCGACCTCAGCGGTACTGGATTTGTCGAGGTGCGGGATTTCGGCTTCGACACGCTGCGTGTGGGCGCGGTGAACAATATCAATGGCCGCATTGATTTTGACGAGCTGCTCGAGCTCCACACGCCGCCCGGCCAGAAGGTGACCGTCGGAGAAATCAATCCTGGCCTTCCTCTTCGGGACGGTGAAATCGACTTCCAGATTCTCGGGGCAGACGCGGCGATCATCGAGCGTGCTTCCTGGCCATTTGCAGGCGGCACACTGCTGCTAAACCAGTCGCAATGGACGATCGCGGGCACGAGCGACATCGTCGAGATCACCGCCCGCGAGATTGAGCTTTCGCGCCTCATCGAGGTTTTCAGCCTGCCGGACATCAACGCAAACGGCACAGTTTCCGGTACCTTCCCGGTAGAGCTTCGCGGCGCCAATGTTTTCATTCGCAACGCCGTGCTTCGCGCCGACGAGGAAGGCGGTACGATCGCCTATACGGGCAGCGTTGCAGACGCGGCCTCGCAAGCAGATGAACGTGTCGACATGGCCTTCCGCGCGCTCCGAAACTTTGAGTTCTCGGTGCTGGAGGTCGGCGCGGACGGCAACCTCACCGGCAGTATGATGATCACGCTGGAGCTGGTCGGAAAGTCGCCGGACGTGCTTGGCGGCGCGCCATTCGCCTTCAATATCGGCGTCGATTCAGAGCTTTCCAAACTGATCCGCAGCAGCCAGAGCATAACCGGGACCGACTGGCTCGCAGAGGTCCGTAATGGCTCGCTTACGGGCGATGACGCACCGGATGAAGAGGAAAGTGAAGACGCCCCCGCAGGTGACAACCCGTCTGAGCCATGAGCAAGCATCTGTTCAAATCAGGTTCAGGCACTATGCTGTAGAGTGAATGCCCATGAGAGCTGTGAACATGAAAAAAGCCGCCATTCTGGCCCCATGCCTTGTCGCTATTATTGCTGCGTGCACGCCGACCGTACGCGTGCAGGCGCCGACAGAGCCCATCACCATCAATCTCAATGTAAAGGTTGAACAGGAGATCCGCGTAAAGCTCGAAAGAGAAGTCGAGGACCTGATCGCCTCCAACCCGGACATCTTCTAGGTCAAAGGACCAAGGATTCAGATATGGCCAATATTCTCCGCATCGCCCTCTCCGCGCTCTTCATTGCCAGCTCAGCCCTCACCCTCTCAGCGCCCGCCGCTGCGGCCAATCCAGAACTGGAAGCGGCCAAGGATCAGGGTATCGTGGGTGAGCGCATCGATGGCTATCTGGGTATTGTCGATGGCAGCGCAGACGCTTCGGTTGTCCGCCTCGTGCAGGATATCAACAATCGTCGCCGCGCCGCCTATGGCGAAACGGCTGAGCGCACGGGCGCCACGCCGCAACAGGTCGCCCGCGTCACCGGCGAAACCCTGATCGCGAAGGCAGAGCCGGGCGAATACATCATGGATGACAGCGGGACCTGGTCGCAGAAATAGATTTCTGCCCTACCTCTTGGTTCATGACCCGACTGACGATCATTTTCATCATCGGCGCGATTGGCGTGCTCATTCTGGCCGGCATCGGCGTCGGCATGATGTGGGCGCAGCTTGGCGTGACGATGAGCATGCATGGCTGGATCGCCTACGGCCTTGGCGCACTCGCCAGTATCGCCCTTTCGGTCGGCCTCTTCTGGCTCACCTTTCACAGCGCGCGCAGCGGGCATGACGACATAGAGCGCCCGGAAGACCTCGATAGCTGACCGCAACGCTGCCACTTGGGGCGTCATAATGGCCCGAATCAGCTAGATTCGTTCTCTTTGCGGACACTCAAGAGGCCATCATGCAAGCTACCATCGATCCGGCGCACCTATCGGCCTACATCGCCTCGCGTATCTGCCATGACCTCGTTTCGTCGGTCTCCTCGATCACGAACGCGCTCGACTTCATGAACGAGCCGCAGGACTCCGAGATGCGGGTCCAGGCCGAAAAGCTCCTTTATGACGGCGCTGAAAGCGCGGCCTGCAAGCTGAAGTTCCTGCGCTACGCCTTTGGCTCTGTCGGCCTCTCGAACGGCGCCGCAGACATTCACGAAGCCAAGCAGATCACTGAAAGTTTCGTCTCCCACCACAACAAGCAGCCCGAACTCGAATGGGACATTGAGACAGAGCATCTCAGCTTCTCTCATGCCCGCCTGATCATGAACATGGTCATGCTCGCCATGGACTGTCTGCCGCGCGGTGGCTCGATCGTCGTAAAGGTCCGCAACGAAGTCGAAGGCCTTGGCATCGTCGTCCGCGCTGCCGGCAAGCGCTGCAAGCTGCGTGATGACACCGCGTCTGCCATCGCAGGCGACGTGCCAGAGGAGGGCTGGTCGGCCCGCACCGTGCAGCCGCTTTTCACGCGCATCATCGCAGAAGGCCTTGGCGGCGACCTCAGCGTGGAGACCGAGGAAGAGCAGATCACGCTCAAGGCAACCAGCCTCAATGCCGAAGGCTAAACTGCTCGTTAACCGGAGTGTGTCCATGCTGGGTTGTTCTGCGCGCATTTAGCTAGGGGGCTCGCGACATGAAAACCTGCCTGATCGTCGATGACTCCCGGGTCGTGCGCAAGGTCGCTGGCCGTATCATTCAGGACCTCAAATTCGAGACCCGCGAAGCCAGCGATGGCGCCGAAGCCCTCGATGCCTGCCGCCGTGACATGCCTGATGCGATCCTGCTCGACTGGAGCATGCCGATCATGAACGGGCTGGACTTCGTGCGCGCCCTTCGCCGCGAACATGAAGGCCGCAAGCCTGTCGTCGTCTTCTGCTCGACCGAAAATGACGCCGAACATATCGGCGAAGCCCTGCGCTCTGGCGCAAACGAATTCATCATGAAGCCTTTCGATGCCGACATCATCGAAAGCAAATTTGCAGAGGTGGGCCTCATCTGATGCTGATGGGGCGCAACCGCGCCCGGCAGGATCAATAGCTCACCTGGACGAGATCGGACCGGACTGGACTGGATATGGAAGAGACCGTCTTTCGCGAAATTGCAGAGCTCGCCCGTAAAGGGTCGGGTCAGCACATCCCGCCGACGAAGTCCTATCTGGTCGATGCCCGCCTGTCCTCAATCCTGCGCCGTGAAGGCCTCTCCAGCGTAGAAGACCTTGTCGCCATCCTGACTGCCCGGCCCGACAGCAAGCTCAGCACCGAAATCGCTGCGGCCCTGACCTCCAAGCGCACGCGCTTCTTCTCCGATCGCGGCACGCTGGAGCGGGTTGTGAAACTCGTCCTGCCAGAACTGGCCAAGCGGGCGCATGACGGCCGCATCCGGATCTGGTGCGCCGGTGGCTCGACCGGACAGGAAGCGCTCTCGCTTGCCATCCTGATCCAGGAAATGGGCAAGAAGGCATTCGAAGACGTCCAGATCGAAATCGTCACGACCGATATCTGTGAGCGCACCAGCGCATCTGCCCGGTCTGGCATCTTCGGCCATTTCGAAATCCAGAAAGGCCTTTCGGCCCGCCGGATGCTGGCACACTTCACGCGCCTCGACACAAGCGAGTGGCAGGTCTCTCACGCCCTCGCCAGCCAGATCGGCGTGCGCACACATAACCTCATGCAGTCGGCAGAGGGCCTCGGCATGTTCGATGTCATCCTGTGCCGCAATGTCATTACCGACATGACCAAGGAGGCCCGCATCAAGGCGCTCCTGAATGCTGGTCGCCAGCTTTCGGAGCGCGGCCTGCTCGTTCTCGGCGAAGGGGAATCGGCAGCGGGTCTCATCGCAGGCCTTGAGCCTTCGCGCGCCTTCCGGGGCGGCTATAACCGGAATGTCGACGCGGGCGACCTCACTGTCGCTGCCTGATTTTCGCCGGTACCGGCAGAAACACCGCCAGTAAACCGTCACTGCACCGTGAAAACACCGGTTTCAGGGCTGAGTTTCCCCTGCACTTTCCATACGGCCTAATCCTCCCCTTGGACCCTCTCTGGTTCCCGCCAACCGTCTCCAGCTCCCTCCGCCTCCCTTTAGGCGACCTCACAAAGCACTCTGCTTGACAAAGTTCATTTCTATGCCTACTTTGTATTTCAAAGTTATTGGAGGACGAAATGTCTAAAACTGCTACTGACGATCTTGCCTATGTCCGCTCGCTTGCTGAAGCGGGCGCAAATGCACCGCTGCTGGGCGGGCGCTTCCTTGTCTGGTGGGGCGGCCTCGTGACGGCGGCCTATATCGGCCATTATCTCATTGCGACCGGCATGCTCGGCTTCGGTCCCGAAGCGCTTGGCATCATGTGGACTGGTTTCATCGTTCTGGGACTGGGCGGCTATTTCCTGCTCGCCAAGGCCTTTCCGCATGACAAGCCCGGCCAATCTTCCGAGGGAAACCGCGTGTCCGAAACCGTCTGGATGGCATCCGGCTTCGTGCTCGGCAGTTTCTTTGCCGGCGTCACGATCAAGTCATTCCTCGACGGCGCAGCCTCCTACGGCTTCACCTGGTCCATTCCGCTCGTGCTGGGCGTCTATGGCATCTCGCAGCTCGTCAGCGGCGAAATCGCAAAGGTCGGCTGGCTAAAGCTCGCAGGCTACCTCGCCATTGCCTTTGTCGGTCTGACCATCCTCATCATCGACACAGCTGAGCTCTATCTCGCCGCTGCCTTTGCCGCTGCATGTAGTGTCCTGCTGCCAGGCCTCCTGATGCTGCGCGACGAACCGTCGGGCGTCGTGTAAGGCAGACCGTCATGGAGAACGAAAACCCTTTTGATCACAGCCAGATAGATGACGTCATACATGGCCGCCTGCGGCTCGGTGTGATGGCCTATCTCTCCTCGGCCAGCCCCGCCATCTTCGGCGAGCTGCGCGACAAGGTCGGCGCCACTGATGGCAACCTCTCGACCCATCTGAAGAAGCTTGAGGAGGCGGGCTATGTGCGTCAGGAAAAGCGGTTCGTCGGCAAGAAGCCCCAGACGCGCATCTTCCTGACAGAGCCCGGCCGCAAGGCCTGGCTCCACTGGATCGACCAGATGCGCGGCCTGATGGACGCGGCCGAATAGACCCGCGATCTGGAACGGTCCGCATCGCTCAGCATTTGTCTGAAGACCCGGTTGTCAGAGGTTCAGCCGGGTCTTGCTAGTTTAGGCTGGAAAGACAGATCTGGAGACCGGACTATGATCCCTCTGAAGAAAATCGCCCTTGGTTTTGCTGCGCTGACAGCCTTCACCCTGCCTGCAATGGCGCAATATGGCCCAAGCGGGCATGGCTATAACAGAGGCGGCGACGGCGTTGCCATCATCTATCAGCACCCTGACTTTCGCGGCCAATCGCTGCGTGTGACCGGCCCGATCGCGCACCTCAACCAGTATCGCTTCAACGACAAGGCCTCCTCCATCCGCATCCATGGCGGCAGCTGGGAAGTCTGCGTTGACCCGAATTTCCGTGGCCGCTGTGAGATCCTCAGCTACCGCGAGGGCGAGCTCAACGACTACCGCCTGAACGACAAGATCACCTCGATCCGCCCTGTCGCAGACCGCTGGGGCCGCAATGACCGCCGCTATGATCGCGGGGGCCGTTATAACCGTGATGATCGTTATGATCGTGGACGTCCCGGCTATGACCGTGGCCGCCCCGGCCGCGGTGATGCACCGCTGATCCTGTTCGCCGACCCGCAGTTCCGCGGCAGCGCCCTGCCAGTGAATGGTGCCATCCCGCACCTCAATGAGCTGCGGTTCAACGACAAGGTCTCGTCCATCGTCGTCAATCGCGGCGTCTGGGAAGTCTGTACTGACCCGAACTATCGCGGCCGCTGCGAGATCATCGACCGGTCGGTGGACGAAACCGGCTATTATCGGCTGAACGACAACATCACCTCGGTCCGCCCGGCAGGCTATAACCGCCGCCCCGGCTACAACCGCCCATTCTAGGGCTGCGCGAGGGGCTTCCCGCTTTTCCGATTGGGAAGTAGGAAGCCCTTCATGTCCGACCGATCCAATCCTGACAGGCTTATCGTCGTCGGCGCGCTGTCCGGCGCGCACGGCGTTCGCGGCGATGTGCGCGTGCGCAGCTTTACCGCTGACCCGGAAGCCATCTTCGATTTCGACCAGCTTTTGGACGACAAGGGAAAGCCCGTTCTCAGCGTCAAATCATTCAAGCCCGCCAGCGATCACTTCATCGTCACGCCGAAAACGTCCCGCCAGAAAGAGGAATGGGACGCGATGAAAGGCCTGAAGCTGCATGTCAGCCGCGCGGACCTGCCAAGCGCCGATGAAGACGAGTTCTATGTCGAGGATCTTGTCGGCCTGAAGACCTGCCACCCGGACGGCACCCTCTTTGGCCATGTGAAGTCGGTCCAGAATTTCGGCGCGGGCGACCTGCTCGAAGTCGCACCGGATGCCGCCGGAGAGCCTGCCTATTTCGTGCCCTTCACGCTCAAGGACGTGCCGGACATCGACTTCACCGCACGCACCGTCACGATAGCAGAGGCGCAGGTCTGGGCCGACCAGTCAGACCCACGCAAGAAATCAGACGTCTGAAGCCTGCATCGTGCCTGCCTTTACGGCGAGATCGATGAGGTAGGATTCCAGCTTCCGGCTCTGCGTCTGCAGGTTGAAGCTCTCCATGGCGAAGGCACGGCCAGCCTCACCCATACGGGCAGTCCGCTCACGGTCGCTCAGCATCCGGGCGAGCCGGTCTGCAAGCGCTGCATCGTCACCCTCATCGACAAGATAGCCGGTCTCGCCGTCCTTCACACATTCCGGAATACCGGCATGGCGCGTCGCCGCCAGCGCGCAGCCAGACAACATCGCTTCAATACAGACCAGCGGCAGGCCTTCTGCGTCGCCTGATTTGGCGCGTTTCGATGGCACGACGGCGATCCGCGCTTCGGCCCAATGCTTCGGCATCTCATCGGCAGGCACCCAGCCCGGAAGCTCTGCTTTGACGCCAGCTTCCTGCAGCTTCGCGACAAGCTCTTCCTTGAGGTCGCCATCACCGATCAGCCTGATCGTCCAGCCGTTCAGCTCTTCTCCAAGGCGTGCCAGTGCGGCGATCAACGTGTCGATGCCCTTCTTCTCGGTCCAGCGGCCAGCAAAGACGAGAAGGTCTTTCTTTTCACCGGGCTCAAAGCGCGAAGGGTCTGCCGTATTGTGGTGGACCACCATCTTGTCGGCCGGCGCGCCATTGCCAGCAAGCTCATCATGGATGAATTGCGAGCAGGGCAGGATAAGGTCAGCTTCGCGCCAGAGCTTGGCCCGGCGCCGGTTATAGACGCGAACAAAGCTGTCCTTGGTATTGGTCGTCTTGGTCGCGTCGCCGCCATAATAGGTCACCGCCAGCGGCAGGTTCAGCCGCTCTGCCAGCGGCAGCGCATAGGCGCCGGACTTGCCGAAGCTGGCATGGATGGCAACGGGCTCAACCGCTTCCATCGCATTCTGGAGCTTCGCAGAGATGGTACCGAGCTGCTTGTAAGCCGCCTCACCGCCTGCCCCGTGCAGCGGGCCGAGCTCGATAACTTCAGCGCCCTCTGGAACCGGGCCTTTCAGCTCATGGCCGATATAGACCGGCTTCAGCTTGCTGAATGCAGAATAGCCACGCGGAATGAAGCTTTCCGACGGGGTGAAGAGCTTGTCGCAATAGGCGAGAAACCGTCTCTGCGTGCTCATACGGGTCACCCTCTTTCTGACTGGCGCGCGGCTTCAGTATGGCACGCCCCCTGAACCGTCAAACATGTCTTGGCAGTCACCGCCCCATCGCATAAGACCCGAAGGCTGCAGCCCCAAAGGACCAGACATGTCAGATTACCGCCTCTTCGGCGCTGAGACCTCTCCCTATTCCATGAAAGTCCGTGCCTTCCTGAAATACAAGGGCGTGGACTTCGACTGGATCGGCCGTTCGTCGGAAAAGGAAGAAGAGTTCCAGTCCTATGCGAAGGCGCCGACGGTCCCGCTTCTGGTGTCGCCGGGGCGCGCACCGAACCAGGATTCGACCGATATCCTGTCTGCCATCGAGAACGACCATGCAGAGCCGTCCTCCGTGCCGGACGATCCAGCCTGCGCCGTGCTGGCCCTCATCCTTGAGGACTATGGAGATGAGTGGCTGAGCAAGGTCATGTTCCGCGAACGCTGGGGCCAGAAGCCTGACCGCGACGAAGCAGCTGACCGCACGATGGAGCAGCTCTTCGACGGCAAGCTGCCGCGCGCCAAGAAGAAGACCCGTGACCAGATCGTGAAGCGGATGCGCGACAGCCTCGAGCTGATCGGCATCGAGCGCAAGAATGAGAAGGCGCTGAAAACCTCGTTCGAGCGCTTCATTCCGCTGCTCAACGCACACCTCGAAAACAACCTTTTCATCTTCGGCAACCGCCCGTCCGTGGCCGATTTCTCGATTGCTGCGCAGCTGTCGCAGATGCTGATGGACCCGACGCCGGGTGCGTGGCTGCGTGAGAACGCGCCTTTCGTGACCGCCTGGTGTGAGTTCATGGATGCGCCAAAGGCGGGCGACAGCTTCAAGCCGCTGTCCGAGCTGGAGCCGACGCTGCTGGCCATCTTCACCGAAGAACTGTCGCAGACCTATCTGCCATGGGCGAAAGAAACGCTCGAAGCCGACATCGCCAAGCAGGACCGCGTCAGCGTCAAGATCGAGGGCAAGGCGTTCGAACAGGTCACCCAGCGCTATGCCGCGACCTCGTTCAAGTCTGTCCAGAAAGCCGTGCGCCGCCTGAGCGACAATGAGAGCCTGACGGCTTTCCTGAAAGCCGCCGGTGCCGACGTCTACTTCCAGAACCCGAACAAGTAGGCGGCCTCAAAAGCACAGAAAACAAAAAAGCCCCGGACGTCGCGTCCGGGGCTTTCTCGTGTCAGGGGTCTACGCGTCTGGAGTTACGCGGCAGACTGCTTGCCGATCAGTTTCGGCTTCGACTTTGGCTGGCCGGACGATCCGATCTCGATCTTGCGGGGCTTCTTGGCTTCTGGAAGCTCACGCAGGAGTTCGATGCGAAGCAGGCCATTCTGCAGCGATGCGCCGGTCACGATGACGTGGTCGGCGAGCTGGAACCGGCGCAGGAAACCGCGCTCGGCAATGCCGCGATGCAGATACTGGCGCTCTTCGCCGTCTTCACTGGCGGTTTTCTTGCCAGCAACGGTCAGCAGGTTTTCATTGGTTTCAATGTCGAGTTCATTCTCAGCGAAACCGGCCACGGCGATTTCGATGGCGAAGGCATCGTCTGCGACGCGCTCGATATTGTAAGGGGGATAGCCCTGCGCGCCATCGAGGCGGCTGGCTGAATCGATCAGGTTGGCCATACGGTCAAAGCCAACCATGGTGCGGTAAAGGGGGGTGAGATCAATTGTGCTCATGACAAACAGTCCTCTCTAAGCAACTGTATCCGGACGAGCCGGATCATCATTTCGGCTTATCTGTCGCTCCGGCCCGTCCATCGGCGCCGGCAGATTACCGGACCGGGCCCGCTTGGCAGCGCCCGGTCATGGTGTATTTGGGAAACACGGCCCCGCGTTCAAGGGGAAAATGAGGAGATGAAAATGAACCGGATTATCGCAACCAGCCTTCTGGCACTGACCCTTGCCGCCTGCGGTGGCAGCGACGATGCGACACCAGAGGTCGCAACCCCGCCTGAAAGTGGCGAAGCCAATGCCGAGATGGGTGCTGAAGCCACCCCAACCTCATTCACGATCGCGGACGCCATGGAAGGCACCTGGCGCAACCCGAACGAGATCGAGCGCGATGACGCCCGCAACCCGGCTGAGACACTGGAATTCTTCGGCATCGAGGGCGATGATACGGTGATTGAAGTCTGGCCGGGCGGCGGCTGGTACACCAACATTCTCGCCCCATGGCTGCACGCGAATGGCGGCACCTTCATCGCTGCAGTCACCTCGCCGGAGCGCTCAGAGCGCGCTGCGCAGGCCCTCGAAGCCTATCAGGCAAACTACAGCCCATACCCGGACCTGTTCGGCGAGCTTCAGTACACCTATTACGACTCCCAGTCGGGCCCGCTTGGTGAGCCTGAAAGCGTCGACGCTGTGCTGACCTTCCGCAACATCCATAACTGGATGTCTGGCGATCATGCCGACAAATTCTTCAATGATGCCTTCGCCGTGCTGAAGCCGGGCGGCGTCCTTGGTGTCGTCGAGCACCGCCTGCCATCGGCCCTCAACCAGGACCCGTCGGCCCCGTCTGGCTATGTCCATCAAGACTATGTCACCCGCCTTGCAGAAGAAGCAGGTTTCGTTCTTGAGGAAGCCAGCGAAATCAATGCCAACCCGGCTGACACCGCAGACCACCCGTTCGGTGTGTGGACGCTGCCACCGGTCTCGCGCACGACTGACCGTGACGGCAACACGCCAGAAGGCTTCGATGCCGCGAAGTATCAGGAAATCGGCGAGTCCGACCGCATGACCCTGCGTTTCGTGAAGCCTGCCGCAGGCGACACGCCGGCAGAGCCTGAAATGATGGAAGAAGAAGCGACCGAAGAATAGGCCGCACAGTCTAGATTGACCTCTCTGCACCCCAACCTGATAGTGGCGGGGACTGCAGGGAGGTCTTCTTATATGTTCCGGTCAACCGCGCTCGCCGCCGCCCTTGCGACGACCTTCTGCCTGCCCGCTCTGGCAGAGCTTGGCCCACCGAGAGAGGCCGCCCCCCTTTCGCGGCTCTTCCCGATGTTTGAAGACTATCTCGCGCTCGATCAGGACAAGCGCTCTCACTTTGAATTGACCTATGCGCTCAACGCATCCGACGAAGCCGATAACGATTTCCGTCTGTGGGTTGAGCGAGAGAGCGGCAATGTCGAAATCACGCGCACAGATGACGGCCTCGTCGATATGGACCAGATCGTCGGCCTTCTTCCCGGCAACCCCATGATCATGACCGACCTTCCGGCGGGACGCGGCAATGTTTCGATGAAACTGCTGCCGACGCTGGAACTCGGCGACGAGATTGCCATGGAAGATGTCTGCACGGCCCTGTCACAGGCAAATGCCGCAATCCGCAAACAGGCCGGGCTCATGTCTTTTGCTGCTCCCAAGATGAAAGGAATCGGCTTCAGCCTCCAGCCAGGCACTGAAGTCATCCTGGAGAAGCCCGATGGCGGCCGGGAAACCCTCGCCAGTAATGTAACTCTGATGAAAGTGGAGCCGCGGCGAAAAGACTGCCGTTCGGGGGGCACCCTCGCCTTTTCCAAGCCGCCCGTTTCCGACGACTTCACGACCTAGCTTCCCTGCGAACCCCAATGCCAACGCGACACCTTTTCCCGACGCGCCTCTACGAGGCCGCAATCGACGATACCGAGCAACTCAGTGAGCTGGAGGAGGCCTGCTGGATGCTGGAGGACGGCGATGAGGCCGGCCATCGCTGGTGCGAGGAGAAGGGATATCCCGGCTACACGTCTTACGCATCCCTCAACGATCTGCCGAAGCGCGCGCCAGCCTTTGCGGCGCTTGAGAAGCAGCTTCTCAAACAGGCAGGGTCATTCGCAGAAGAACTTGGCTGGGAAATAGAGCGCCGCGACATCCGTCTGGATGCGCTCTGGATCAATATTCTGGGGGAAGGCGGACATCATTCCGGCCATATCCATCCGGGCAGCATACTTTCCGGAACGCTTTATATCGCAGTACCTGAAGGCGCTGGCGCAATCCGTTTCGAGGATCCAAGGCTCGCCAATATGATGGCCGCCCCGCCGCTGCGCGATGACGTCGCCGAGGACCAGAGCAGGTTTGTCTACATTGACCCGCAGCCCGGTACGCTCCTGATGTGGGAGAGCTGGCTGCGCCATGAAGTCATGGCGAGCCGCACGGAAGAGGCCCGCATTTCCATCAGCTTCAATTTCGGCAAGCGCTGAGGCGGTCTCGCCCGGCCTATTTTACCCGGCGCACCCGGTAGCGGCCATTCGGGCCATCATCAAAGGTCAGGCCTGGATTATTGCCCACCAGCGAGTCGCTGATCGTCGCGGCGGCTGGCAGGGACGAAGGCGGCTTCACGCCACCTGGCGCGACCTGCTCCCACTCAGACCCATCCGACATGATGAAGAAGTGGCGCCCGGTCGCATTACGCAGGATGCGTGTCACCGAAACAGATATTGAATCGTCCAGTTGCTCCGGGTCAGGGCGCGGCATGAGACGCGCCCAGACAGGTCTGCGATCATCATCTTCAGCTTTTGGCGCTGGTTCTGGCTCCGGCTCTGGCGCCTGGGCCCAGGACGGAACCGAAGGCTCATTCGTCTGGGCTTGAGGCGCAGGCGTTGCCGCCTCATCGCTTTCCAGCGCATTGGAGAGTTCCCGGGCAGCCGTCTCGAAACAGCTTAGCCGCGCAGCAGCATCTTCGATCTCAAGACAGGCGGCCGTCTGCTCAGCGGCGCGGTTCACATTCTGTGCGCTCGCTGCGCCGGCGCAAATTGCTGCGCTCGCGATCAATACGGTGAAACGGCGATAAGTCATGTGCGGGCCTCCCGATCCTCTCTGGCAAGTCTTAAGACCAAATCCCTGACCTGCCAAACTGCATGTACAGGTAGCAAAAACTTGACGCGCCGAACCAGTCTGTGCAGTGCAACATTCAAATTTATCAGAGCCCTTCGGAGCCCTCCATGGACATTACCAAAATCGCCGTTGGCCAGAACCCGCCAGACGATCTCAACGTCATTATCGAAGTCCCGCTGGGCGGCGAGCCGATCAAGTATGAAATCGACAAGGCATCCGGCGCGATGTTCGTCGACCGCTATCTCTACACGTCCATGCGCTATCCGTGTAATTACGGCTTCGTGCCGCACACGCTCAGCCTCGACGGCGACCCGATCGACGTCATGGTGGTTGGTCAGCGCGCGCTGGTGCCGGGCGCTGTTGTCCGTGCCCGTCCGATTGGCGTGCTCCTGATGGAAGACGATGGCGGCGAAGACGAGAAGATCCTTGCCGTGCCACACCAGAAGCTCACCCGCTTCTATGAGAAGGTGCAGAACTATACCGATCTGCCCGACACGCTGATCGACCGGACCACCCACTTCTTCCAGCACTACAAGGACCTTGAGCCCAACAAGTGGGTGAAGGTGCGCGGCTGGGAAGGCGTCGACAAGGCGCGCGAGCTCATCCGGGAGTCGATCGAACGGGCAAAATCCAGCTAGACATCAGGAGCCGGTTTGGAACTTTCGGTCTGGCTGGCACTGGTCGGCCTCTTCTTCGCCGGCGGGCTGACGCCCGGACCAGCAGTCATGCTGGTCGTCTCCTCATCGCTGAGATACGGCGTGCGGCCAGCCATGCTGCCTGCAATCGGTGTGTCGACAGCAAACCTTGTCTGGATCGGCCTTGCCGCCGCTGGCGCAGCGGCGATTGCCTCGCAGTTCCCGCTCGCCTTTCTGGCGCTGAAGCTCGCGGGCCTCGGTTTCATTATCTGGCTGGCCTATGGTCTGGTTCGCGGAGCGGCGCGGGATCTGCGCCTCTCCCGCGAAGCCATGCCCAAGCGTGCGGCCCTGTTCGGCAGGGGCTTTGGGCTACAACTCGCAAACCCGAATGCGCTGGTCTTTTTCGGCGCGCTTCTGCCGGGTTTCTTCGACGCCTCGAGGCCGCTTGCCCCGCAAATCGCCATCATGGTCGCCACGATCACGGTCAGCGAGATGACGGGGCTGTTCGTCTATGCCTTTGCGGCTGACCGAATGGCCAAGAGTTTCAGCGACCCGGCCTTTGCGCGCTGGTTCAATATCGGGGCCGCGACCCTCATGGTCGGTTCGGCTGCCTTCGCTGTCTGGGCGACCAGCAAGCCCTAGAGCGTTTCCGCTGAAAGCGGAATTGGTCTAGGCGTCAACCAGCTCGAATTCGCCCGTGGTCGAGCTGCGCCAGTAGAGCTGGCCGAGCGCAATAGCGAACCACGAACCATGCAGTGTCAGCTTGCCCGTCTTCACGCGCTCCTCGACGAAAGGAAACGTCATGAGGTTCTTGAGAGACTGTTCAACGCCCGCAAACTCCAGAGCGCGCTGAGGGTCTTCCGGGTTTGCATTCAGCACCTTGTCACGTGCCTCGTCCAGCAGTCGCACCCAGGGCGCGATGAACTGTCCAACAGGCTTGTCCTTGGCCGCAGAGAGCGAAGCCTGCACGCCGCCGCAGCCGCCATGCCCCATGATCACGATATGCTCGACTTCCAGCGCCGTGACCGCAAACTCCAGCGCAGCACTGACACCGTGCTGGCCACCACCGGTCTCATAAGGCGGGACAAGGTTTGCGACATTGCGCACCACGAAAAGCTGGCCCGGCGCGGCGCTGAAAATGTCGGCTGGTTCAGCCCGGCTATCGGCGCAGCCAATCAGCATGATGTTCGGGTTCTGACCCTGGCCCAGCGTCTCATAGAGCTTTGCCTGCTCTTTGTAAGTTCCGCGCCGGAATGACCGGTACCCGTCAATCAATTCTTCTGGTGAACGCATGTTGATTACTCACTCTGTCTGATCCGCACCTAGTCAGAACTGCCACTATCGGCAACTTCCAATGCGGCAAAATTTAAACTTGCGATCAATCCTTTTGAAAACTCTATTGATTGAGATAGGCTTCACGGCTCGGGTCCTGGGAATGGGTGGATGACTGAAGAAACACCTGCGAAAAAGCCAAAACCTGCCCGCCGTCGCCAGGGGCCTCGGCGGAGCGAAGCCTCAAGGGTCGCCATCCTTGAAGCCACGCGCGAGGAACTGGTGCGCTCTGGATGGCGCAAATTCAGTGTCGATAGCGTAGCGCGCACGGCGCATGCCTCCAAACAGACAATCTATCGCTGGTGGCCGGCCACTGGCAGCATGTGCGTTGAGGCCGCAATCAGCCTCTTGCCTGCTGTCTCACAGGCCGTTGAAACCGATCCAGTCGAGCGTATCGCAGCGCTTATCCTGCCGATCGAGACACTGACACGCGCCGGCAATGGTCATGCTGTGCTACGCGGCGCGCTGATCGCAGCCGCCGACGAAAAGGCGGCTGGCGAAAGCTGGCGCAACTGGATGAAGGCGAATATCCGCGCGCCGCTCAGGCTCATCCTGGCGGAGGTGGCGGCAAAACAGCTGATCCGGCGAGATTACGATATAGATGAAGCGGTGAACCTGCTCATCTCACCGGCCTGGCACAATCTGATTGTCATGCGCGCGCCTTTGAAAGAGGGCTTCTCCCGCGACCAGGCGGCCCATCTCATTCAGCTGCTGAAGCCTTAAAGGTCTCAGGCCTTCGCGCCGCGCTTCCCGCCGCCATAGGCCGGGTCGGCCAGCGCACTTGCCTCATCAAGCGGCCAGCGCGGACGTGCCGAAAAACTCATCGCATCTGGATCCACCTTGCCAGCGGCCAGATGTTCTGCGCCCGCAAGCGCGATCATGGCTGCATTGTCCGTGCAATGACGAAGCGGCGGCGCAATAAGTGTCGCCCATTTTGCATGCGCCGTGCGTTCGAGCGTTTGCCTGATGGCCTGATTGGCGGCAACGCCTCCGGCGACGACCAGACGGCTTTCCGGTGCGCCATTGCGAAATACCGACAGGGCATGGAAAGTTCGAGATCCCAGGCAAGCGGCTATCGCGGCCTGATAGCTCGCGCACAAATCCGGAATGTCCCAGCTTGAGAAATCATCCTGCTCAGCGATGCGCGCAGCTGCCGTCTTCAAACCCGCAAAACTGAAATCCAGTCCGGGCTTGTTCAAAAGCGGTCTCGGCAATTTGTAACGCTCTGGATCGCCATCTTTGGCCGCTTTCTCCACCGCCGGCCCGCCGGGAAAACCGAGATCGAGAATTTTCGCAAGCTTGTCGAATGCTTCACCGGCTGCGTCGTCGATTGTTGTCCCGAGGCGCTTATAGTCGCCAAGCCCATTCACTTCGATGAGCTGACAATGCCCACCGGACACGAGTAGCAGGAGATACGGGAATGGGCAGTCTTCAGCGAGGCGCGGCGAGAGCGCATGCCCTTCGAGATGGTTTACAGGCAGGAATGGCTTGCCGGACGCGAGGGCCAGCGCCTTGCCCGTCATCATTCCCACCATGACCCCGCCGATAAGCCCCGGGCCCGACGTAGCCGCGATGCCGTCCAGCTGCGACAGCTTCAGCCCGCTTTCGAACAGCGCCTTCTCAACGATCTGGTCGGTAATGTCAGCATGCGCGCGTGCCGCGATCTCAGGCACCACACCGCCATAGGGCGCATGCGCCTCGACTTGAGAGCGTACGACCTCGGACAGGACCATGGCGCGCCCTTTCTTCAGGCGCACGACAGCTGCTGCGGTCTCATCGCAGCTCGTTTCAATTCCAAGAACCGTGTGAGAGGTCATGGCCCTCACTTAAGACGCACAGCCTGAAATCGGAAGCTTGGCGCTTCAGTTGTCGAGGAGCGCGCTCTTGATTGAGTAGATCCACTCATCCCGCTCAAGATTGTAGGCCTTGAAGGTGGTCGCGAAGTCCCAGTAGCACCAGCCTATGCCGCGGTCCTCTGCCGCCTTGCGCATGGCCCGCGTCCAGACGGCGCGCTGCTCCAGTGGCACCTCTTCATAGACGCCAAACTCACCCAGCAGCATGGGATGGCCCTGCTCGCTTGCGAACCGGGCCGCCGCTTCGGCGCCTGCATTGATCTCGCTATACTCCGCCACCGTGCCCCAGCGTGTGCCCGTTGGCGGCGGCGGGTCGGCAAAGAAGGCGCCTTGGTGGGTAAAATCATAGGGTTCATAGCTGTGAAAGGTCAGGATGATCCGGTCATCCTCTGGCGGATTGCTTTCCAGCAGGGCCGAGAGTGAGCCCCAGCCAGCACTGCCCACCACGACCCAGCGATCAGGATGGTATTCGCGCACAATGGAGAGAAGCTCTGCATTCACCGCATCGGTGCGCTCGACCGTCATCTTGTCATTCGGCTCGTTCAGAAGCTCGAGGATGACGCTTTCCGGGGCATCCTGAAGCGCCTCGGCAATCTGGCGCCACATCGCAAAGAGCCGCTCATAGTGCGCATCAGGGCGCGACATGAGGTCGTTATAATGGTGCAGGTCGACGATGATCTGGAGGCCTGCGGCATCTGCCTGCGCAATGACTTCCTTCACGCGGTCAATCTGGCCCTGGCGGATCGTATAGGGCTCTCGCTGCATCGCATGGACGTCCCAGCGCACGGGCAGGCGCACCGTATCGAAGCCAGCCGCCTTGATGGCCTGAAGGTCCTCTGCCCGGATCGTATAGCCCCAGTCGCCTTCGTTCGGCGCTTCCAGGGCTCCGCCGAGGTTCATGCAGCGCTGCACAGGAGATGTTGGCACGCGCATTTCATCGCGCGGGGCTGCTGATGAAGACGGCTCCGTACACGCCATTAGCGTCAAAACGAGAGCGGAACTGGCAAAGCGGACCAACATGGGCCGTCTCCTCTACAGGGTATTCCTGATATCAACTGGCGCACACATCGTGCCAGCTTTCACTGCTTAGCCCTGTCTTGCCTGCCATCGCCTTAATCTGTAGCAGGCAATCGATCACAATCTGGAGATGTCATGCCCGCAGGTCTTGCCCCCAAGCTAAAACTGAAAATCGGCACCAGAGGGTCTCCGCTGGCCCTGGTGCAGGCAAGACAGGTGGGCGCAGACCTTGAACGCCTCAGCAATGGTGAGGTGACCTGCGAGATCGTGACCTTCACGACGGGCGGCGACAAGCTGACGACCCAGCGCCTCATCAATGCAGGCGGCAAGGGCCTCTTCACGCGGGAAATCGACAAGGCCGTTGACGAAGGCAGGTGCGATCTTGCCGTGCATAGCCTGAAAGACGTGCCAGGCGCTCTGCCAGATGGTCAGGCCCTGCTCGCCTTTCCAAAGCGCGAAGACCCGCGCGACGGCTTCATCTCTCTGAACGGCGTCAAAAGCGCGCGCGACCTTCCAGAGGGCGCCACCGTCGGCACGGCGAGCCTGCGCCGCGAGTCCCAGACGCTGGCCATGCGGCCCGACCTCAAGATCGTCACCTTTCGGGGCAATGTGCAGACCCGGATGAAAAAGCTCGAGGACGGCCTCGCTGACGCAACCTATCTCGCCATGTCGGGTCTTGAGCGTCTCGAGATGACACATGTGGCTGTGCCGGTCCCGATCACCGACATGATCCCGGCTGCAGGCCAGGGCATCATCACGGTCGCCGCACGTCCGGATGATCTCGACCCCGCCGTCGTCGACCTCATAAAATCGCTGAACCATGAGCAGAGCCGCCTCGCCGCCTTGGCAGAGCGGGCCTTCCTTGTTGAGCTCGACGGCTCCTGTCGCACGGCCATGGGCGGCCATGCCCGGCTGGAAGACGGCAAGTGGCTGTTCGATGGCGAGGTGCTGGAGCCTGATGGTTCGCGCCGCTGGATGCAGGCGGACGCGCTGTCAGGCGAGGTGACCGACGAGGCACTGGCAGGCCTTGGCCGCAGCATCGGCCAGCGCATCCGCGAAGCGGCTGGCGGTGACCTGCCAGCCTTTGAAGATGACTAGCACGCCCATCATCGTCACCCGCAGCCAGCCGGGCGCAGACCAGACCGCGCAGGCCCTGAAAGAACGTGGCCTGACCGCCATCGTGACGCCGGCGATCAAGCTGTCTCGCAGTGAAGCCTCACTGCCGGACCTCTCAGTCTATGGCGGGCTCATCTTTACCAGCGCCAACGGGGTGCGTTTCCTGTCGGCGGAAACCGAAGCGCGTGACCTGCCTGCATGGTGCGTCGGCCCTGCAACGGCTTCAGAAGCCCTGCTTGAGGGCTACAGCCCCGTGCACCAGTCATCCGGCAATGCCGAAGACCTTGCCCATTACATTGCCCATCACTGGCCCGCAGGTCAGTCAAAGCGCCTCCTGCACGTCGCCAATTCTGCGGCAAAAGGCATCGTCAAAGCCGCGCTTGAACATGAAGGTTTCGAGGTTGATTTCCTCGCCCTTTATGAGGCGACCAACGCGCCAGCGCTGCACCCGGACGCGGTTTCGGCAATCGCGGGCGGCCCCTCTATCGTCCTCCTCCATTCTGCAAAAGGTGCGCGGGCTTTCATGGATCTCAGCGTGGGCTTGGACCTTCAGCGCGTCTCGTACGTTGCGATCTCAGAGCAGGCGGCCGGACCCCTGCGTGAGGGCGGTAAGGACCAGATTGAAATTGCTGACCATCCAGACGAAGCGCACCTTCTGGAAGCGCTGGACCGTTTGCTTGCCGCGCGCTGAGCGGCAATACATTGAAGGGCATCTGGACCGATTGGCCCGGAGCCGACAGGATGAACCCGAATGAGTGATCCGCAGACCCCGACCACAGACCCGATCGATGCCGAGTTCGAACCGGCAGAGCATGAGGCTGCGCAGGAGGGCCGCACCGAAGACACGCCTGCCCGTAAGACGTCCAGCAGCGGCCCGGGCTGGCTCTCTCTCCTGTTCGTGATGCTGATCGCCTTTGGCGCGCTTGGCCTCTCCCTCTGGTCATCCGGCCTCCTGCAGAAAGGCCTGCAGCCAGACGACACAGCCACCGGTATTGCCGCGCTGACCGACCAGCAGACCGACCTCGCCAACCGTATCGACGCACTCGAAGAGCGGCTGTCTGATGTGACCGCGCAAATCGACGGCCTGAGCGGCACTGTCGACGCGCTACGCTCAACGCCCCCGCAAAGCGACGCACCTGCTCAAAGCAGCGCGGCGGATGAAGACGCGATCGCTGACCTTTCCGCCCGCATCGATGCGGTCGAAGAGGAAATGGCGAACCAGCCGGAGACAGCTTCCTCAATCGACCCGCAGCGGATCGCCAATCTGGAAGCGGCCCTGCAGACCCTCGACAGTGAGAGCGCCCCGACATCGGCAGAGCTCGCCTCCCTTCGCCAGGAAGTCTCCAGCCTGCGCTCGCGTATCCAGCAGCTCGCCTCGGCGCAGTCCGCGCTGGAGGAAACCTGCGCTCAGACAGCCACCCAGGCAGACGCCGCGCGCCGCTCTGCGACGACAGCCGCACAGAGCGCGCTCGCCATCGCCTCGATTGAAAACGCCATCACAACCGGGGCGGATTTCAGAACATCCGCCCAACGCCTTCAGGAGCTGCAGCCTTCAAGCGAGGCCGCTGCCACGCTGGCACGCCTGTCTGGCAGCCCCGTCCCAAGCATGGGTACGCTGCAGACGCGTTTCGAGGCCCTGAAGGATGACGCGCTCGACCGGGACAGCGAAGCGGCGGGTGAGCCGGGCTGGGTTGATACCTTCTTCGGTGACATGGTGTCTATCCGCCGCGGCGGCGGCAATAGCGTCGTTCCCGCCATCCTCTTCGAAGCCGAAGACGCGCTCGAGGGTGGTGACTTGCAGCAAGCCGTCACCGCACTCGAAGGCCTGCCAACTGAAAGCCTCGCGGTTTATACAGGCTGGCTCACTGACGCGCGCAACCGGATCGAAGCGCGCGAAGCAATTGATACGCTTCACCTCGAATTTGCCGCGCAAAACCCCTAGATAAGTTTCCAATGATAGCTCTCTTCCTCATCGTCTGTCTCATCGTCGTCGCTGGCCTGATCGTCCTCTGGGCGTCCGGCCTGTCTGGCAATGTCGTCATCACGCTCGGCGCCGACACGATCAGCATCGAGCTTGTTGTCGCGATCCTTGGCGTCATCCTGCTCGGCGCGGTGATGGCGCTCGTCTGGGCCGCGCTCGCAGGGCTGATCAAGCTGCCGAAACGCTTTGGACAGGCCCGCCGCAACTCGAAGAAGCGCAGCGCCAACCGGTCGCTCGCTGACGGCATTCTCGCAGCCGAAGCTGGCGATATCAGCCTGTCGCGCAAATATGCGAGCCGGGCGGCCCAGCACGCAGACGATGAGCGGCTGAAGCTCCTGCTCGAGGCACGTACAGCCGAGATCGCGCAAGACTGGCCAAGCGCCGAACGCGCCTGGGGCCAGCTTTCCCGCCTGCCGGGCGGCGAACTTGCAGGCCTTCGCGGCGCAGCCATCGCCGCCACAGAGCGCGGTGATACCGCCGCCGCCGAAGCACGAGCCCGTGAAGCGCTCGAATTGAAAACGGCTGCGGACTGGCCCTTCACCTCGCTCTTCGACAGTCAGGTCGCACGCGGCCACTGGCAGGACGCCGTTGAAACGCTGGCCATCGGAGAGCGCCGCGGACTGATCTCTGGCGACAGCCTCCGCCGCAGGCGCTCAGTGCTCTACACAGCGCACGCGACCAGCATGCCGAATGCAGAACGCCGCGATGCCCAGAAGCTGCTTGCCGATGCGCTGCGCGCCTCCCCAGCTTTTGCGCCTGCCGCCTATCATGGCGCGCGCCAGCTCAAGCTGGAAGGCAAGGTGAAAGCGGCGCAGGGTGTTCTCGAACTCGGCTGGCGTTCCAGCCCGCATCCCGCGCTCGCCCATCTCAGCCGCAGGCTCGACCCCGAAGACACGCCAAAGACGCAGTCGGCGCGCCTCCGCGCCCTGATCGACACCAATCCCGATGCACGCGAGAGCCGCATCCTGAAGGCAGAGATCGCGATGGCAGAGCGCGACTGGATCGCCGCCATCAAGGAACTCGCCCCGCTGGTCGAAGAACAGCCAACAGCGCGCCTCTGCCTGCTGCTGGAACAGGCCCTTCGCGGCTATGGCGACAATTCCGAAGCCGACCGCTGGGGCCGAATGGCCATCACGGCCTCAAGAGAGGCTGAGTGGTCGGATATCGACCCCAACGGGCAGGCCTTTGACTATTCGCGCCGCGACTGGGCGCGTCTTGTCTATGCCTTCGGCGATGCGGGCACGCTGATCCATCCGCGCTATGAATCCTATGGCCGTGAGCTTGAGGCGGGCCGCTATATCGCTCTGCCTGCCCCCGTCGCTGCGGTGCGCACCCGCCAGACCGAACCGCAAAAGGCCTTGCCGCCTGCCAGCGAGCCAGGCCGCACGATGACAGAGCCGCCAGTCGACTATGTCCGCGACGGTGAGCAGGACGAGGCCTGACGCCGCAATAGAGACGCGCTGCGCCGCCCTGAATTGTCCACTTGCCCAAAGGCACGCTTGACGGTATTGAGGCGCCTTCCAACGGATAGCCGCCTTAGCTCAGCTGGTAGAGCATCGCATTCGTAATGCGGGGGTCAGGTGTTCAAGTCACCTAGGCGGCACCATTCATTTCTCGGTTTGCTCCGCAAAATTTTTGGTCCAGTGGACCAAAAATAGGAAATGAATGCGGCGGTAGCCGCCATGCGGGGGACCAAAATTCGGTGAAAAATGCCCCGGGAGGGGCTTCCGGGTCTGATACGGTTTCGTGGCTGCACCCATGTATGAATCGCTTTCACGGCTGCTCCCAAACCCGCTCAGTCCGTCTCCTTGGACGGCTTGAAGACGACCAGCGACAGCACGGCGAACGAGTAGACTGCCGCAATGCCTACAGTGAACAACACTGAGAGGATTTCCGGCCATCCGAGGATGGTCGCGAACACGGGATAGATTGAGATCTGCAGAAGATAGCTCGACACATAAAGCAGCGTGTAGAGGATCAGCGATCGCACGATTGCCGCGTTGCTCCTGAAGACGAAGGAACGTTGCAGATAGAAGTTTAGTAGAAGGCTGCCGACCGTCGTCACCGCGAAGGCGATTTCATGCGGGACGCCCAGTATCCTCTGGAAATACACGATGGCCGCCGCGAGCAGGTTCATCGACGCGCCGACCACGATGTACCGGATCAGCGCGCCGCTCGTCGGCGATGATTTCAGTTTCTGGAATAACGCGGCGATCATCGCGGGTTTGGTTTGTCCGACCCGGGAACATCATTGAGATAGTCCGCGACGATATAGGACGGGCGGGCCTTCGCCTCTCGCAATGTCCGACCGACATAGATGCCCGTCAGGCCGACGCTGCAGATGAGCACCCCGCCCATGAACCAGATCGACAGGATAAGCGATGGATAGCCGGAGACATCAAACTCACCCATCAGCGCCTGGATGAAAGTGACGATCGACAGCACGAATGTTATCGCCGCGATGATCAGACCGATTGTGACAATGATCCAGAGCGGCCTGTCGGAGAATGAGAAGACCACATCCGATGCAAGCTTCAGCAGCTTGCCGAGCGTGTAGGATGACTTGCCCTCGCTGCGCTTGCTATGCGCCACGTCGAGGTAGACAGGCTCAAATCCCATCCACTGGATCATGACCGGGAAGTATTTCTGTTCCTCTTCCCAGCTGCAATAGGCATCGACGACGGTGCGATGGTAGAGGCCGAAATTGGCGACGCTCGCATCAAGCGGCTTTCCAGTCATGAAGCTCAGCAGGCCATAATAGCCCGCAGAAATAGCGCGCCTATAGAGGCTGTCATTACGCTCAGCGCGGCGGGCAAGGACGATTTTCGCATCCTCTTTTTCCGCCGCCTCGAACAGGTTCGGGATTTCCTCCGGCTGGTCCTGCAGGTCGCAGTCCATGACGACGACCCACTCACCCGTCGAATGTTTAAGACCTGCCTCGATCGCGGAATGCTGACCGAAGTTTCGCGAGAACCGCATGCCCTTCACGAACGGGTTCGCCGCGCAGATTTGCTTCACGACTTCCCATGATCCACGCGGGCAGCGATCATCCACCAGGATGATCTCATAGCTGATGCCCATCTTGTTGCAGACATCGGCAACGCGCTGGCAGAGCGGCTCCAGCGATGTCGGGCTACCATAGACGGGGGAGACAACTGAGAGTGTCGGTGCGGTCATGACGTTTTATTCTTCCTGTGTAGCGCGCGACATCAGCGTGCCCGCAGCTCAAGCCAGTCAGTTCTTGAAGTAGTTCTCGACCGCTTCAATTACCTTGTCGCACTCGGCGCTCTCCATCGTGTACATCGGAAGGCGCACAAGGCCATCGGATACAGCATCCGTTACCTTGAGGTCGCCGGCTGTGCGGCCGAACTTCTTGCCCGCAATGGAAGAATGAAGCGGCACATAGTGGAACGGCGCCATGATGTCTTTCGACTTCAGATACTCCCGGAAAGCCTCACGGTCTTCGAGCTCGGGAAAGAGCAGGTAGTACATGTGGGCATTGTGCTCACACTCGTCAGGAATGAAGGGCAGGCGCACCTTCTCTGCCGGGACGCAGGCCTTGAACGCGTCATTGTAGCGATGCCAGACAGCAAGGCGCCCTTCCCTCACCGCGTCAGCAACTTCAAGCTGGCCGTAGAGAAAGGCCGAGATAATCTCGCCGGGCAGGTAGGATGAGCCGATATCCACCCAGGTATACTTGTCGACGGCCCCGCGGAAAAAGAGCGAGCGGTTGGTGCCCTTCTCGCGCAGGATCTCGGCGCGGTCGCAATAGCTCGTGTCGTTAATACAGAGCGCGCCGCCTTCGCCGCTGATGATGTTCTTGGTCTCATGGAAGCTGAAAGCCGACATCAGGCCAAGCGTGCCAGCATTGCGCCCCTTATAGGTTGAGCCGAGCGCCTGCGCGGCATCCTCAACAACCTTGAGGCCGTGCCGGTCAGCAATCGCGTTGATCGCATCCATGTCACAGACAACGCCCGCATAGTGCACGACGAAGATGGCCACCGTCTTCTCTGTGATGGCCGCCTCGATCGCTTCGGGAGAGACGTTCAGTGTGTCAGGGTCGATATCCACGAAGACAGGCGTCGCCCCGCGCAGGCAAACCGCGTTCGCCGTCGAAACAAAGGTGAAGGACGGCATGATCACTTCATCGCCTGCAGCGAGGTCGAGAAGGATGGCCGCCATTTCCAGCGCCGCGGTGCACGAATGGGTCAGCAGGGCCTTCTTTACACCGAGCATTTGCTCGATCAGGGTGTGGCAGCGTTTGGTGAATGTGCCGTCGCCTGAAATCTGGCCAAGTTCGATGGCCTCGCGGATATAGTCGATCTCCCGTCCCTGAACTTTCGGCTTGTTGAAAGGTACTATCGCCATGATCCCCGGCTTATCCTCAAATCCCTGTACGCGAGCCTCTTAGTACGCGCGAATCCTGCGTTCAAATAAATAGATGATCGATGCGTCGCGCAATGTGTAAGGCTCGGGGGCTGCAAGCGACAAAATTCCCCGAGCCGGCTAAGTTGCATCGAGCCCGGTACGGCGCTAACAGCCAAACTCTTGCAGATTGCCTGATGGGGCAGCAAGGGTGAAATCTGTTACTTTAGATAGCGTTCAGAGGGGAGCAGCAGGTGAGTTCATACGCTGAAAGATTAGCAAGCGACCCGCGATCACGCAGGGCGCCGGTCTTTTTCCTGATCCTGCTTATTCTCGCTTTCTACGCCTACGGGCGCTGGGCCATCGCGAACTATTATGACGCAGCCATCCCTCACTACGATTCTGTCGGCGCCTATCTGAGATACTTCACCGTTCTGGATGCTGTGCACCAGTACGGGCTAATACCGGCCATTCCATACGCCTTTGCTGACGCCCTCTCTCCGCTTCAATCCATCTTCACGCTTGCCTTCAGCCCCTTCCTCAGCAAGTCGATGTCGTCCTTCCACCTCTACAACACGCTATGCTTCATTCCGGCAGTGTTCGGGATGTATGCCGCCGCGCGCTCGTATCGCTGTTCGGCGGGCACGTCTTTGCTTTTCGTCTGCTTGCTCCTGGTGCCGGGCGGTTTGTACTACTGGGATCTGGGCGTCTTCGATCTTCGCCGTGACCCCGGCACCTATTTCCTGCTGATCGGCGCGCTCTTCTTCACCATCGCCTATTTCGCTGGAGAGGCGCCCACAAAGCGGCGGCGTGTTGCCTATGGTGTCTGCGCTGGTGCCACGACCGGCCTCTGCCTCCTGTCGCGCGACTCTGCTTTCGGCTTTATATTCGGTGTGATCGTGCTGCCCGCAATCGGGATGTGGCTCGCGAATTTTCGCAGGAAGCCTGTCCGCGAAAACTTTATCGACCTAGTCCCGGTCTTCGCGAGCTTTATCCCTTTCGTGTTCATCTGGGGACTGTTCGTCGACTCCATGCTGAACCGGGTGCTGAACCCCTACCTTTTCTATGGCGCGGGAAATGACGGTCAAACCACCCTGGTTGACAATGCAGCCATCACTTTCTTCCTGATTACCGACCTTGGGCACTCATACTATTGGGTGAGCTCCAAACTGGAGACCTTCAAGATCATGGTCGGTTTCGCCGCTCTCTTGGCCGGCATCTATTTTCTGTCCCGGAAAACGCCGCAAACTGACGTCAGGCCGTTGCCGCCGCAGCTGTCTGTGAAATCGAGAACGGTGACGCTGGTATCAATCTCGATCTTCATCGTCCTCTACGTGAATATATTCCTGGCCTTCGTTGTTGGCTGGATGTCGGTGAAGACCCGCTCGATCCTTGAGGTCGCAGCGCCTTATTACCCGTCAATGGCGGCCTTCCTTGTCGGTGGACTGCTCGTGCTGACCTTCCTGCCAAAAACCCAACGCATCCGCATCCAGGTCGCTAGCGCCCTGCTTGCCCTTACCCTCGTGGTCGTTGGCATGCATACGCGCTCTCAAACCCGTAAACCTAACTATCCGGACTGGTTCGTGACGGCCCACGAGGAGGTCGGGCAGATGCTCTCCGACACGACCGGCGAACCATATATCGTTGCCGAAATGGCGAACGACTTCCGCATGCCCGCCGTCCAGCTCTATGCCGTGCAGAATGGCGCAAAGCCACCGGAGCGGCTGTTCTATCAATTTGACGGGCGGTGGCACGACTTTGCCGTGGCGGGTCCTGAAGATCCGGCCATGAATGCCGGCTTCGAAGCTGCCATGGAGGAAGCTGTTCTCTGCCGCGCTGACTATATCCTCACCTTTGCAGATCTGGACAATTATCGGCTCGAGGGCCGGGCCGTCTATCTGCAGAGCAATGGTGCTGACGTGATGAACCGCATTGCGACGAAACTCGAAGACGCGCCAAAGACCTTCTTCGGCGATAACCCGCAAGCACCGTTCTTCCGCGTGATCGACAACCGCGCCAGGAGCGCCTGCGAAACAGCCAGCCAGGCGGGCTAGGCTTCACCCGCCGAGCGGATAGTCGGCGACCGGTTCGTAGATGCTCTTCTTCCCTTCGCGCGGGATGCTTTCGAAGAGATGGAAGCGGTCGGCCGTCCAGGGCCCTGCGCGAAGTACCTGCCAGCGTTCTGACCAGGCCATGGCCGCCTCAAGCGATACATTGTTGAGATAGGCGAGCGTGATGTGCGGCTTGAATGGTTTGGCATCGGGCGAAAGCCCGATCCGCGCCGCCGCCTTGCGGCAGTCGCTGGCAAGCTGGTCAAGGACCGGGCTTCGTTTCACAGTTGCGAACAGCGAGGACGGCTCCTTGCGGCCAAACCAGCCAACCCCCTCGATCTTTAGCTCAAATTGCGGCGGTGACAGCTCGCCAATCTCGGCGTCGAGCTCTTCGGCAAGTGGTTCGGACATCTCTCCGAAGAAACCGAGCGTGACGTGAAAGTGGCTGCGATCACGCCAGCGCGCGCCATCGACGCCCTTCTGCAGGGGCTCGAGGCGATCGGCGATATCGTCAGGGACGGGCAAGCCCGCAAACAGTCTGATCATCGCTCCAGCTGACAGCTAATCGCCGCCCTCAGCAAGAGCAGAGGGGCGCGGGACTAACCGGCGAGCTCGTCCAGCTTCCCGAAATGCTCTGCCAGAAGATAGTAGAAGGTCACACGCGACTTGTTTCCGCCTTCCGGCTTCAGCGTCTCGCAGACCTTGCCGATGGCAGCGTCGATTTCGGCATTCTTTTCCTTGAGGCCCAGCTTGGTGCGGCAATACTTGTCGCGCACCCGCTGCAGCTCATTCTCGTCAGAGCATGAAACCAGCGAAGAGTCCCGATTGCGCAGGGCGATACCAAGATGGCCGACAATTTTCTCTGCGGCCTTCTGGTTGTAGCCTTTTGCATATTTCTTGATGTTGTCAGCATACGCCGATGCGTCAGCCATCAGATGTCCCCCGATGAATATTTAGGTGTATCCCCACTGTCTCCCCGACAGTTGCCGTATGCTGCCGCTAGACATGCCGAAAGTCAAACTAGACTTGAGCCATTTTCCCCGGAGAGGCGTAAAATCAAGGCAACAGTCGAGGCCGATCACGAGTGTGTCAGCGCATCCGGTTTGCCTTGAACTCAGGGCGTGTTTCCCACATATTATCGGTAATCGGCATGAGAGTATGCCGGCCTTTCGAAAGAGGGATAAATGAACGACTTTAACTCATCTGTCGCCCGCGGCAGGACTATGGATGCCAGCATTGACCAAGGGCTTCGCACCTTCATGCTCGGTGTCTATCAGAAACTGACGCTCGGCATCGCGCTTTCCGGCGTGCTCGCCTTCGCGGCCGGCACCTGGGACCCGCTCACCGCGCTGATCTTTGGCACGCCATTCTACTACGTGGTGGCTTTTGCCCCGATCGCCCTGATCTTCGGCTCCATGTTCTTCATGAAGAATCCGTCGCCAACCGGATCGGCCATTCTGTACTGGGCAATCGTGACCTTCATTGGTCTTGGCCTCGGCGTTTACTTCTACATGGCTGAGTCGAACATCTCGACGCAGACCGCTGGCGGTATCTCGCAATCGCTCAACTACATGACGATCGCGAAAGCCTTCATGATCACGGCGTCGGCCTTTGGCGCGCTGACGCTCTGGGGCTACACGACCAAGCGTGACCTGTCGGCCATTGGCAGCTTTGCGATCATGGCTCTCTGGGCCCTGTTCGCGGTCTCCGTGGTCTACATGTTCCTTCCGATGCTCGGCATCATGGAAGCGTCTTCCGGCATGGAGTGGCTGATTTCGGGCGGCTTCGCCCTGCTCTCGGCTGTTCTGGTCGCCTGGCAGACACAGGAACTGAAGGAAGGCTATTACCAGCTTTCGCATGATGGCCGCAGCCTGGCCGTGATGACGAACTGGGGCGCCCTCAACTTCTTCATCATGTTCGTGAACATGTTCCGCTTTGTGTTGATGTTCCTCTCTTCACGCGAATAGAGCATCACGTCAAACCCAACTGACGAAAGCCCCGAAGCCACCGCTTCGGGGCTTTTTCATGTAAGGGGGCTGACAGCGGCTCCACCCTCGCCTTGACTCTGAACCGCGCCTGGTATGATCTCAGAACAGATCATGAACCAGCCGGAAGCGGGCGCGGCGATGGCCTATGACCCACATAACCCTTGCGCGAGCGATATCTGCCGCGGCGTCCTTCGTCTTTTCGGGGCGATGAACCTCGCTGGCGTAACGGAGATGACCCTCGCCAATGGCAGGCGTGCCGACGTGGCCGCCATTGGCCCCAAAGGCGAGATCGTGATCGTCGAGATCAAGAGCTCCGTCGCCGACTTTCGCGCGGACGGCAAGTGGCCCGACTACCGCCCCTTCTGCGACCGTTTCTATTTCGCGGTCAGCCATGGCTTTCCAAAGGATCTGATCCCGGACGAGACTGGCCTTATCGTGGCCGACGGGTTTGGCGGCGCGGTCCTGCGAGAACCAGAGCCAACGCCGCTTGCAGCCGCCCGGCGCAAGGCGATGACGCTACGCTTTGCACGCCTCGCAGCCCTTCGCGCCACGCAATATGTCCATCAACCCTTCACCCCGGAAGCCGCCAAATAGGTGGCAGGCGAGGCTGGACGCCCGAACACAGACTCCCTAGCTGACACGTTATGAGCCTTGCCTATCCCCTCGCCACCTCTGCAGACGCCGCCCTGAAGGCAGGCGGGGACGCCGCACGCACGCGCTATGAGGCCGAAAGCCTTGCCGGTGACACGCCAATCCTGTCGCTGGAGACAGAGTGGCTGAAACCGGATGCGGCTGATGTGCAGGGCCTGATCAAAGAAGCGGAATCCGGCGAGGCAAAGGGCTTCATCCAGATTTATGAGGATGCCGACGGCAAGCCGGTCCTTGCCGTCACCTACTGGAAGCTGAAACATGAGCGCACCGGCGAGGCTGCTGCCTCAGCCTCGAAGCCATCAGAGCCAGAGCCCGAAAGTCCACCGCCGCCGCCGAAACCGAAGAAACAGGCGACGGAAATCGACCACACCGATGACCTCTACTTCCGGCATGCGCGCAGCAAACGGGCCCGCAAGAGCAAACCTGCCGACCCGCGCCAGATGGACCTTTTCGTCAGCCCCGACCAGCGCGGCTACGAACACAAGGATCCAAACAATCCAAATACGATGCTGACCGATGAGGAAGGCGACGGCACCACTTTCGGGGGTTAGCCGCCAAACACCAGCTGCGTGATCATGGCCGCCAGCGCAGAAACCGCCATCACGACAAAGAAGACGATGCCGAGCATTCTGAGGCCCGGCTTCTCGCGGCTCGGCACACCGGCCCACCACGACCTGAAACTGTCATGCTTTTCCATGGCGCCCGCCTAGCAGGCGAACCTCAGGGCCGAAAGGCCAAAGTGTACCTTTTTTGCGGGTGATCAGGCGCTTGCTGGCTTGAAGGTCAGCGCGACGCCATTGTTGCAATAGCGAAGCCCCGTTGGCTGTGGCCCGTCCTCGAAGACATGCCCCTGATGGCCGAGGCAGCGGGCGCAGTGATACTCGGTCCGCGTATAGAACAGCTTGTTGTCGTCCTTGAAGCCGAGGCTACCCTCAATATAGCTCCAGAAGCTCGGCCAGCCGGTGCCGCTGTCATACTTCCATTCCGACTTGAACAGCGGCAGGTCGCAGCCCTTGCAGTGGAACGTGCCTTCGCGCTTCTCATCATCCAGCGGTGATGAGCCGGCGCGCTCTGTATCTTCCTTGCGGAGCACATTGAACGCATCGCGCGGCAGGCGCTCGCGCCATTCAGCTTCGGTAAGGTTGCGCCAGTCGGTATCGGCATACTGCGCCTCGGCGGCGCTCGGATTTTCGGCAGAGCTGCGCGCATTGGTGCACGCGGCGAGGAGGCCACCGGCAACGCTACTCAGCAGCAGACGGCGGCGCGACATGTTTGCGAAGACGTGTTTCATGATTGCGATATGGCGCTGAACAGCCCCGCGACCACTCACAAATGCGTGTGGAAAAGGTGAGAGCTGCGCAAAAAATGCCTGCAACGAAGGGTCGCTTTCGGCATCCACAGCCTTTAGAAGTCCGCCTTCAAATTAACCTCAACGTGCCGGAGCAGGTCATGGACGACGGAAAGCTGACAGACGCAGCGCGCGAAAAGCTGCGCCTCACGGTCGAGCGTATAGAGCGCCTCGAAGAAGAGAAAAAAGAAGTCGCTGACCAGATCAAGGATGTCTACGCTGAGGCAAAGGCCATGGGCTATGACACCAAGGCGCTCCGCCAGGTCGTGCGCCTGCGCAAGCAGGACCGCCAGGAGCGTGAAGAGGCCGAAGCCGTTCTCGAAACCTATCTGATCGCGCTCGGCGAGGTCTAACGACCCGTCTGGTTGAGACTTTTCGGCCAGTGTTCAGGCCGAGGGCCCAGCCCTATGGCCCTCGCAGGCAAGCGCCTCAGAATGGGCACCTTGTCCAGCAACCGGACAATCAGCGGCGCCTTGCCGGATGATTTGCCGCTGATGGCGGGCATGATCACGCGCTCATGCGCAAACACCTGTACGGCCTGCGTAATCTCTGCAGGCCATTCGCGCCGCTTTTGCACCTTTGCCAGCGTGGACCAGGACAGGCTGCCATCCTTCAGCGCCGGACCGATAATCCGCGCGGTCGCCACCGCATCCTGCAGCGCGAGATTGATGCCCACCCCGCCGACAGGCGACATGGCATGCGCCGCATCCCCGATCGCCAGCAGCCCGTCGCGCCACCATTTGCGCAGGCGGCTCACCTCGACGCGCAGCAGCTTTACATCCTCAAAGCTCTCGATGGCTTTCGCCGCACTGGCAAGGTCCGGCGCGATGGCCGCCACCTTATCGCGGAACGCGTCTATCCCCTGCTCGCGGACGCGCCCAAACCCGTCCTTCTCGATGACCAGCGCAACCTGCCAGTAGCTGCCGCGATTAAGGCTCACCAGAAAGCCGCCCTTCGCAATGTGGCCCAGCGATTCAGCTGGCGCCTCGCTCTCATCGCGCGGCAGGCGAAACCACAAGACGTCAATCGGTGCGCCCTGCTGGACCTGTTTCAGGCGGCCAGCCTCGCGCAGTGTGGAATCTCGCCCGTCGCAGGCGACCGTCAGCTTCGCGCGGATCTTGAACTCCTCGCCATCCTTGCTGGCGCAGATGCCCGTCACCTTGCCATCGCGCCCTGTGAGCCGCTCGGCCCGCGTCTCCATCATCAGCGTGAAGCCAGGCAGCTTGCGCGCCTCACTGGCCAGAAAGTCGAGGAAGTCCCATTGGGGCATGAAGGCGACGAACTTCGCCGCCGTCGGTAGATGGCTAAAATCGACCACCTGGTAGTGCCGTCCGCCCGCATTGAGGCCGATCTGCTCTGTCTTCTGGAAGTCCCGCTTCAGGAAAGCCTCGAGCAGGCCAAGTTCATGCAGCACCTGCATGGTGGAGGGATGGACCGTATCACCGCGAAAATCGCGCAGGAAATCCTTATGCTTCTCAACGACGACCACGTCGACACCCTGCCGGGCGAGCAGATAGCCCAGCATGATGCCGGCAGGCCCGCCGCCAGCAATACAGCATTCCGTTTCAATCACCTGCATGTGCCATCGCCCTGATCTTGGCGTTTCACCTGAACCGACCTAATGTCTCAGCTACTGATGTCACGCGAAATCGATGAGAGAAAGAAGCGCAAGGCGCTGCGCAAACTGCGCAAGGCGGCAGAGCTTGCCGAACGCGGCGAGGGCCCGCCCCTTTCTGATTGGGAACGTGAATTCCTGGAAGAAGTCGAGCAGCGTATTGAGACCTTCGGTTCTGCCTTCGCGGACCCTGAAAAAGGCAATCTCGAGGAGCCGATGTCGGCTCTCCAGACCCGCAAGCTGAAGGAAATCGATAAGAAGGCGCGCGGCAAGGACACCGGCTTCAAGACGCGCAAACCGCTTGGCTGGAAGAAGAAGCAGGACTTCACACCCCGCGTTCGCCAGCTCGACGATGACATCGCCGAAGAGCCAGCGCCGCCGCCTGAGACAAAGCCGGCACCCACACCGTTCAGCGTGATCCGCGGCAGCGAACTCGGCGAACCGCGCCCCAAGCGCACCCCGCGCAAGACACCGCCTGCAAAGCCTGCCGCCCAGTCCAGAAAGCCGGAGCGTGAGGCCAAGCCGGAGCCCGCCCCGAAACGGCCTGCCTTCCGCGTCATTCAGGGCGGCAAGGATGACGCCTGACCAGCAGGCGGCATGGGACCGCTTTCAGGCTGACACGGCAGATGCGCGCCAGCCCTATGACATCTTTGCCTTCGGGGACGGACCAGAACTCGCGGGCGAGCTTTTGGCGCTGGTGCTTGCGGGGACCAAACAGGCAACCGCGTCGCGCCTCAACCTCTACAAGACGATGGGCCTGCGCCCACCCGCACCCGGCGACCTTTCCCTCGTGCTCGACGGCGCGGGTCGCCCCGCCTGCGTGATAGAGACGACGCAGGTCGATATCGCGCCGTTCAGCGCCGCCACGGAAGAGTTCGCCTATGTAGAAGGCGAAGGCGACCGCTCGCTTGCCTACTGGCAGTCGGCCCACCTTTCATACTTCCACCGCGAATGCGCCCGCGAGGGCAGTTTCTTCTCACCGGACGAACCCATCGTCTTCGAACGCTTCCGGCTTATCTGGACTCCTGAAAAGCAATAGCAGGCCGACCACTGGCCTTCTGATGGAGCACAGGAATGAAAACCGTCGTCATCACAGGCGCCTCAACCGGCATTGGCCGCGCAGCCGCCGAACACCTCGCCGCTCAGGGCTGGAAAGTCTTTGCAGGCGTGCGCAAGCAGGAAGATGCCGACGCCCTGACCAAGGCGAACCCCGCCATCGAACCGCTCATGCTGGATGTCACAAAGCCTGAAGAGGTCGAAAAGGCCGCCGCGAAGGTCGCCGAAGCGCTGGGCGGGGCAAAACTGGCAGGCCTCGTCAACAATGCTGGTATCGCCAATATGGGCCCACTCGCGCTGCAGCCAGCCGATGAGTTCAAGGCCCATTTCGAGGTGAACGTCTTCGGCACGCTGAACGCCACGCAGGGCTTCCTGCCGCTGCTCGGCATGGACCGTAACCGGACCGGAGAGCCGGGCCGTATCGTCAACATCACTTCGCTCGGCGGACGCATCGCAGCCCCATTCCTTGGCGCCTACACTGCCACCAAGCACGCGGTTGAGAGCATGACAGACAGCTTCCGGCGGGAGCTGATCATCTATGGCATCGACGCCATCGCCATCGGCCCGGGCTCTGTGAAGACGCCGATCTGGGACAAGGCCGAAGACAAGAATGAAGGCCAGCCCTACGCCAATTCGGCATGGGCAGAGCCGATCTCCAGATTCTCCGACACGATGCTGAAGGGTGGGCGCGAAGGCCTGCCGCCAGAAAAGATCGCAAAAGTCATCGAGACCGCGCTGACCGATTCCAGCCCCAAGGCGCGCTACGCCCCCGTCCCGAACAAGTTCACAAACTGGACAATCCCGACCCACATCCCGAAACGCTGGCTCGACAGCATCTTTGCCAATCGTTTCGGCATGAAGAAGCCCGACTGACGCGAGAAGGCCTGACCGCGCGTCAGCATTCCAAGCGCCGCCCGCCCGTTCTAGGCTCTCCCGAAACAACAGACCAGGAGAAACGGATATGGGCGACCTCGTCACGCGCAAGGATGATAATGGGCTTTGCTGGCTTACGCTGAACCGGCCGGACAAGCTGAATGCGCTGACCGTCGACATGTTCAGGGAACTGCGCGCCCATGTCGGCGATCTCTACAAGGATGACAGCGTCGGCTGTGTCATCCTGAAGGGCGCGGGCAAATGCTTCTCTGCGGGCCACGACCTTGGCGACATCGCCGAAGGCGAAGCTGTGCCATCGCGAGGCTGGCATTCTGAAACGCTGCGCCTGATGGAAAAGCTGCCCAAGCCGGTCATCGCGGGCGTGCACGGCCACTGCTATACCGGCGCACTCGAGGTTGCCCTCGCCGCAGACTTCATCCTTGCGGCCCAGTCTGCCAAATTCGCGGATACGCATGCCAAATGGGCGCTCACCCCGATTTGGGGCATGAGCCAGCGCCTGCCGCGCCGCGTCGGTATCGCCACCGCCAAGCGCCTGATGTTCACCGCAGAGACGGTGAAGGCTGACGAAGCCATGCGTATGGGCCTCTGCGAAGCCATCTTTGCCGATGAGAGCTTTGAGGCGGACCTGGAAACCTTCGCGCGTCAGATCCTCGCAAACTCGCCCTTCAGCCATGCCGCCAACAAGCGCCTTCTTGAGGCGACTGACGCTGACAAGATGGATGCTGGCCTGCAATGGGAAATCCTGGAGAATGAAGGTGTCGGCCCTGACATGCAGGCGCGTATAGGTGCCTTCATGAAAAAGTAGCCCATCGCCTAGATGATCCAGAGCAGAACGCCGAGCAGAATCGTCCCCGTTCCGAACAGAAGCGTGATCGTCCCATACTCGATATGGGAAAGCGGCTCTGCCGTGTGCGCATCCATGCGCCGGGCAAGGCTGCAGGATTTTCGCCAGGCAAGGTAAAAGACGACGACCGCGATCAGGATGAAGACGCTGGCGCCCAGCTTGGCGACCCAGGTCGGCTCCACGGCGCGAAAGATCGCCTGAAAACCAAGGCCAAGCGCAGCCGAGGCAACGCCTGTGCGCATCCAGCCCGCGAACGTCCGCTCATTGGCGAGGATTGTGCGGTCTTCGGCGTAGTCAGTGCGTTCTTCAGCGAGTTCCTGCTTGCTGGGCATGTAAACCTAACCGCCCTGCGCCCCGATGGTTTCAGCCGCGAGGGTGCGCACCGGCGTGAACGGCCCGCAAACGCTCCGAATCAACGCCGGTATAGACTTGCGTCGTCGACAGGCTCGCATGGCCAAGCAGCGTCTGGATCGCGCGCAGATCCGCGCCCGCTGAAAGAAGGTGGGTCGCGAATGCATGGCGCAGGGCGTGTGGCGTTGCCGTTTCCGGCAGGCCCAGCGCACCGCGCAACACCTGAACGCCGCGCTGCACGATGGCGGGCTGCAGCCGCTTGCCGCGTACACCATAGAAAAGCGGAGTCTCGCCCGTCAGCCTGTACGGGCAAAGCCGCGCATATTCATCAATCGCGCGCCGCACTGCCGGGATAAGTGGCACCAGCCGCACCTTGCCTCCCTTGCCCACAATCCGCAGGCGTTCTGGCGCAGGCACCATGTCGCCATTGAGATCAAGTGCTTCAGAGATGCGAAGCCCCGACCCGTAAAGCAGCGTCAGCACGGCGGCGTCCCGCGCCGCCACCCACGGCTCCACCCCGCTCGCTTCCACCGTCTCGATCATGTCCCGCGCCGCGGCGACAGAGACCGGACGCGGCAGACGCGACTGGCGCTTTGGCCCTTTCAGGAAGGCAATCTCCGGATTTTCCATACCGTGATGATCATCGAGCCAGTGATAGAAGGTCTTTATCGCCGACAGCACCCGCGCCACCGACGTATCCGACAGCCCTTCACGTCTGCGCTTGGCAAGGAAGGCGCGAATGTCGCTGGCATGAAGGTGCCTGAACGCCTTGATCGCGACCGGCTCGCCCAGATGGTCCTCAAGGAAGTCAAAGAAACTGCGAAGGTCATGGCCATACGCCTCAACCGTATTCGCCGCGAGGCGGCGCTCACGCGCAATATGGTCCAGAAAGGCCGACAGGATTTCCATGAGGGTGGAGTGTCAGCGCGCAGGGTTAAGGGGGTATTGAGACCGCTAGAGGTTATAGCGCCGCTGGATGCTCGCCGCCGTCGAAATCAGGAAGACTGGCAGCGCAATCCAGCTGAACACCCGCACCCAGAATCCATAGAAAGCAGGCGTCAGGAAACGCGGCGTCCGCATTTCGGCAGGCTCGCTATCTACAGGAAAATAGGGTTGAACAATCTCCGGCACTCTGAATTCTGCTGGTGCCTGATCATGATACTCCCAGCGCGGCTCCGCGACGAGTGGTATGATCGGCACATGATTGGACGCGACCACCCGAATGACGTCCAGCGGCGACCAGTCTTCAGCCTCAGGACGGATGTCCCGGACAGCGCGCGTCTCCTGCTCGCCTAACTGAATGGCACTCGGCGCGATATTCGCCGGATTGCTTGCCAGCAGCACGCTAGGCACGAACAAAACAGTCCAGATCGCCATTAGCGGCCAGCTGCGCGTCCAGTATCCCGTCATGTTCCGGTGAAAGAAATCGACCAGCGCGTCGACCGGCACCCGGAAGGGCTTCGACCAGAGCGCATAATTGCTGCGCCTGCGCCGCGCCGCCTGCGCCCGCCCCGATATATGCAGCCTGTCCGCCGCGTTCTCATTGCCGCGCCTGCGCAACCAGCGTTCCGCCTCGCCATATACTCCCTGATCGAATTCGCTTCGTTTCAGGAGCTGGAAGAGCCGTTGGCCCTCATTCGATAGCGAATGTCCATCCTTGTCAGTAAAGGCCCACCGCCCGACCTGCAGCCCCTTGGGGTTGAGGCTCACCTTGTCCGGATTGCAGACAGTGATCTGCGTGAACTCGGCGCCCTGAAGGTCGATCCGGCCAACGCCCGTTGCCCCGCACCCGATCTTGAGCCGATCCCCCTTGGTCCCGAAGAGGTCGACGCTCGGCCGATCATTCTTCTTGATCTTCCCGCTCGGCGCCATGTCCAGAATGGTCAGCTCTGCACCGAATGATCCAAACCTCGCCTGCAGGCCGCCCTTGGCGTCAATGCCGCCCAGATTGGCATGCCCCTTCACATCGAGATCGTTTGCCTCGAACCGGTCGCAGACCACATGGAATTTTTTCGGCGCCCCATTCTCAAACCCGTCTATGGAGCAGGCCCTTATCGTACGCCCGACACTCACGGCGCTCAGTTCCAGCTCCTTGCCGCAATCGAAACCTGAGAGATCAATGTCGCCACCCACCGTCGCATGGGCGAGCCGTGTCTTGCCTGACACTCTGGTGACGAGGCTGTTCTTCTCGATCGTATCCGCTTGCGCCTTTGCTGCGAGCTTCTCGTCGAAACCGTAGAAGAGGTAGACGGACGGGTCGTGGCGGCAGATCAGGATACCATCCTCGAACTCACCTCCGATAAGAGAAAGATCGCCCTCGATCTGACAGCCGAACAGGTCGATGGAATGAGCTTTCAGCGGGTTCAGCATGATCGGCCCGCTCTCCATGGGGATGATCTCCCCGGAGCCGTCCTTTTCCCAGCAGAGCGCGCGAAACTGCATCCGCGAGAAGTCGCCTGTGATTGCCGTGACGCCGCCCTTGATCGACGCGCCGCAAAAGCGGGCATCTGACTTGACGGTTGCACCGCTCAGCGTGATCTGCCCGGTCACGACCGTGCGCCCGATGTCCTCATGGCTGTCGCCGTCCAGCATTTGCCCGATATAGGCGCCGCCAAGATCAAGCCGTCCACCAATCGTTGAGCCGCAGAGGCGGATGCCATTTCCGACACTGGCGTGTGACGCCTCAACGTCGCCTGCGACCTCAGCCGCCATGACGATCATGGCCCCCTCGACCTTTGCATTCAGGAAGGTCAAGGAGCGGCAGCTTGGCCTGATCTGCGTTCCGTCAGATTTTACTGCCCAGAACAACGAGAACTCGCCAATCGCGGCATCGGCAAACTCGATAGCACCGGTCTGGCTCACGAGGTTTGGCGCCAACGGCCTGATTTCTTGCTCGGTGCAGCCAATCCGGGCTCCATCAAGAACAACCCGCCCCCCAATGTCGGAGTGTTTGCCGTCGATACTGCCGCGGATGAGCGTTCGCGGAGCGGCGCCCGCTGCGTTCACATTGGAAGAAATCCTGGCAGAGTTGAAGCAGAAATTGGCGGACGCAACTTCCGGAATGCGGGAAGTTACCTTGTTTGTTTTTGGATCAAAGGCGGCTGCCTGGTCCTTCTCCTCGGCCTTGCCTGGATCAAGTGGCGCGAGGGCGAGGTTCACAAAACCAGTCTGAAGACCAGCCAGATCGATCTCGCCGGCAATCGATGCATTGTAGAGATCGACGCCGCCCCTGATCTGGAACTTTGGTTCACTTGCGCCGTCCTGAGAATATCTCAGGCTCAGCCCTTCATTCAGGACGGCCCCACGTGCATGCAGGCCCGCATCATAGCTTGAAGCGCCGCGAACATTATCCGCCACCGTCAGCCGCCCCATCTCTTCATAGGCCGTCAGCGAGGCGGCAAGACGCGGCTCCACCTTCAAATTCGACAGGTCTGCAACGCCTTTCACCTTGATGCCGGACAGGTTGAAGCCGCCATTCACCTCGGTGCCCGGCAGAACGAATTCATCTTCGATGAGGGCGCGGGAAAAGTCCGCGCCGAAAGGCGGATTGCCATCGCTGTCATCGGCCACAGATCCGCGGATCTCGAACAGGCCGCCAATGCGAAGGCGCCTCGACGTGACAAAGCGGGCATTGAGCTTGCTCGCCATCAGCCGCCCGGTCACCTCGACCCTGTCCAGCCTCAACCCCTTGGCAAAACGGCAGCCATTGAGGGCAAGCTCGCCGTCGATCATGACATTCTCAAATGTAACGGGACCACCAAATTCGAGCCCGCTCAGATCGACATCCCCACCAATCGAAAGATTGGCGATATGAAGCGCCTGCTCCGGCTGTCGCCCCGCAATGAATTGCTCAACGAAATCGGTGGCCGACAGATCCGACCGCGAGACATGATCCTCACGCACCAGGATGCCGGACGGTGACAGGAACCGCCAGCTGGAGATGTTGAGCGGCGCAATCGGGCGGTCTTCCAGCATCTCGATCGAGCCATTAGCGTAGACCCGGAAGCGCGCATTGAAGATAGCCGGCCCATACCAAAGCGAGGCAACCGCAATATCGCCGTTCCGCTGCTTGGTTTCAGGGTCGAAGCTTTTTTCGGTCACGCGCGGCTGCTCGAGGCTCACGCGGGTGAGATCAACCGGCTCCATCGACTGCTGGTGTTCGCGGGCTGCGCGTTCCCTGAATTCGCGTTCCTTGTCCTGCGGGGCTTCGCGCCACGCCTTGAGGTCTGCTTCGGTCAGTTCAAGCAGCGGTTCTGGCCAGCCTGTGTCACGGGCACGCACGGCGCACATCTGCTCGAACGTGCTGCCCTGGCGAAGCTCACCATCAACGCCAAACGCCAGGTCATCGACGCTGTCGAGGATCAGGAAAGGGCCCGCCTCGCCCGTCGTGAAGGTGCAAAAGAATTTGAGGTAGTCGACGACCTTTTCATCGGTCGTGAGCTGGATCAGCGGCTTGCCGCTACCAGCGAGCTTCAGCGAATTCGTCTGGTGCATGACGGTGCTTGAGCCGTCCAGATAGCGCGCCAGTTGCGGGCCCTTGATGTAGCAGAGATAGGCCCGCGCATAACGGTCGCCTGCGCGGATCGCATCCGGCGTCAGCGAAAGCCGGACAAGCCTGTAGCTTTGACCATCTCCGTAGAAGCTCAACGGATGGGTAGCTGCCTGAACGATCCGGTTTCGGGCCGCGAAATCCTGCAGCGCCTTCCTGTCAGCCGGTCGCTCCAGATCGTGCAGAAGTTCGCGCACAATCTCATCGGTGTCCGCTTCACTCCAGCGGCCATCATTCAGCAGCATAAGACCCCACCCTCAATTATTCTGGTCCAGCCCGCTCAACCCTAGAGATGGTCAGGCCCAAGTCCAGAACCTTCCCCTGGTTCGGGAATCACGGCCGCTGCCTGCTGCGCACCGGGCAGGATTGGCCGCTTTCTGCCGGGTGACGAAAAGAGAGGCTGCGACTACACCTCTTGGCGATGAAGATCGCCAGCATCCTCTTTCCGCTGCCGCTGCCTGAGCCGTTCGACTATGCCATTCCCGATGGCATGGATGTCGAACCCGGCAGCTATGTGCGCGCGCCGCTGGGCAAGATTGAGCGCACCGGCGTGGTGTGGGCCGTAAAGACCCGCGCCGAGGACGACACGCGTGACCTCAAACCCGTCATCGACGTCTACCCCGTCCCGGCCATGCCAGAGCCGATGCGTAAATTCGTGAGCTTTGCCGCCCGCTATAATGTCGCCCATCCCGGCCATGTACTCGCCATGGTGCTGCGGGCGCGCGGCGGTCTGAAGCCATCGCCCACCGCAACTGTGTATGTGCCCACGGGATATCGCTCGAACCGGATGACCGAAGCGCGGGTCAAAGTGCTCGACGCCGCCCGCGAAGCTGGCCCGACCAGCGCGGCAGAACTGGCAAGACAGGCAGGCGTCTCCCCCGGCGTGGTGAAAGGTCTCGTCGATATCGGCTCGCTTGAAGCGCGCGAGGTTGAAACGGACCTGCCTTACCCGCAGCCCACCCGCTTTGAGGGCGGCGAACATCTGACAGCCGAGCAAAAAACGGCGGGCGATGAGCTACGCCGCGCCATCGCAAAGGGCGGCTTCCAGCCCTTCCTCCTCGACGGTATCACGGGGTCCGGCAAGACAGAAGTCTATTTCGAAGCCATCGCCGAAGCTTTGCAGAAGGCCGACGATGCGCAGGTTCTCGTCCTCCTGCCGGAAATCGCCCTGACGCAGGCCGTGCTCGCCCGCTTTGAAGCCCGCTTCGGCGCGCCGCCCGCCCCCTGGCATTCGGGCCTGTCGGATGCTGAACGCCGCCGCACCTGGCGTGAGACCGCACATGGCCGCGCCCGCATCGTGATCGGCGCGCGCTCTGCGCTCTTCCTGCCTTTCCGCAATCTCAAACTCATCATCGTGGATGAGGAGCACGACACATCTTTCAAACAGGAAGACGGCGTCACCTATCATGCCCGCGACATGGGCGTGATGCGCGCAAAGCTCGAAGACGCTGCCATCGTTCTCGCCTCCGCGACGCCTGCGCTGGAGACAATGGTGAATGCCGAGGCTGGCCGCTACAAACGCCTCCGGCTCTCTGCCCGCCCTGGTGCGGCCCGCCTGCCGGATATCGAACTTGTCGACCTGCGTCTCAACCCGCCGGAAAAAGGCAACTGGCTCTCGCCAACGCTGTCTAATGCGCTTGTGTCTACATTTGAGGCGGGTGAGCAAAGCCTGCTTTTCCTGAACCGGCGCGGCTATGCCCCGCTCGTCATCTGCAAGGCCTGCGGGGAACGCCTCAAAAGCCCCGGCACCGAAAGCTGGCTGACCGAGCACCGCTACACCAATCGCCTCGTCTGCCACCTGACCGGCTGGTCGATGCCAAAGCCCGAAGCCTGCCCGATGTGCGGGGCAAAAGATTCGCTCATGGGCGTCGGCCCCGGGGTGGAGCGTGTCGCAGAAGAAGTCCGCGTCCTGCTGCCACAGGCGCGGGTCGAAATTTTCTCCTCGGACACGGCGCGTTCCGGCGAAGAGACGCGCGGCATTGTCGACCGGATGGCTGGCGGAGAGATAGACGTGCTGATCGGCACACAGATCGTCGCCAAGGGTCACAATTTCCCGAACCTCACCCTTGTCGGCGTGGTCGATGCCGATAGCGGCATGAAGGGCGGCGACCTTCGCGCTGGTGAGCGCACCTACCAGCTGCTGAGCCAGGTCGCAGGCCGCGCTGGGCGGGCCGAGCGCCCGGGACGCGCCCTCATCCAGACCTATGGGCCAGAAAACCCCGCCATGATCGCGCTAGCGGCAGGCGACCGTGACGGCTTCCTGCAGATCGAGCGGGATGTGCGCGCCGAGCTTATGCTACCGCCTTTCGGACGCATGGCAGCACTCGTCCTGTCGGCACCCACACCGCAACTCATCGAAGAAGCAGGCCGCCTGACGGGCGCCGCCGCGCCGAACGGTGAGGGCGTCACGGTCTATGGCCCCGCCCCTGCGCCAATTTCCCTGCTGCGCGGGCGCCACCGCATCCGCTTCCTCATCACCAGCCCGCGCGACGTGGATCTCTCGGCTTATATGGCGGCATGGTTAAAGGGGCTGAAGCTCCCGAACCCTGTGAGAATCTCTGCAGATATCGATCCGTATTCCTTCCTGTAGGCAGCCCGCGTGCCAATCGGTCGCAATTCAACCGCTGCAGCCACGTTGTCAGTGCCGAAACGAAGTGCTAAGCGCCCTCACAAGCATTGGGTCGGGGCATCGCCTGCCGGCCCAAACCCTTATGTTTCACTTCCGGGCATCCGCCCGCCAACAGACGGAATCCAAGGTCTTGGCCGCATCTTCCGCCTCCCATGCTAATGAAACTGCGCGCCGCTATGCGAGCGCTCTGTTCGATCTCGCCAAGGATAAAGGCGAGCTCGCGACGGTCGATTCCGACCTGAAGAGCCTCACCGCAATGGCCGCAGACAGTGAAGACCTTCGCCGTCTTCTTGAATCGCCTGCCTTCGCGCGCGAGGACAAGGCCAAAGCGCTTCAGGCGCTGGCCAGTGCTGCAAAGCTGTCCAAGCTCGTGTCGAACTTCCTTGCCACGATGGCGACGAATGGCCGGTCCAGCGACATCACCGGCGCTGCCAGCCATTTCGACCAGCTTTATGCAAAGCATCGCGGCGTGAAGCGGGCTGTCGCCCGTACCGCGGAAGAAATGACCGCAGAACAGCGCCAGAAGCTTGAAGCCATACTGGCAAAGGCTGTAGGCAGCGACGTCGAACTTGAGACAGAAGTGGTTCCAGCCCTTATCGGCGGCATCCAGCTGCGTGTCGGCTCCACTCTTGTCGATGCGAGCGTCGCCTCGAAACTTGAACGTATGAACACCGCCATGAAGGGAGCTTAGAGGCTCGATGGACATCAGCGCTGCAGAAATTTCAGGCATCCTGAAATCCCAGATCGAAAACTTTGGTGTCGAGGCTGAGGTCTCCGACGTTGGACAGGTCCTGTCCGTCGGTGACGGTATCGCCCGCGTCTATGGACTCGACAACGTACAAGCCGGTGAAACCGTCGAATTCGACGGCGGCGTGAAGGGCATGGCCCTCAACCTCGAAGCTGACAATGTCGGCGTCGTGATCTTCGGCGACGACCGCGGCATCAAGGAAGGCGACAACGTAAAGCGCCTGAACGAGATTGTTGCTGCACCAGTCGGCAAGGGTCTTCTCGGCCGCGTCGTGAACCCGCTGGGTGAGCCGATCGACGGCAAAGGCCCGATCGCAGACGTCGCAGACCGTAACCGCGTCGACGTGAAAGCCCCAGGCATTCTTCCGCGTAAATCGGTTCACGAGCCGATGATGACCGGCCTCAAGGCAATCGACGCCATGATCCCGGTTGGCCGCGGCCAGCGCGAGCTGATCATTGGTGACCGTCAGACCGGCAAGACCGCGATCTGTATCGACACCATCCTGAACCAGAAGCAGACCAACGATGCTGCGAAAGACGACAGCGAGAAGCTGTTCTGTGTCTATGTCGCCATCGGCCAGAAGCGCTCCACGGTTGCCCAGGTCGTCAAGACGCTCGAAGAGCGCGGCGCCCTCGACTACACCGTTATCGTGACCGCAACGGCTTCCGAGCCTGCTCCGCTCCAGTATCTTGCACCGTTCACCGGCTGCACGATCGGCGAGTGGTTCCGCGACAATGGCATGCACGCCCTGATCATCTATGATGACCTGTCCAAGCAGGCTGTTGCTTACCGTCAGATGTCCCTGCTTCTTCGTCGCCCACCGGGCCGCGAAGCTTACCCGGGCGACGTTTTCTATCTCCACTCCCGCCTGCTCGAGCGCGCAGCAAAGCTGAACGAGGACTACGGTTCCGGTTCGCTGACCGCCCTGCCGATCATTGAGACCCAGGCGAACGACGTGTCGGCCTACATCCCGACCAACGTCATCTCGATCACCGATGGTCAGATCTTCCTCGAGACCGACCTCTTCAACTCCGGTATCCGTCCGGCCGTGAACGTCGGCCTCTCGGTGTCGCGTGTGGGTTCTGCTGCACAGACCAAGGCGATGAAGAAAGTTGCTGGCTCGATGAAGGGTGAACTCGCCCAGTACCGCGAGATGGCCGCCTTCGCGAAGTTCGGTTCCGACCTCGACGCCGCAACCCAGCGCCTTCTCGGCCGTGGTGAGCGCCTCACCGAGCTCCTCAAGCAGCCGCAATTCTCGCCGCTGCAGATGGAAGAGCAGGTCGTCGTGATCTATGCCGGTACGCGCGGCTATCTCGACAAGGTTCCTGTCCGCGACGTGACGCGCTTCGAGAAGGAGCTTCTGGCCCACCTGCGCGGTGCCAAGAAGGACCTCCTCGCCAAGATCCGCAAGGACAAGGCGCTGACCGACGAGATCGAAGCCGAGATCAAATCGACCCTCGAAGACTTCACCAAGTCGTTCGCCTAAGACGCCACGCTATCAGGAGCTGAGCGATGCCCAGCCTCAAGGATCTGAAAAACCGGATCAACAGCGTGAAATCCACGCGGAAGATCACCAAGGCCATGCAGATGGTTGCAGCGGCCAAGCTGAAGCGTGCCCAGGATGCTGCGGCCGCCTCGCGTCCATACGCCCAGCGTATGGCCAGCGTTGTGGCAAACCTTGCAGGCTCCATGGGCGAAGGCTCCAGCGGCCCGAAACTTCTGTCCGGCACGGGCAGCGACCAGACCCATCTGGTCGTCGTCCTCACCTCTGAGCGCGGCCTCGCTGGCGGCTTCAACACCTATGTGGTGAAGGAAGCCCGCCGCCTGATCGCCGAGCTCGCCGGTGCTGGCAAGACCGTCAAGATCCTGACGGTCGGCAAGAAGGGCCGCGAACAGCTGAAGCGCGACTATAGCGAGCTTTTCGTCGGCCACCTCGACCTCTCTGACGTCAAGGGCAACGACTATTCCGAAGCCGGTATCGGCCTCGGCAAGGAAATCACCGGCCGTTTCGAGGCAGGTGAGTTCGACGTCGCCACCCTCGTCTACAGCCAGTTCAAGAATGTGCTCAGCCAGGTGCCCGTCGCCCAGCAGCTCATTCCTGCACAGGCCCCGGAAAACGCCGAGACAATCGATCTCAAGGGCGCGACCTATATCTATGAGCCGTCACAGGAAGAGATCCTCGAGACGCTCCTGCCGCGCTACATCAACACGCAGATCATCTCCGCCATGCTGGAAAGCGGCGCAGGTGAGCAGGCGGCCCGCATGACCGCTATGGACAATGCGACCCGCAATGCCGGTGAGATGATCGACGACCTGTCGATGGAATATAACCGGGCGCGTCAGGCCCAGATCACCAAGGAGCTGATCGAGATCATCTCCGGTGCGGAGGCCCTCTAAGGGGACGAGACGATGAATTTCTGGGTCTACGAACACTTTTCGAACAAGCGCGCACGGGTGCACGCGGCCGATTGCCGGTACTGCAATCACGGCCAGGGTGTCGGCGGCGACCAGACCAATGACGATGACAAGTGGCATGGGCCGTTCAAGACCTATGCCGAGGCAGAGACGACCGCACAGTCGCTCGGCCAGAAGGACACCCGCGACTGCGGCGTCTGCAAGCCTGCACAGGCAAGCGAGCGTCGCGGCATAAAGGTGTCCGATGTTGCCCCGGCCATCGCCGCGGCAGCCAAAAAGGATACTGCCCCTAAGCCGGCGGCAACCAAAAAGCCAGCTTCCACAAAGACCAAAACGACATCCGCTCCCAAGGAGACGCCTTCCATGAGCAGCTCTGCATCCGCCACGACTGGCAAGATTTCACAGGTTATCGGCGCCGTCGTCGACGTTGAGTTCGATGGCCACCTTCCAGACATCCTGAACGCTCTGGAAACCGACAATAATGGCAACCGCCTTGTCCTCGAGGTTGCCCAGCACCTCGGCGAGAACACGGTCCGCACCATCGCAATGGACTCCACCGAAGGCCTCGTTCGCGGTCACCCGGTGAAAGACCTTGGTGAGCCGATCCGCGTGCCGGTTGGTCCGGAAACGCTCGGCCGTATCATGAACGTCATCGGCGAGCCGATCGATGAGCGCGGCCCTGTCGAAACCAAGCAGCGCGCCCCGATCCACGCGCCAGCCCCTGAATTCGTCGACCAGTCCACCGAGGCTGAGATCCTCGTCACCGGCATCAAGGTCATCGACCTACTCTGCCCATACGCAAAAGGCGGCAAGATCGGCCTCTTCGGCGGCGCAGGCGTCGGCAAGACGGTTCTCATTCAGGAACTGATCAACAACATCGCAAAGCTGTTCGGCGGTTACTCTGTGTTCGCAGGTGTCGGCGAGCGTACGCGCGAAGGTAACGATCTCTATTACGAGATGATCGAATCCAACGTGATCAACCTCGAAGGCGACAGCCGCGTGACGCTGGTCTACGGCCAGATGAACGAGCCTCCTGGCGCCCGTGCCCGCGTCGCTCTGACCGGCCTCGCACAGGCCGAGTACTTCCGCGACCAGGAAGGCAAGGACGTCCTGTTCTTCGTCGACAACATCTTCCGCTTCACGCAGGCAGGCTCCGAGGTGTCCGCACTTCTTGGCCGTATTCCTTCCGCTGTGGGCTACCAGCCGACGCTGGCAACCGACATGGGCGCCCTGCAAGAGCGTATTACCTCCACCACCAAGGGTTCGATCACCTCGGTCCAGGCCATCTACGTTCCGGCTGACGACCTCACCGACCCTGCACCAGCGACCTCGTTCGCCCACCTTGACGCGACCACGGTTCTCAACCGCGCGATCTCGGAAAAGGGTATCTACCCGGCTGTTGACCCGCTCGACTCCACCTCGCGTATCCTCGACCCGATGGTCGTCGGCGAAGAGCACTACGAAGTTGCCCGCGGCGTGCAGGAAATCCTGCAGCGCTACAAGGAACTGCAGGACATCATCGCCATCCTCGGCATGGACGAGCTGTCTGAAGAAGACAAACTCGTCGTGGCCCGCGCCCGTAAGGTTGAGCGCTTCCTGTCGCAGCCATTCGACGTTGCTGAAGTCTTCACCGGTTCGCCTGGTGAGCAGGTCAAGCTCGAAGACACGATCAAGGGCTTCAAGGGCCTCATCGCTGGCGACTATGACCACCTGCCAGAGCAAGCCTTCTACATGGTCGGCGGCATGGACCAGGCCATGAAGAAAGCCGAAAAGATGATGGCAGACGCTTAAGCGTCCATCGAATCTCTATTGCTTTAAGCAGCCGCATCGGAAACGATGCGGCTGTTTTCTTTTGGGATCCTCGAAAATGAGACGTGTTCTGGTTGCGGGCCTTCTGGCGCTGGCGCCCTTCACCCTGCCTGCTACTGCCGTCCCACCCCCGCCGCCGCCTGCTCTGCCCGAAGGCACGCCGGAGACTGTCGACGGTTTCTACACGCCCGCCATGTACAGCGATTTCGTCGGCTGGCTCCAGGACGAGGCCGATGCTGCGATCACAGAGCGTCAGGCGCGCGACATCGCCAGACTTACAGGCCCCGCCTTCACACAGCTCCTCTCCCTTCGCATCCATGCTGACTGGTACTTCCGGGACGTTGCCGGTGGGCTGGAGCGCCTCTGCACCAGCCATCCCCGCGACTTTGACATCAATGTCGTAGGTTCGAACCATCTCACCCACGCCGAGATTGCAGAGCATTGCTACTGGCAGGTTCGCCTTATTGACGGGCCGCAGTCAGAACAGACCGCCCTGTCCTATCAGGGCGCCGCCTTCGACCCTGTCCGCGCCGCAGCACATTTGCGCGCGCAAGGCGTTTCGCCAGACGTCGAACTCTACAAGATCGATGTGGACTGGTCCGGCTACCAGAACGGTGACGCCTTCCGTACAAGCGGGCTCCGGACCCGCATCTGGACGAGCCGCACCTGTGACGCTTTCGCTCCGGCCCTCGCCAGGCTGGAATCGCTTGAGACTGGACCGGTCGACGTGCCAGGCTTCGGAAGCGAGACAGAGAAAGCTCACGGCATTCCGCATTCCTCGCGGCTAGAGGTCATCGTCTTCACTGTTCTTGGCGGCAATGATGCGAAGATCACCCTTCAGGGCAGCGCCGGTATGGCACGCTCAATCGTGACCATACTCGACGGTATTGTCGGCGGATGTGAGCCGGAATAGCGACGGCCAAGCTGTACACGTCATAACGGCCTTTCCAACTTTCAATTGAAGTCTACAGCCGCATCAGAAATGATGCGGCTGGTTTCGTTTGGGGGGGAAACGGTGAGCAATCGCGGCATGTTGAGGAAAAACGCCAAGGCTAGAGTTTCCATTATCTGTCTTCTTGCTGCCATCAGTCTGGGGGCTTGCGACAATAGCGAAAGTAGCCAGCGAAGCGCCGCGCCAGCCCCCAGAAACAGCCAACCATTCGCCGTAATGCAGGAACGTGCGGCTGATCTGGGCGCCTATAAGGACTGGATCGCATCATCCCTCGATACCTGTCTGAACTATCTGTCTGCCGACAATCCTGATCGCTTCATTTCTGACCCCGCCAATAGCAACCTTGAACCGGCCGGGTTCGACACGTTGCAATTGCGCAACGCGTTCACCCTCACGACGCGTGTGGCGGTGATCGGCGGCAGTACGCCTTTTGCGCAGCATGTTGAGGAAATAATGGTCCAGCCGGAGGTTCTGGACTTCAGCGACACCGCGCAGCAATTGGCCTCGGCCGACTCAGCTCCGGTACAGTTCGCCTTCGGTGACCAGTCCTGCGCGTCTCTTTATGCCGACGGTAACGATCGTGCGCAGATAACCGTGCCGGAAAATGCGATCTATGACTGGCTTGAGGATAAGGACAGGTCGTTCGACGCAAGCCGCCTATTTATCTGTGGGGCACATGAAGGTCAGAATTTTGAGGTCTTCCGCACTGGCTTTCGTCTTCGCGAAGCCGGACGTTGTAGCCCACTACACGGCATGTTGAAGTCATTCGAGTTTGGCGGGGACACCTACTCCATAACTTATGCCGCAAGCGAGACCGATAGCGCCTCTCCCCACTCCACGCTCTTCCTGCTCAGGCATTGAACGACGACAGGCCCTGCCAGCCCACCGCGACAGCAAGTCCCGGTAGACATTGGCGCTCAGACTTGTATTCAGGCCGCAGCAATTAACTCGGACGTACTTTCATGGCCAGCAAGCTGCACTTCTCTCTCGTTTCGCCCGCCAAGGAGCTTTTCTCTGGCGAGGTCGATCACGTGATCGCGCCCGGCACCGAGGGTGAGTTTGGCGTACTCGTCAATCACGCGCCTTTCATGACCACGCTGAAAAACGGCGTCGTCCGCGTTCTTGAAAACGACACGACCAAGATGCGCCTGTTCGTGCGCGGCGGCTTTGCCGATGTGACGCCAGCTGGACTCACCATCCTCGCCGAAGAAGCTGTGGACCTCTCCACCGTCGACACAGCCAAGGTCGATGCTGAGCTTGAAGAAGCCAAGAACAAACTGGCTGCCGAAGGCAAGGAAGGCCCGCACGCCGCAACGCTGAAGGCACAGGTCGACTATCTGAGCGACCTCAAATCAGCCATCGTCCACTAGAGACGTTTCGGCAATCCAGACTCAACAAGGCCGCCCCGAAACGGGCGGTCTTTGTGTATCTGCAGGTCTTATGTCATCCTCCCGCAACTCACGGGGAGACAAGATAATGAAAACCAGACACCTCGCCCTTATCGCGGGCGCTACCCTTCTGGCCACGGCCTGCGTCTCGCAGGACGAACGCGCCTACTACAAGGACGGCGCCTACATCGATGAAAGCGCGGGCTTCAAGGCGTTCGCCGACGCGGTGACCGCCCATTGCGCGCCCGCTATTGAAGGCAAGCAGAGCTTTGCTGAATTCGAGGTGAAGGGCGCAACACGCATTCGCCTCATCGATGACAACAAGATCCCGGTCGTCTCAAGCGACACCCTCCCTGTCTGGCAGCTTGCTGAAGGCCTCGTCCAGATGCAGCTCGACCCGTATGACCGCTGCGAAGTCATCGCCGTCGGGCTCCCCGCAGAAACGGCGCTGGAGGTTGCTGCAAACGCGGCAAAGGCCAACGGCTTCAGGGAAAGCGCGGCGAGCACAGCTGGCATGCGCCTCGTCTCTGGCCAGGGCACGGCGATTGAGTTCTCAGGACCGACAGAAGCCCAAACACCCGATGGCCGCACCTACACCAAGGTCACCGCCATCGTGACGCCCGGCGCCTAGAGCGTTTCCGACTTCGACGGAAACGCGGAGGCGTTCAAGGCGAGCCCGGCGCGAATGCGCTGCCCCCGCGGAGCCGCCCGCTTCAGCAGGCTCGCGTGAGCGGAAACAAACCGACGACCGATCCCGCTGAAAGCGGAATTGGTCTAGTCGGGATCTCAATCAGGCAAAAACCGCAATGGTCTGGCGGCCGATCATGAGCGGCTCGCCCCCGGCGTTCCAGAGGCGCATCGCTTGGCTGGAATAGCCGTCACGCGTCGCCTGCGCCTCATGGTGGACGAGGAACCAGCCTTCGGTCGTCGTGATCTCGTCGGTCAGGAATTCAGCCATCCATGTCATGGAGCTGATCGGGCCCGGCTCCACCATCATGGACATGGCCGCTGGCGGCGGTGCATCGGCAAGCGATAGCAGCGTCGTCGCATTATAGAGCGCACCCTCATCCTTGTGACGCAGCCATAGGGTTATGTCGCCGCGCTCGGCGCCGCTCACCGGCGGCTGCCCCTTGGCCAGACGCACATTGAAATTGTGCGCGAAGTTGGGGCGCCTGCCAGACCCGAAGAAGGACGGGTAGGCCTCTGGCCCGTCCACCTCAGGCTGTACGATCGACGACTTGTTGATCTGGGACGGGCGCTTGGCCCCGAAAGTGAAGATACAGCGCGCCATGACGCCGTCTTCGCTGACAAGGTCGGCATTGACGAAGGCAGACGACTTGCCGCGCCGCAGGACCGTCGGCGAGATAACCACCTTTCCGCCAACAGGGCCGACGAAGGCAACCTGCGCAGCGCGAACCGGCATGTCCGGTACAAGCTCCAGCGCCGCCTCAAGGCAGAGCGCCGCCGTCAGGCCGCCATAGGTCGTGCGGCCCTGCATCCAGTCGTCTGGGATCGCGGCTTCAATACGCCCGGCCTGGCCGCGTTGCAGCCCGGCAATCAGCTCACTGTACTGCACAGTGTCAGCCTAGTGCTGGCTTTCCGGCGTCGTGACGCGCAGGCCGTCCAGATCATCGGAAACTTGGATCTGGCAGGACAGGCGCGAATTGGCCTGAACATTCTCTGCGAAGTCGAGCATGGACTGTTCCATCTCTTCTGGCTGGCCGACCTTGTCCATAAAGGCTTCGTCGACATAGACGTGGCAGGTCGCGCAAGCGCAGGCGCCACCGCAGTCGGCGTCGATTCCGGGGACCGAATTCTTGATGGCGGTTTCCATCACGGTCTCGCCGTTCTTGGCCTCGATTGGGCGCTCGGTTCCGTCGTGGTCGATATAGGTAATGGTCGGCATGTGTATTCCCTGTCTCCTCAGGCGGCCGCAGCCGCAATTTCCTTCATGCTGATGGATGTATCCGCAAGCGTCTCAGACGCAACGGATGCACCAGACATGATCAGTCGTTTCGATGCAATGAATTCCGGCGGGCTGTTAATGGCATCCACTGCGATGAGGCGTCCATTCTTCTTGTAGAAGGCCGCAAACTTTTTCGCGTCGATGTCGCCGCGCACGACGACCTCGTCATGGCCCTGCGACAGGCCGGCGATCTGAAGCTTGATGTCGTACTGGTCAGACCAGAACCACGGGCAGTCCAGCGCCGGGCGCGGCTTGCCCATAATGGCGGCCGCCGCGAGCTTTCCCTGCTCGATCGCATTGTGAACGCTCTCAAGCCGGCCCGTACGCGCATAGTGCGCCAGCGGGCGGACCGTACAGTCACCGGCCGCAAAGATGCGCGGGTCGCTGGTGCGGGCGTCTTCGTCGACGATAATGCCATTCTTGCAGGGCAGACCCGCCTCTTCAGCGAGTTCAACATTCGGGATGATGCCGATCCCGGCCAGCACCATGTCGGCTTCGATCTCTTCACCGGACGCCAGCACCGCATGGGTCAGCTTGCCACCCTTGCCCTTCAGGCTGCCGAGACGCGCACCGCAGCGCACGTCGACGCCATGCTCCATGTGAAGCGCTTCATAGAAAGAGCTGATAACCGGACTCGTCACACGGGCGAGCGCGCGCTGCTCCATCTCCAGAACGGTGACTTCAAGGCCCAACTGGCGCGCCACAGCGGCTGCTTCGAGGCCGATATAACCCGCGCCGACAATCACCAGCCTGTGGCCGGGGATCATCTTTGGCTGGATATGCTCCACATCGGCAAGCCCGCGCAGCTCGAACACATTCTCAAGGTCGGCGCCTTCCACCGGCAGCGGACGAGGGCGCGAGCCTGTCGCGATGATCACGGCGTCATAATCGAGATGCCCGCCATGCTGCAGCAGGACCTGACGATTGGCGCGGTCGATCTTTTCAACCCGCTGTGAAAGCAGCGTCTCGACCTTGTTGTCTTCATACCAGGCCGATGGTTTGAAATAGAGCCGGTCCTCGGCCAGCTCGCCCTTCATATAGGCCTTGGAGAGGGGAGGACGCTGATAAGGCAGGGCTGCTTCGTCGCCGACAAGCGTGATCTCGCCTTCATAGCCAAACTGGCGCAGCGACTGAACCGCCTGCGCGCCCGCCTGGCCGCCGCCAATGACCACGATCTTCTTTGCTGCCGACAGGTCCAAACCTGTTCTCCTCCCTAATTGCGCGCATTCATGACGCAGGCGTCACGATTTTTCAAGCCATCGCGCGCAAGTGCGCCAATTCGCGCTTCCAGCTCTGCTTTAGCGGCGCTGGTAAGGCGATGGGAGAACAAGGTCAAATGCTGCCGGATACCGCCCATGACCGCGCCAGATCCTTCGGTCTCTGCCTTCCCGGACTCGCGCAGATATTCGAGTGTGTATCGCAGGACGAGGACCGCATTTACGGAGAGATCCGGGATCTCCTCGTCTTCAATATCCAGAAGCCCCGCATCCTTCATCGCCCGGAAATAGGCGCTGAAATTCTCCAGCGACACTTCATGGATGTAAGGCAGCTTTGCCTGAAGCGCGTCCGAATGCGCGCCATAATCGGCCTGGTCGCGGTAAAGAAAGCGATAGGTCCGCAACTCCCTCGCCAGCACGCCCAGATAGTCGACATAGGAGCCGAGCACATCGCCCGGGTTCGGGCGATAGCTCATACGCTCTGCATTGAAAGCGAGAAAATCCTCTGTGATCGCTTCTAGAAGGTCGCGTTTGGTCTTGAAGTGATACCAGAGATTGCCTTCGGAAATGCTGGCGGCCTCCGCCAGCATGGCCGTCGTCACATTGCCATAGTGCAGCCGGTTGAACAGCTGGCGGGCCGCCTCGATGATCTTCTCGCGTGTACCGGCCGCCATCAGGCTTTCGCGTGCAACACGACTGGCAGGTTCACATAGCCCGTCACAAAGTTCGACTGGACCCGCTCGGGCTCACCGACGACTTCGACATGATCGAACCGTTTCAGGATTTCCTCCCACAGGATGCGCAGCTGCATCTCTGCGACGCGGTTACCCATGCAACGGTGAATGCCGAACCCGAAGGACACGTGATGGCGCGCCCTCTCCCGATCGATCCGGAACTCGTCGGCATTCTCGATCACCTCTTCATCGCGGTTGCCGGACGCATACCACATGACGACCTTGTCGCCCTTCTTGATGGTCTTGCCGCCAAGCTCGAAATCCTCGAGCGCGATGCGGCGCATATGCGCGAGCGGCGTCTGATAGCGAATGATCTCTGACACCATGTTCGGGATGAGCGCAGGATTGGCTTTCAGCTTTTCATACTCACCGGGAAACTTGTTCAGGAAATAGACCCCGCCGGAAATCGAATTCCGCGTCGTGTCATTCCCGCCGACGATCAGCAGCATGAGATTGCCGAGCAGCTCCATCGGCTCATCAATCATGTGCTTTGTGTCATCGCTATGGGCGAGCAGAGAAATGAAATCGAATTTCTGCGGCTGGTTCGCGCGCTCCACCCAGAGGCGGGAGAAGTATTCGAGGCACTCGGTCAGGTGCTTCATGCGCCATTCCATGTCGGCGCCGACAACCCCAACCGCATCGGACGTGGTCGCAACGTCTGACCAGAAAGGCAGCTTGTGGCGGTCCTCGAACGGGAAATCGAACAGCGTCGCCAGCATCTGCGTGGTCAGTTCGACGGACACCTTCTCCACCCAGTTGAACTCCTCGCCCACCGGCAGGTCGTCGAGAATGGTGCAGACCCGCTCGCGGATCAGCGCCTCGAGCTCTGAGAGCTGCGTCGGTGCGACGGCTGGCTGGGCGGCCCGGCGCTGAACGTCATGCTTGGGCTGGTCCATGGCGATGAACATGGGCGGCTGGAAATTGTCGGTCGGGTCGCCGATCACGATGCTCGGCTCGGACGAGAAGACCTTATGGTTGGAATCGACGGTCACGATGTCCTGGAATTTCGTGATCGACCAGTACGGCCCGAAAGCGCTGTCCGGCAGGAAGTGGACCGGGTCCTCGCGGCGCAGCCGGCGGAAGACTTCATGATGCACATTCTGCTCGAACAAAGCCGCCTCGCTGGGGTCGACCTTGTCGATCGGGCCTTCAAGGTTTCTGGCAAGCACATCGTTTTCAACAAGCTGGGCCGTATCCGGCATGATTTATCCTCCCACATTTTTCTAGGGTGCATACCCTAGAACTGCGAAAGCTGCAATCAGCCGCGCTAATTCCTTTGAGATGGCGGGCGCGCCGCGATATCCCGATCAGGCAAGACAGGGCGATGAGAGGGCTCAGCCGATGACAGACCAGGACAGCAATCCGCAGCGCCGCGTCCTCGACATGCTGCATGGCCGCGCCCGCAAAGTCGCCAAGGGTGAGCCCCTCGCCCCGCCCATCATCAATGCCGCGAAATATGCGCTGCCCGGCGCGCCTGACCACCCATTCCCCTATGGCCGTTTCGACAATCCCGGCTGGCAGGCCATAGAAGACGCGATCGGCGCGCTCGAAGACGCGCCCACCATCTGCTTTCCAAGCGGCATGGCCGCCGTCACCGCTGCCCTCATGGCGCTCGCAGGCCCCGGCGCGCGCGTCCTGCTACCGTCTGATGGCTACTACACCGTCCGTGTCCTGATCGACGGTTTCCTGCGCCAGCACGGCATTGAGCCTGTCCTCGTCCCGACGCGCCAGATGGACACCTATGACCTCTCAGGCTTTGACCTTGTCTGGCTGGAAACGCCCTCCAACCCGGGTCTCGACGTCTGCGATATCAAGGCGATCTGTGAGCGTGCGCATGCTGCCGACGCTCAAGTCTGCGTCGATAACACGACGGCCACTCCGCTCCTGCAGGACCCGCTCGCCCTCGGCGCCGACATGGTGGTCGCCTCGGACACCAAGGCGCTGGCCGGCCATTCCGATGTCCTGTTCGGCCATGTCGCCTCAAAGGATGAGGCCCTGATCGAGCGGGTGCGCCAGTGGCGCAAGCTCTCAGGCGCAACGCCCGGTCCTGCCGAAGCCTATCTCGCCTATCGCGGCCTCATGACTCTGGAGCTTCGGCTGGAGCGTATGTGTGCAAATGCAGACGCCCTCGCCCGCCTCCTGCAAGGCCACGCGGCCGTGTCCACCGTCCGCTACCCCGGCCTTGAAGACGACCCTTCGCACGCCATCGCCGCAAAGCAGATGGTCCGCCCGGGCTTCGTCCTTGGCGCGACCTTCAAGACCGAAGAGACCGCAGAACGCTTCATCGACGACTGCCCGGCCATCTTCCACGCCACCAGTTTTGGCGGCATTCAGACGAGCGGAGAGCGCCGCGCCCGCTGGGGCGATGATGTCGCCCCCGGCTATGTCCGCCTCTCTGCAGGCTGTGAGCCGACTGATGCCCTGTTGGCCGCCGTCAGCCAGACACTGGACACACTCTGATGGCCGACAGTCTCGAACTTCACCTCGCAGATGAGGCCGCGACCGCGCGCCTTGCCGCCCGCCTCGCCCCGCACCTGAAGGCTGGCGATGTGATCGCCCTTCATGGCGGGCTTGGCGCGGGCAAGACCACATTCTCCCGCGCGCTCATCTCGGCGCTGCGCAGCGCCCCCACAGAAGTGCCCAGCCCGACCTATACGCTGGTCCAGACCTATGACGCGCACGGCCTCACCATCTACCATTTCGACCTCTACAGGATCGAAGACCCGGACGAGGTGACAGAGCTTGGCTGGGACGAAACCGCTGGCGGCCTCGCCCTCATCGAATGGCCGCTCAAGGCAGGCGAGCACCTGCCTGCCTGGCGGCTCGACCTCACCCTCGAACAAACCGCCGAAGGTCGCACAGCAAGGCTGGAACCGCATGGCGAAGACTGGCAGTCTCGGCTCCATGGGATTTGACGCAGACAGGCAGGCCGAGATCGAGGCCTTTCTCACCCGCGCCGGCTGGGCCGATGCGCGTCTCGACTGGCTGAATGCCGACGCCTCGACGCGCCGCTATGGCCGCCTGTCGCGCGCTGATGGCGAAGCCGCCCTCCTCATGGACGCCCCGCTGGTCGAGGATGATCCGTGCACCCCGGATATGGGCCACGAAGAACGTCTTGCTGGCGGCTGGAACAAGCAGTCCCGCCTTGCCGCCTCCCGCGTCGAAGCCTTTGCCGCCATCGGTGGCTGGCTGCGCACCAATGGCTTCAGTGCGCCGGAAGTGCTCGCGGGCGACGCCGCCCTCGGCCTCGCCGTCATTGAGGATTTCGGCAGCCAGAAAGAGTTCGCCCGCCTCATCGAGAAGGGGGCCGACGAGGTCGAACTCTACACCGCCGCCGCGGGCGCACTTGCAGACCTGCACGCCCTCGACATCCCGAAAGAACTCACCGCCCTCGAGCGGACATGGCCGATCCTCGATTTCGACACGCTGGCCCTCAATGTGAATGCCAGCCTGTTTGCCAACTGGTACCCGAAGTTCGACCCCCGCATGTCCCTCTCGGACGCCGACCGTGCGCGCTGGGAAAGCGAACTCGCTGCCCTGATAGAACGCGCGCAGGCCTTTCCGCGAGAGCTCACCTTGCGCGACTATCACGCCGAAAACCTGATCTGGCTCCCAGAGCGGGATGGCCGCGCCCGTGTCGGCTTGCTCGACTTTCAGGACGCCGTTGTCGGCTGGGACGCTTGGGACATGGCCATGCTGGTCCAGGACGCCCGCCGTCCCGTCTCCCCCGCCGCCCAATCGGCCGCCATCCGCACCTATCTCGACAGGACCGGCAAGGCAGAGGCTGACTTCCTCGAACGCCTCGCGATTATCGGCACGCTGAACGCGCTGCGCATCGTCGGCATCTTCGCCCGCCTGATCGAGCGCGACGGCAAGGCCCGCTACAAGCTCTTCCTGCCGCGCCAGAAACAGCTTCTGGCCCGCAACCTCGAACACCCCGCCGCCGCCGGCATGGCCGCCTTCGTCGCCGACACCGCCCCCTTCATTTTTGAGGAGGCGTAAGGATGGGCCACGTAATTCTTCGCCCCACCCCGACCCTCCCCGCAGGCGGGGAGGGAGACCTGACCGCAACGTTTGCACCCCCTCCCCGTTCACGGGGAGGGTCGGGGTGGGGACCTATCTCAACAGGCCAGAAACATGGGGCCTCCAGAACATGACCATCCCCCACACCGCCATGATCCTCGCTGCAGGTCTCGGCACCCGCATGCGCCCGCTGACCGACACGACAGCCAAACCGCTGATCGAAGTCGCTGGCAAACGCCTCATGGACCGCCAGATCGAACCGCTCATTGAGGCAGGCGTGAAGCGCCTCGTCGTGAACACGCACTGGTGCGCCGATCAGGTGGAGGCCCATTCGCGCGGCATTGGCGGGGTCGAAGTCGTCTTCTCCGACGAACGCGAAGAAGTGCTCGAAACCGGCGGCGCTATCTCGAAAGCTGCCAGCCTTCTCGGCGAAGACCCGATTTTCGTCGTCAACACGGATGCATTCTGGGCACCGGGTGACAGCGCGCCGCTGAAGGCACTGGCCGACACATACGACCCGGCAAACGCCGATGAAATCCTGCTTCTGGCTGACCGTGAGCGCTGTCTCGGCTTTTCCGGAAAGGGCGATTTCCACCTGTCCGATGACGGCCTCATCACCCATCGCGGCGATGACCCGTCAGCGGCCTGGGCCTATGCGGGCCTGCGCATTGCAAAGCCTGCCCTCTATGCCGAATACCCGGCAGAGCCTTTCTCCGCCTTCCGCGTCTGGTCTGGCCTGCTTGAGAAAAAGCGGATGCAGGGCCTGCCGCTCGACCGGTTCTGGCTGCATGTCGGTGATCCGAAATCCCTCAAGGATGCCGAAATGTGGCTGAGGTGCTTCGGCGCATGAGCGGGCCCGGCCTATTTGCTCCCGGCGCGCCGCGACTTCGAACCATCCCGCCCGGCGCGAACTTCCTGAATGAACTTGCGCGCGCCCTTGTCGAGGAAAAGGACGCCGCCGCCCATCCCGACGCGCTGGCCGATGATCTGATCTATGTGCCGAACCGACGGTCTGCCCGCGCGCTCGCCCTCGCCATCTATCGCGCGGCAGGCGTCAAGACGCTGCTCATGCCAGAGATCCGCCCGCTCGGTGACCTCGAAAACGATGAGCCGCCCCCAGGCGTTGAGTCGGCCCTTGCAGACCTGCCGCCCGCCCTGTCTGGCGCCGAACGCCTCGGCCAGCTCTCGCGGCTCGTCTCTGCCTATTACGAAAAGCAGGACACGCCGGTGCCGCCCGCCTCTGCGCTCGCTGCCGCTGGAGAGCTTGCCCGCCTGCTCGATCAGGCCGCGCTCAGCGGCGGCATCAACTGGGACCTTCTCGATACGTTGGTGGAAGAGCGACAGCTCGCCGTCCACTGGCAGCAATCAGTCGAATTCCTGAAAATCATTACCCAAGCCTGGCCCGCCAGCCTTGAAGACCAGCAGCGGATGGACCCCTATGCCCGCCGCCTTGCCGCAGCGGAGGCAACCGCCGCAAGCTGGCGCGATCGTCCGCCGCGCGGCGACGTCATTATCGCAGGCTCGACCGGCGCAGACCCATCCGCCTTCGCGCTGATGACGGCAGCCCTCCATTTGCCCCGCGCCCTCATCGTGCTGCCGGGTCTCGACCGCGACCTCACCCGCGCCTCCATGGACCAGATCGTCGAGACGCCAAGCCACCCGCAGGCCGCGCTCGCCCGCACGCTGGACCGGCTCGGCTACCTGCCCGACGAAGTCGCACCATGGCCGGGCCTGAAAGACAGCAATGAAGCCCGCGCCCGCCGCGCCCTGATCCACGAAGCCCTCGCCCCGGCCAGCGAAACCGCAGGCTGGCTGACCCGGCTGGATGAACTTGCAGGCGCCCGCTCGCGCGCAGACTTTGCCCGCGACGGCTTTTCCGGCCTCACCCTGCTTGAAGCCGCCGATGAGCAGGATGAGGCCTGGTGCGCCGCGCTGCTCCTGCGGGAGACGCTGGAGCGCGAGGGCGAAACCGCTGCCCTCGTGACGCCAGATGCAGGCCTTGCCCGGCGCGTTTCCTCCCTGATGAAGCATTGGGGCGTCGATCTTGCGCCGTCCGGCGGCACGCCGCTCCTGCAGACCCGCTCTGGCAGCCTTGCCGCCCTCACCATGGACTGGGCGAGCGACCCGACCCACCCCGCGCTCATGCTGGCCGTGCTGAAACACAGGCAGGTCACGCCCACCGACGACCTCGACACGCTGGAACGCTACACCCTGCGCGGCCCGCGCCGCTGGGAAGACTTCGAAGGCCTCGAAATCCATATCGACCGGCTCGATAAGGAAGCGCGTCATCAGGCAGCGCTGCGCGGGCGGCCAGAGCCCTACTTTGCCGCCCCGTCTCACCGCATCATCGCTGACCTCCAGCAGAGGCTCGTCAGCGCAGGGCTTGGCCCGGATGGCGAGGCCATTTCCGGCCGCCGCTTTCTCGAAGCCGTTAGCGATCTCATGGCAGACCTTGGCGATGCGCCGCTGCCCTGGGCGGGCGAGGATGGCGCAGCCCTCTCCACCGCGATGCGCGATTTTGCCGACATCTGCGACAGCCTTGAGCCTGCCCCCGCCGAAATCTGGGCAGAGCTTTTCAAATCCTACTGCCAGACCATCAGCGTTCGCGATGCCGGCGGCGACCATCCGCGCCTTGCCATCTGGGGCCCGCTTGAAGCTCGCCTGCAAAGCGCTGATCGGCTCATCCTCGCGGGCCTTAATGAGGATGTCTGGCCAAAACAGCCGCCACCAGACGCCTTCCTGCCCCGTAATTTCCGTAAGAAGCTCGGTCTTGCTGACCCCGATGAGCGTATCGGCCTTTCGGCGCACGACTTTGCGCAGATGGCTGCGGCCCCGAATGTCACCCTGATCAGCGCCCGGCGCCGGGATGACGCCCCAGCGGTCGCCTCGCGGTGGATATGGAGGCTGACGACGCTCGCTCGCGGTGCCCTCGGTGAGGAAGAGGCCGCCCGCGTCCTTGAGCCGTCAGAGGGCGCCGACCCGCGCGACTGGCTCACCTCGCTGCGCGAAGCACCTGCCCTGCCGGAGGGCTACACGTCAGAGCCACGCCCCACCCCGGCGCTTGAGGCGCGGCCCCGAAAACTCTCGGTCACCCGGATCGAAGACCTCATCCGTGACCCCTACAAGATCTACGCCCAGCAAGTGCTCGGCCTCTATCCGCTCGACCCGCTCGACATGCCGGTTGATGCCCGCCCGCGCGGCACCGCCATCCACGCCGCCCTCGAAAAGTTTGAGGATGAGGACGTCGAAAAATCGGCCGACAGTCTCGTCGCGCTCATCGAAGAAGAACTTCGCAGCGCTGGGGAACTTGAAGAGATCATCCTCGGCGGTGTGTCCGTCCGCAGGAAAGTCGCAGCTGAGTATCTCGACTGGCGCGCAGGTCGCCTTCACCTCATCGCCGGGCACGTCCACACCGAAATTTCCGGCCAGACAGACCTCACCGCCCCCGCCATGCCTGAGGGCCGCTTCACCGTCACCGCCAATGCTGACCGCGTGGAGCGCCATCAGGACGGCTCCATCGCCATCCTCGACTTCAAGACAGGCGATCCACCATCAGAGAAACAGGTGCGCTCAGGCCTCAACCCGCAAATGCCTCTCTCAGCCATCATCGCGCTTGGCGATGGGTTCGCCGTTAAGGACGACACCAAGCTTCGCAGCGACAGCGTCTCTGCGCTCACCTATGTCCGCTTCGGCTCAAAGTTCGCTGTCCGCAATATCGGCGATGGTACGGGGCGTTCCATCCCTGAAAAGCCCCTCGAAGAAATCATTGAGGAAACCCGCGCCGGCGTGACCCAGCTCATCGCGCGCTTTGCTGACCCGGCGCACCCTTATGTCAGCATGCCGCGCCCTGTCTGGGCGACCTATGCCTCCGACTATGCCCGCCTTGCCCGCCGCGATGAGTGGATATCGGAGAGCGGCGATGACTGATGTGATCGACTTTCCATCCCCCTATGCCCGCGCGCAGAAGGCGCAGGCCGACGCCGCCCTGCCGGACCGCTCCGCCTGGGTCGAGGCACATGCAGGCTCCGGCAAGACCAAGGTCCTGATCGACCGCGTCGCGCGCCTGCTCCTTCGCCGCGATGGCGGCCGCCCCGGCGCCGCGCCAGACACGATCCTCTGCGTCACCTACACCAAGGCCGCCGCGAACGAGATGCTCGGCCGCCTCTTCCGCACGCTCGGCAGCTGGTCCGTCGCCGACGATGCGACCTTGCGCGACAAGCTTGCCGAGCTCGAGCACCGCCCGGCTGACACCTACGAGGCCAGCGACCTCGACGCCGCCCGCGCCCTGTTTGCGCAGGCCCTCGAAACACCCGGCGGTCTCCGCATCGAGACCATCCACGCTTTTTGCGCGCGCATCCTCCGCCGTTTCCCGCTGGAAGCCCACGTCTCCCCGGGTTTCACCGAGATTGAGGACCGCGAGGCTGACGAACTCTGGACCGACGCGCTGCGTGAGCAGATCCTCCACGCCGCTGACACGAATCCAGACGCCCTCGCCGCCCTCTCCGAAGCTGGCGGCGGCCTCGGCGCATCGGTCATTCTCTCAGCGCTGCGCAGCGTCACCACAGACCTCACCGGCCGCGACCCCGAAACGCTGAAAGCCGACGTCAAAGCAGCCCTCAATGCCCCGGATGAAAGCGCCGCCGAACTCGTCGAGAACGCGATGGGCTGCGACCTCCCGCGCGCCGACATCCAGTCCATCGTCTCCATCCTCTCCGGCGAGACCAGCCTGAAAAAGACCGACGCCGACCTCCTGGACAAGCTGGTCGACTGCCTCTCAGCCCGCCCCGCTGAAGACCGGTTCGAGACTTATTGCAGCCTCTTCCTCACCCAGGCTGGCGACTGGAAAAAGTCCAACCCCTACACCAAGGCGATCGGCGACCTCTGCCCCGAAGCCACCGCCCTCTACCAGATGAAGGACGGCGACGGCAGCGAAGCTTTCCGCATTCGCAACCTGCTGGAGCGCCTGAAAGCCCGCCGCGCCTTTGAGACAACCGCCGCGCTGATCGATGTCGGACTGCCCGTCCTCTCCGGCTACGCATCAGGAAAGCGCGCCCGCGCCGCCCTCGATTTCGATGACCTGATCGAGCGCACCAAAAGCCTCCTCACCGCCCCCGGCATTGCCGAATGGGTGCTCTACAAGCTCGATGGCGGGCTCAACCACATCCTCCTCGATGAGGCGCAGGACACCAGCCCCAGCCAGTGGGTGCTGATCAACGCCCTCGTGACCGAGTTTCGCGCCGGAATGGGTGCAGAGCGCGCCGTCGACCCGCGCACCCAGTTCACTGTCGGCGACAAGAAACAGTCCATCTACTCCTTCCAGGGCGCCGACCCTGAACGCTTCCTGCAGGAGAAGCAGGCCTTCATCGGCGCCGAAGAGTCCCGCCACGGACAGGCAAACCTGCCGGACATGACCATGTCCTTCCGCTCGACGCCGGAAGTGCTCGGCTTCGTCGATGCGGTCTTCAATCAGGATAGTTTCGCAGGCGACCCCTTCTCCGACATGCCGCCCGATGAGGCCGACGCGCTCACCCATGTCGCCAAACGCAGCGATGAGGCCGGGCGCGTCGATCTCTGGCCGATCACGCCGCACACTGAGGAAGAAGAAGGCGACCCGTGGGACGCCCCGCTCGACCATATCAGCGAGAGCTCTCCCAAGAACAAACTCGCCAAACAGGTCGCCGCAGAGATCCGCCGCATGGTCGATGCGGGTGAGCCTGTCTGGCGCAAAGGCGAGCCGCAAGGCGCCCGCCCCGAAGACTTCCTCATCCTGGTGCGCAAACGCGGCGCGCTCTTCAACGCCCTCATCCGCGCCCTCAAGGATGAGAAGCTCCCCGTCGCGGGTGCAGACCGGCTCGTCCTGCTCGACCATATCGGCGTGCAGGACTGCCTGAACCTCATTCGCTTTGCCCTCTTCCCCTCCGATGACCTGACCCTCGCCGAGATACTGCGCGGCCCCTTCTGCGGCCTCATCGATGACGACAATCACCTCTTCCCGCTCGCCTATAAGCGAAAGAATGAAAGCCTGTGGGACCGGCTTCAGGCCGCGACTGACACTGTCTTTGCGCCGGCACGCACCTTCTGCGAGGACCTCCTCGCCCACCGCCACCTGCCCGCTTTCGACTTTCTCTCCCGCGCCCTGACGACGCGCCGCGAGGACGGCCTCTCAGGCTGGGACCGTCTCATCCAGCGCCTCGGAGAGCCTGCCCGCGACCCGGTCAGCGCCCTTATCGACCGCGCGCTCGGCTATGACATGGGCGAGGCCGCCAGCCTCCAGCTTTTCCTCGCCGAGATCGAAAGCGACACCAGCCAGCTCAAACGCGACCTTGCCGAGGCCAATGGCGAAATCCGCGTGATGACCGTCCACGGCGCCAAGGGCCTGCAGGCGCCCATCGTCATCCTGCCGGACACAACCGGCGCAGAAAAAGCCGATACGAACGGGCTCTTCATGCTGGAAGGTGGCATCCCGGTCTATTCCAAACGCGCCTCCGAAGACCCGCCGGTCATCGCCGCCCGCCGCCTTGCCCGACAGACCGCGCAGGCCCGCGAGTCCCGCCGCCTTCTCTATGTGGCACTCACCCGCGCAGAAGACCGGCTCATCATTGCGGGCGCCCATCATGGCTCAAAATCTGGCGCAGGCTATGGCGACACCTCATGGTACGCCCTCTGCCGGCAGGGCATGCTGTCGCTGACAGGCGGCGATGGCGGAGATGCCGACGAGACCCTCACCTATGGCGAGGTCCAGCCCGCCGTCACGCCAGATAGCGGCGCCAGCGCGGCCCCGCCTGCCGCCCCCCTCTGGACGAAACAGCAAGCCCCCGGCACTGGCCCCACCACCCGCATCCGCGCGCCCAGCCGCCTGCTGACCGACACCGCCCCCGTCTCGAAACCCTTCGGCCCGGCCCGCGCCGCCGCCCTCAAACGCGGCAAGCTCATCCACACCCTGCTGCAATACCTGCCAGAGCTCGCCCCCGATGCCCGCGAGGCCGCCGCCCGCACCTGGTTAGACCGCCACGCAGAGCTCGATGACACCGCCCGCGCTGAGATCCTCGCCGTCACCCTCCGCACGCTCAGCGATGACAGTTTCAGCCACGTTTTCGCCACTGGCGGGCGCTCCGAAGCCGCCATTGTCGGCGAAATCGAGACCGCCTCTGGTGCCACCATCATCAATGGCCGGGTCGACCGCCTCGTCGTCAGCGACACAGAAGTCCTCATCATCGACTACAAGACAGACCGCCCCGCCCCGGCGCGGGTGGAGGATGTCGACGCGTCCTATATCGCCCAGATGGCGGCCTATACGCACATCCTGTCTGAGACCTGGCCAAGGCGCACCGTCCGCGCGGGCCTGCTCTACACAGACGGCCCCGTCCTCTTCGAACTCCCTACCAGCTTATTGCAGAACTCATTGGAGCGTTTAGCTGGCCGCCTTTGAAGAATCCGTACAATTCCTATCTATAAGAGCAGACAAAGAGCAAAGGAGGCACAAATGGCCGCCGAAACGATTACAGACGACAATTTCGAAGACGCCGTAGCCGGTGACAAGCCGGTCGTGGTCGACTTCTGGGCCGAGTGGTGCGGCCCGTGTAAGCAGATGTCCCCCCACCTCGAAGCCGTGGCTGAGGAAATGGCCGACAAGGTGAAGATCGCCAAGATCAATGTCGACGAAAACCCCGTCGCCGCCTCCAAATTTGGCGTGCGCGGCCTGCCAACCCTGATGATGTTCAAGGACGGCAAAGTCACCGCCACCCATCTCGGCGCGATGTCCAAACAACGCATCGCCGAATGGATCAAGGAAAGCGCGTAAACCCGCGCTGACCTGTCAGATACCGAAAAGCCCGCCCGGCCAAACCGCGGCGGGCTTTTTCTTTGCACGGCAGGCAAACCTCTCACCACCAAGCCACCCACCCCCTCCGCCCTGCCGGGCACCTCCCCCGTAGACGGGTGAGGATGGCATTACACCAAAGGTGGTTCTTCTTCCCCCGCATGCGGGGGAAGTGGCCCGCGAAAGCGGGTCGATGGGGGCATACCTTCTCAAAAAAGCTGTTCAGTCCATTCAGGCCGAATGGCAGACCCTGCCATTCGGCCACAGCCAGCCTCTTTCGAACTTCTTTTCCGGGTCAAGGGCGCTTTGCGTCCGCAGGATTTCACCCTTGACCCGGAAAAGAAGATCGGACACCCGCCCCCTCGTCCCGCGTCACTCCCGATGAGCGCCAGCTCATCTGGGAGCCCATCTCCCGCCGCCCCCCGCCAATCCCAAACATAAAGATCAGGAGATGGACCCTCAGACCGCTCCGCGGTCGAGGGTGACGCCAACTCAAAACCACCCCCCATTCCCGTCATCCCGGAAGAGCCGCAGGCTCTATCCGGGACCCATGGCGGCTGGGCGCACCCTCCCACACCCGACCTCCCCCCCTCTCCCGATCGCGGGAGAGGGGTCAGGGGTGAGGGCACTGAAGCGAGTGGTTGTCCGGTCGCTCGCACCAATCGCCAACGCCCCATCCCCTCATGGTAAGCGAAACCTCAACCGCCATGGGTCCCGGATATTCGCTGAAGCGAATTCCGGGATGACGGCAAATTGCGGACTCTCAAACCCAATCCGCCTCCCCGCACGTCACCCATGGACGAAGCCCCGCTTGCCCCCTACGCCATCCTCAACAAAAAACATCACGGAGGAGACCCGCCCATGGAGCCGTACCAGCCGCTTTCCCGCTCGATCAAAGGCAAGACCGCCCTTATCACCGGCGCCGCCTCCGGCATGGGCCGGGCGACCGCTCACCTCTTTGCCCATGAAGGCGCGAATGTCGCCGTGACCGACCTCAAACAGGACGCCGTCGACAAGGTCGTGGAAGAGATCAAGGCCGCCGGCTTCGAGAACGTCAAAGGCTGGGCCATGGATGTCGGCGATGGGGACGCCATCAAGCGCGTCGTCAAGGAAGCTGCCGAGCATTTCGGCGGCCTCGAAATCCTCGTCAACAATGCTGGTTTCGCCATTCCGGCCAATGTCGCCGAGGAAAGCTATGAGGATAGCTGGGGCCCGAGCATCAACGTCATGCTGACCAGCCACCAGC